>NZ_CP165727.1:313611-627222 GCF_041200175.1 Streptomyces sp. R33 | reverse complement strand
GAGTGCCGCGGTGGAAACGGCACCGGCGGACTGGCCGGCGACGGTGACGTTGTCGGGATCGCCTCCGAAGGCGGCGATGTTGTCCTGGACCCACCGCAGCGCGGCGAGTTGGTCGGTCAGCCAGACGTTGTGGTGCTCCGCGCCGTCGTCCGATGCGCAGGACACGAGGCCGAGCGGTCCGAGCCGGTAGTTGAGGTTCACCACGACCAGGTCGCGGTCGTGGTCGAGTCCGGCGGGGACCGTGGCGTGATCACCGGTGACCACGTGCACCACCCGGTGCAGTTCATCGAACCGGACGCGGCGTGCCTCTCCGACGCCGACGGTGTGCAGGCCGCTGCCACTCGGCGGGCATTCGTCGAGCGGTACGCCGACACGGGAACGCTCGTGATCGGCACGCACTTCCCCGCCCCCACGGCCGGCCTGCTCCGGCGCGGCGGGGAAGGAGCCGTGCGTTTCGTCGCGGACGGCCTACGCTGAACCGTGGACTTCCGGCAGCTGACGTACTTCCTCGCCATCGTGGACCAGGGTGGTTTCAATCGCGCCGCTGCGGTGCTCTACGTGTCGCAGCCGTCCCTGTCACAGGCCATCCAGGGCCTGGAACGCGACCTGGGCAGCCCACTTTTCCACCGGATCGGCAGGAGGGTGGTCCTCACCGACTCCGGTGCCGCCCTGGTTCCGCGGGCACGGGAAGCCCTGCACGCCCTGGAGCTCGCCAGGGCCAGCGTCGGTGCCGTCCGTGAACTGCGCAGCGGGCGCCTGGAGATCGCCGCGATGGCCTCACCCACGATCGAACCCCTCAGCACCATGGTCCAGCGCTTCACCGAGCGCCATCCGGCGGTGTCGCTCGGCCTGCGCGTGGCCCTCACCCGCGAGGACGTGGTCGAGATGGTGCGCACGGGACGCTGTGAACTCGGACTGCTGACGACCTCGTCGCCGCTGCCGAGTCGGGACGTCGTCCCGCACCATGTCGGAGAGGACCGGCTCGTCCTGGTCACCCCGATGGACGGCCCCTTCCCGGCCGGACAGGCAGTTCAACGCGAACAGCTCGAAGGGCATCGGCTGATCGTCGGGCAGCGGGGGACCGGGATCCGCGCCTACGTCGACGACCTGCAGGCGCAGGGCATCGACGTCCGCATCGCGGTGGAGACCGAACACCGCATGGCCTTCCTGCCGCTCGTGCTCGGGGGCGTGGGGCTGGCGGTGGTGACGGAATCCTGGGCCGACCTGTCCCAACGGGCCGGAGCCCTCGTCCTCGACCTGGAACCGACCTCCCTTCAGCACAACATCCTGGTCAGCCGCAAGACGCAGCCGACCCCGGCTGCCAGCGCCTTCCTGGACATCGCCGTCCCGCCGGCTCATAGGGGCAGCCTATGAGGGACATCGGCCATACGTGTTGGACCCGGACCAGGTGCGATTGCTGGAATTCGAGCCATGACGAACCACAGCATCGCCCTCATCCCCGGTGACGGCATCGGCACCGAAGTCCTCCCGGCGGCACGCGAGGTACTCGACACCGTAGGGAAGCGCCACGGAATCACGTTCAGCTACGAGGAGTTCGACTGGTCCTGCGAACGCCACCTGCGCCTCGGCTCGATGATGCCCGAGGACGGGCTGGAGCAACTGCGCCGTCACGACGCGATCCTCCTCGGCGCCGTCGGCTACCCCGGTGTGCCGGACCACGTCTCCCTGTGGGGGCTGCTCATCCCGATCCGCCGGGCGTTCGGCCAGTACGTCAACCTCCGCCCCATCCGCGTTTTCGACGGTCTTCCCAGCCCCGTCCGCGCGGCCGTGCCCGGCGAGGTGGACTTCGTGGTCGTCCGGGAGAACACCGAAGGCGAGTACAGCGAGATCGGCGGGCGGATGAACCGCGGGTGTCCCGATGAAATGGCAGTGCAGCAAGCGGTGTTCACCCGGGCGGGAGTGACCCGGCTCCTCGACTTCGCCTTCGGGCTCGCCGAACGGCGTGGCGGTCCCCTCACGTCTGCGACGAAGTCCAACGGGATCGTGCACACCATGCCGTTCTGGGACGAGCTCGTGGCCGAGCGCTCCGCCGAGCACCCCACCGTCGAGTGGAACCAGGAGCACATCGACGCGCTGGCAGCGAAGTTCGTCCTCGACCCCGCCCGCTTCGACGTCGTCGTCGCGTCCAACCTCTTCGGGGACATCCTCAGCGACCTGGCGGCGGCCGTGGCCGGCGGCATCGGTATCGCTCCGTCCGCCAACCTCAACCCGGAGGGCGAGTACCCGTCCATGTTCGAGCCGGTCCACGGATCAGCCCCCGACATCGCCGGACAGGGCATCGCCAATCCGATCGGCGCGATCTGGTCCGCCGCCATGATGCTCGACCACCTCGGCCACCCCGGGGCCGCGGCGGACATCACCGACGCCATCGCCCGCGTCCTGGCCACCACCCCGGTGCGCACACGTGACCTCGGCGGTTCCGCCTCCACCGCCGAGTTCACGTCCACCCTTCTGCGCCACCTCTGACGGGGCGCGGAGGGCAAGCGCCGCGGACGGGGCCGGAGCCGTCCTGGACGCCGCACCGTCGGCATGCCGCGCCGCCCGCGATGCCGGGCGCCGTTACCGTCGACGCCATGGACGGTGATCGCGGGCGCTGGCGCCAGTGCTACCTCGGCGGGGTGGTGTTCGCCGTGTGCATGGCCGGCACCACCCTGCCCACCCCCCTCTACGGCCTCTACCAGGAGAAGTTCGGGTTCTCCGAGCTGCAGGTGACGGTCGTGTACGCCGTGTACGCCTTCGGCGTCATGGGGGTCCTGCTGCTCGCGGGCAACGCCTCGGACGTCGTGGGCCGGCGGCCGGTCCTGCTGACGGGCCTCGGACTCGCGGCGGCGAGCGCCGGCTGCTTCCTGTGTGCCACCGGGCTGGGCTGGCTGTACGCGGGCCGGCTGCTGTCGGGCCTGTCCGCGGGTCTGTTCACCGGGGCCGCCACGGCCTACGTCATCGAACTGGCACCGCGGGACGGCTCCTCCCGCGCCACGTTCGTGGCGACGGCCGCCAACATGGGCGGGCTGGGCTGTGGTCCCCTGCTCGCCGGTGTGCTCGCCCAGTACGCTCCCTGGCCGCTGTACCTGCCGTTCGTGGTGCACCTCGTCCTCGTGGCCGGTTCGGCCGCCGTCTTGCTGCGACTTCCCGAGACGGTACGGGAGCGGCAGTCGCTCGCGGCAGTACGGCCGCAGCGGCCCGCTCTGCCCGCGTCGGTGCGGCAGGTGTTCGTGCCCGCCGCGACCGCCTCGTTCGTGGGGTTCGCGCTGTTCGGAGTGTTCACGTCGGTCAGCCCGGCGTTCCTCGTCGAATCCCTGGGCGTGCACAACCGGGCCGTGAGCGGGCTGATCGTCGCGCTGGCCTTCTTCGCGTCGACCGCCGGGCAGCTGGCCGTCGGCCGCATCGGGGTCGGCCGGTCCCTGCCGCTGGGCTGCGCGGCACTCCTCGCCGGGCTGGTGCTGCTCGCGGGCGCCCTGTACTGGGACCTGCTGGCGCTGGTGGTGCTCAGCGCGCTCGTCGGCGGCAGTGGACAGGGCCTGGCCTTCCGCGGGGCGCTCTCCGCGGTGGCCGGGGCGTCTCCGGCCGACCAGCGCGCTGCGGTCATCTCGATGCTGTTCGTGGTGGCGTACGCGGGCATCTCGGTACCGGTGATCGGCGTGGGCGTACTGACGGGCCCTGTCGGCCTGGAGGGCGCCGGACTGGTGTTCCTCGCCTGTATGACCGTCCTGGTTTCGACCGCGGCCGTCTATCTGCTCCGCCATCCCGTGCGCGAGGCGTAGCGCACCGCCGCCCCGTCCGCCACGCCGGGCCCGGACGGAAAAGTCGAACACAGACCCCACGGGGCGGTGCCGTCGCCCCTACAATCGGCCGGTGAGCGAAGTGAGGTGCACGTACTGCGGCACGATCGGCCTTGAGCAGGGCTTCGTCGAGGACAACGGCGAGGGCTCCCGCGGCTATGCACGCTGGATCGCCGGGCCGCTCGAGCGCGGTCTGTTCGGCGGCGCGAAGAGAATGGGCCGCCCCCGCCGCCAGATCGATGCGTACCGCTGCCCGAACTGCGGTCACCTGGAGCTCTTCGCCACCCAGTCCGTCTGAGTCGGCGGGAGTCAGAGCGTACGGAGCGCGGCCTCGGAAGGTGAGCCGGTTCGACGGGGTACAGGCCGAGGGTCTGTTCCGGGGCGCCGGACGGGGTGAACGCCTCGAATCCCGGTGTGAGTTCGCCGGCGAGCGGGTGGCGGTGGCGCTTGGCTCCGTACGCGGGGCGGTACACGTCCTGGTCCGCCCAGAGGCGGCGGAAATCGGGGTCGGCGGTCAGGCCCTCGACGATGCGGGCGAGCCGGGGGTGCTGCGGGTGGCGTCCCGCGTACAGGCGCAGCATGCCGACGTTCTCGCGGGCGGTCGCGGGCCACTCCACGTACAGCTCGCGGGCCGCCGGGTCCAGGAACATGAAGGAGGCCATGTTCCACTCGCCCGCCGGTACCTCGTCGAAGCCCGGGTAGGAGGCGCGGGCCAGCCGGTTCATGGCCAGCACGTCGAGGCGGTGGTCGAGGATCAGCGCGGGGTTGCCGGAGATGTTGTCCAGGACGTGCAGCAGGCCGGGGCGCACCGACTCGGGGGCCGCGCGGGACCGCGGCCTGGCGGGCTTTGCGAGGGCGCAGACCGGGGACGCGGCGTACGCCGGGCGGGCGGGGCAGGCCCGCCGCCTCCGGGGTGATGCGGGCGCGGCGGGAGCGCAGGAAGGCCCGGAGATCGTTCTCGGTCATGGGCCGGACCCTGGCCGACGGGGTCGGCGTGAGGGGGTACGCCGTACCCCCCGTACGCCGTGCCGGGGGTACGGTTCCCGTCTGTCTGCCACGGGCTTCGCGGCGCTGGGAGTAAGACGCCGAGATGCTCGACCGGATGATCGCCACCAACACCGCGGCGCGTTCCTGTCGATGAAGCGCGAACTCCGGCACATGGTCACGCAGGGGTCCGGCGTCATCGTCAACATGGCCTCGGGCGCGGGACTGGTCGGCGTCACCGGCTTCTCCGGGTACACCGCCACCAAGGCGGCCGTGATCTCCATGACCAAGAGCACGGCGCTGGAGGCCGCGCAGCACGGCATCCGCGTCAACGCGGTGGCACCCGGCCTGGTCGAGACCCCGATGATCGCCTCGATGGACCCGGACACCGAGCCCATGAAGTCGATCGTCGCCGCCCACCCACTGGGCCGGATCGCCAGGGCGGAGGAGATCGCCGACGCCGTGGTGTGGCTCGGCTCCGACCGGGCGAGCTTCGTCACCGGCGCGGTGATCCCGGTCGACGGCGGCTACTGCGGTGGCCCGGCTCTCCCCTCTCGAGGGAGCCGGGCCGCCGGTCCGGCTGGTCAGCCGCTGTCCGCAGGGCCGGGCCCGGAACTGTGGGCATGCACGGTCAGCATCAGCACCGAGTCCGCGTGGAGCGTGATGTGCACCGGTGTGAAGGTGGTGGCGTCCACCGCCGACTCCCCGTTGCCGGGATTGCGGGCGTATCGCGGATGGGCGCCTCCGCTGATCTGCCAGCGCATGCGGTGGCCGACGGCGACGCGGTGGGCGGTCGAGCTCATCGGCACGGTGATCTGCGACGGCTCCTGCCCGTCCGTCCGCAGGCGGCCCAGCCCGTCGCAGATGTTGACGGAGCGGCCCTGCGCGTCCACGTCGCACAGGCGGGTGAAGACGTCGGCGTGACCGGTGTCCGTGGAGATGCTCAACCGCGCGGAGATCGGGCCGAGGACGTCCACGGGCTCGGTCAGCGGGGGACCGGTGAACGTCAGTACGTCATCCCGGGCCTCCAGGGTCCTGTTGTCGCGCGGACCGGCGGTACGGGAGAGGAGAGGGCCGCCGAGGGAGGGGGTCGGGTCCTCCGGGTCGTAGCGGAACGACGTCAGCGGTGCGGAGTCCGTAGGAGACTGCCGGGTGAGATGGCCCTGCGCGGTGGGGAACCACGGGCTGACCTCCGCGGCCGGCGGCCAGTCGTCGAGGTTCCTCCAGGCGTTCTCGCCGCCGATGTGCAAGCGCACCCGCGTGGGACGCAGGCCGGAGGGATCGGCACACAGGTGGGCGCGCAGCCAGGCGAGGCTCTCGGCGAACACCTCGGGCCAGCCCTGTTGCAGGGCTGAGGTGTGGGTCCAGGGGCCGACGAGCAGGGAGGTCTCGCAGCCGGCGGCACGCAGCCGGTCGTACTGCTCGAAGGTCTGGTCGGCCAGCGCGTCGTGCCATCCGGTGATCAGACTCGTGGGCACGCGGAGCCGCCGTGCCGTCTCCGCCAGCGACGCGCCCCGCCAGTACGGGTGCTCGGCGTCCGGGTGTGTCATCACCTCGTCCAGCCAGGGCACCCGCCCGAGGGCCGAGGCGTACGCCCCGCGCAGTGGCTTCGCGGTGGTGACCTCGCGCAGCCGGCGCTGCAGTCGCAGAGTCGCCTTCAGGAACGGTCCCGTGCCCTGGTGCTGGTAGGTCATGCCCACGCCGACGGCGAGGGCGGTCTCCAGGTGCAGCGCACCGTCGGTGTGGAACAGGGCGTGGGGGTCGTGCAGGCCCACCTGCACCACCATTGCCTTCAGCTCCGGCGGCGGGTCCAGGGCGAGGGCCCACTGTACGTAGCCCAGGTAACTGGGGCCGATGGTCCCGAGCGTTCCGTTGAACCAGGGCTGCTCGCGCAGCCAGGACACCGTGGCACGGCCGTCGACGGCCTCGTTGCGCCACAGGTCGAACGCACCCCCCGAACCGCCGGTGCCGCGGCAGCTCTGCAGGACCACGTGGAAGCCCTGTTCGGCGAAGAGCATGCCGTACATGGGGGACCACGGCAGGCCCCTGCCGTACGGCGAGCGCACCAGGAGGGTGGGGAAGTCGCCCTCGGTGCGCGGGAAGTAGTGGTCCGTGATCAGCGGGCTGCCGTCGGCGGCCGGCACCACCAGCCCGGGCTCCCAGCCGACATCGTGCAGTTTGGCCGGGAGACGGCGCCATGTCGCCCTCATCATCCGTGCGGACAGCGGCGGTTTCCCGGCAGGCGGTGCCCAGGTCGGCCTCGCCTCAGGACCGTGCGTGGGTGACGTCATCGTTCCCCTCCTTGATTTACGTACAGTGTACGAGAATAGAGCATGCTTGACTGGGGTCCGCAAGGGCCGCCGATCAAGGAGAGGAGCGTGGACCGTGCCCCTAGAAGGCAGTGCCACCGCCCCGGGTGTCGACCCGCAGCAGCTCTGGCTGGGCTCTGACCAGCCCCGTAGGGGCCGCAAGCCCGCCTACAGCCGAGAGGCGATCACCGCGGCGGCCGTGGCCCTGGCGGACTCGGAGGGGCTCGAAGCGGTCACCATGCGGAAAGTCGCCGAACGGGTCGGAGCCGGAGTCATGTCGCTCTACAGCTACGCGCCCGACAAGGAGACGCTGCTGAACCTGATGGTCGACCACGTCAGCGGCGAACTGCCCACCGCACACACGCTCACCGGCGACTGGCGCGCCGACCTGAAGTCGATCGCCCACCTCCAGCGCGCCCACATGCTGCGGCACCCCTGGCTGCCCGCCGCCCTGACCACCCGCCGCGTCCCCGGCCCCCACACCCTGGCCTTCCTGGAGCACGCGCTCGCCGCCCTGCGGCCCGCCGGACTGGACGGTGCGGCGAAGCTGGAGGTCTTCGCCCAGCTCACGGCGTTCGTGGCCGGCCACGTCGCTCACGAGATGGCGCAGGCCGCGCTGGCGCAGTCCCCGGACCGGGCCGCAGCCGAAGCCCGCTACCTCGCGGTCGTCGCCGCAGACGGCCACCACCCGGAACTCGCCGAGGCCCTCGCGGCCCCTGGCCGCCCCCTCGCTCCGGAAGCCACCTTCAGCCGGTTCCTGAACCGCCTGATCGACGGCCTCGACACCGACTGACTCCCGCGACGCGGCCCGCGAAATCTCGGCCCTTCTCAGCCCCTGACCCGCCGTGTCTTGGGCGCTTGCGCCATCCCGCCGTCCGGCTGACCGCAAGGCGTCGCTAGGTGTCAGTACGCGCCGAAGGACCAGAAGACCCCGACCTCGTCGCCGGACACGGCAATGAGGCCAAGTTCTTCGAACAGGTCGATGCCGTTGATGTACTCGCCTGTGATGAACCCGTGGACCCTCGTCCCTTTGAGGCCGGCCTGGACGAAGTCCGGGGCGGGGTCCGAGGCCGCGTCCCGGGCGTTCGTCCAGAATTGGGGGGCCGGGCCGTAGCGGTCCAGCAGGAACCGTGCGTCGGCCAGCAGGGCGTCGCGCTCCGGCCGGCTCCGGACGGGCCGGTCGTCTTCCCACTCCTCCGCCATGACGGCGAGCGCGGTGACGGCCCCCGCCGGCTCCAGCTCGTGCAGGCGGTCCTGGAACCCGGCGGCGGGCGGCGGCTCGAAGGGGTATGCCGGCACGGCGTGGCGGGCATTGTTGGTGCGGTCGGAGTCGATCCGCAGCCAGCCGCGCGGGTCGGGGACCTCGCGGTGCATCAGGGCCAGCACGTCCTCGGCCCAGTCGTCGTGCCGGCGTGGACCGGTGGCGAGGAAGACGTACGGGTCCTCCAGCAGGCGCAGGGCCGCCGCGTTCCAGGGGCTGCGGCGCCGCCGCAGCTCCATGAGGGTGTTGCCGGCGCTGCGGGCGAACACGTCGGCCGGTGAGCGCGGGATGCGGGCCAGCTCCGCGTACCCCCACCTCAGGAGTTCCGCAGCCGCACCGTCCGCAGTGGCCCCGGCCGGCTCGCGCGGTACCTCGGGGACGACGGCCCGGTTTCCCCGCTGGAGTTCGCCGGCTGCCCGCCACAGGTCTTCCAGGTGGGCGTCGAGGAGGTCGAGGGCGATGCGGTCGTCGTCTGCCGTGCTCATGGGGCAACCCTAGGTCGTCTCTACCGGATCTTGCCCCCCCCAGCGGTAGTTGCGGGAGACGCGGGCTCGACCGGCGAGATCCGAAAGAGACGGCCCAGCCGTCCGAGAGGGCCGCGAGGCGCTGCCCCCACAGGCCCCGATGACCGCCTCCGGCGAGCGGCCGCCCTCGGTCAGGCGGGCGGTTCCCGGGAGGCTCGACGTCAAAGGCGCGTGAATACTGGAGCGGCGGCCGTATGGAAACCGCCAAGAGCACTGGCAATCCAGCCATGGCATTCCGATGCTGTCCTCACTTTGTCCAACGGAGGAACAGCGAAAGATGTCCATAGACATGGGAAAGCCGAGCACGGCAGGACGGGCCCCGGGCACGGAGGAGCCTCCTGATACCGGCGTACGGGCGCCCGCGGCAGACGATCGCCACCGGCTGACCGCCCTCCAGGGCCTGGCCGCGCTGTCGCTGGACGCGATGGCGTCCGTGGCGTACGGGCCGGAATCGATCGTGCTCGTCCTGGCCGCGGCCGGTGCGTACGGCATGGGCTTCACCCTCCCCGTCACCCTGGCGATCGCCGCCTTGCTGGCGGTGCTCGTGGCTTCGTACCGGCAGGTCATCGCCGCGTTCCCGGCCGGCGGCGGCTCGTACGCCGTGGCCAAGAAGCACCTCGGCCGGCGCACGAGTCTGGTCGCCGCGGCTTCGCTGATCCTGGACTACGTGCTGAACGTCGCCGTGTCCGTCACGGCCGGAGTGGCTGCCCTGACCTCGGCGTTCCCCGAGCTGTACGGGGAACGGGTGTGGATCTGCCTGGGCGTCCTCGTTCTGGTCACCGCGGTGAACCTGCGTGGGGTCGTGGAATCCGCCAAGGCGTTCCTCGTGCCCACCGCCGTGTTCGTCGGGTCGATCCTCGCGATGGTCGCCGTCGGGCTCTTCCGCGACGGTCCCGTCAGCACCGTCACCGCTGCCGGGCACGCCTCCGCGCTCGGCGAGGGCGCGACCACCATCGGCGCGCTCCTGCTGCTGAAGGCCTTCGCCGCCGGCTGTTCGGCACTGACGGGCGTCGAGGCCGTCGCCAACGCCGTACCGTCCTTCCGGGCGCCGGCCGCCCGCCGCGCCCAGCGCACCGAGGTCGCCCTCGGCGCCCTGCTCGGCGTCATGCTCATCGGCCTGTCGATCCTGATCGGGCGCTTCCATCTCCAGCCGGTCGAGGGCGTGACCGTGCTCGCCCAGCTCGCGGACGCCTCCTTCGGGCACAACGTGGCCTTCTACGTGGTCCAGTTCGCCACGATGGTGCTGCTCGCGCTGGCCGCGAACACCTCCTTCGGCGGTCTGCCGGTGCTCATGAGCCTGCTGGCCCGCGACAACCACCTGCCGCACGTCTTTGCGCTCAAGGCCGACCGCCAGGTCCACCGCCACGGCGTACTCGCCCTGGCCGTCGTGTCCGCCATCCTGCTGGTGTTCTCCGGCGGTGACACCAACACCCTGGTCCCGCTCTTCGCGATCGGCGTCTTCGTCGGCTTCACCATCTGCCAGGTCGGCATGGTCCGCCACTGGTACGGGGAACGGCCGCGCGGCTGGCAGGCGAAGGCGGCCCTCAACGGCTTCGGCGCCCTCCTGACCGGTGCCTCGGCCGTCGTCGTCACCGCCACCAAGTTCACCGAGGGCGCCTGGCTGGTCGTCGTCGCCCTGCCGCTGCTCGTTCTCGGCTTCGAGAAGATCCACCGTGCATACACCGAGATCGGCGAACGTCTGGAGCTCGGCCGGATTCCCCGGGCCCCGCAGCGCTCCCGCTCCGTGGTCGTGGTTCCCGTCTCCGGTCTGTCCCGCCTGACCAGCCAGGCCCTCACCGCTGCCGGCTCGCTGGGCGATGAGGTTCTCGCCGTGACCGTCACCCACCCGGCCCCCGAGGACCGCCAGACCACTGAAGCCCTCAGACGGGACTGGGAGTTGTGGAAGCCCGGCGTCGAGCTGATCGAGCTCTCCTCGGAAACCCGCTCGCTCGGCCGCCCCCTGGCGGCGTACGTGCGGAAGCTGGCGCAGATCCACCCGGACGCCCAGGTGACCGTCCTGATCCCGGAGACCGAGCCGGCCCACCTGTGGCAGCGGCTGCTTCAGAACCAGCGCGGCTCCGTCGTCGCCCACGCGGTCCGCCGCGACACCGACGCCGTGATCTGCCGGCTGCGCTTCCGCATCACGGCAGACGCACGCTGACGTGCCTTGACGCACCTCTGACGGCGGCTTGACACCTCTCGTGCGCCGACGTCAAGAAGGTGCCAATTCCCGCGCCCACATGCGCACTTCCAGCGGAACGGGCCGCAATGGTGGACGAGTCGGCCGTCACCGGTGAATCGGCGCCCGTGTCGAGGGAGTCGGGTGGCGACCGGTCCGGCGTCACGGGCGGTATGACGGTGCTGTCCGACGCGATCGTCGTACGGGTCACCTCGCGCCCGGGGCACAGCTTCATCGACCGGATGATCGCCCTGGTCGAGGGCGCCACCCGGCAGAAGACCCCGAACGAGATCGCGGTCCTGTTCGCCCTCCTCGTCACTCTCATCCCCACCACGATCGGCGCCCTCCTGTCGGCGATCGGCATCGCGGGCATGGACCGGCTCGTCCAGCGCAACGTCCATCCCGCTGCCGGGCGTCACCACATCAAGCCGGCGGACGCCGCCCAACTGTCCTCGCTCGCCGACGAAGCGCCCGAGGGCAGATCCCTCGTCGCCCTCTACGGCCTCGGCGGCCCGGTCCTGCCCTTCGTCGGCATCAAGCTCATCGACCTGCTGGTGTCCACCGTCCCCGGCCTCGGCTGCGCTGCCTCGGGTGAGCTGCTACCCACTACGCCACAGGTGGCACTGTGTGCGTTAAGGACGCGTCAGGGTTTGCCCGCTCGCGTGCATGAGCGATCAGCCTGCGTACGCTGGCTCAGCCGTCGATGTCGACGGCTGATTCTTTGCGTACGACAGGAGCACCCCACGATGGCCACCCCTGCCCGCTCCTCGCGCCTGCGCGCGTGGATGCTGGAAGGCTTGACCGCCCAGACGAGTTCGCCCGCCGCCAAGGAGGCGGCGGCCCAGCCCCACGGCCGGCCGTGGTGGCGCGTCATGTGCCTGACCGGTCTCGACTACTTCTCCACCCTCGGCTACCAACCCGGTATCGCGTTCCTCGCGGCCGGCCTGCTGTCGCCGCTGGCGACCATCGTGCTCGTGCTGCTGACACTGTTCGGCGCGCTCCCCGTCTACCGGCGGGTCGCCGAGGAGAGCCCGCACGGCGAGGGTTCGATCGCCATGCTGGAGCGGCTGCTCACCTTCTGGAAGGGGAAGCTGTTCGTCCTGACCCTCCTCGGGTTCGCGGCGACCGACTTCCTCATCACCATCACCCTCTCCGCGGCGGACGCGACCGCGCACATGGTGGAGAACCCGCACCTCACCAGCACCCTGCACGGCCACGAGGTACTGATCACCCTGATCCTGATCGCGCTCCTGGGCGGGGTGTTCCTGAAGGGGTTCAGCGAGGCCATCGGCGTGGCGGTGGTCCTGGTCTTCGCGTATCTCGGCCTGAACGTCGTCGTGGTGGCGGTCGGGCTGTGGAACGTGTTCACCGAACCCCAGGTCATCACCGACTGGACGACCGCGCTGACCGCCGAACACGGCAACCCCTTCATGATGATCGCCATCGCGCTCGTCGTGTTCCCGAAGCTCGCGCTGGGCCTGTCCGGCTTCGAGACCGGTGTGGCGGTCATGCCGCACGTCCGAGGCGAGCCCGACGACACCGAAGCCAAGCCCGCCGGCCGAATCCGCGGTGCCAAGAAGCTGCTGACCACGGCCGCCGTGATCATGAGCATCTTCCTGATCTGCTCCAGCCTCATCACCACCCTGCTGATCCCGGCCGACCAGTTCCAGCCGGGCGGCGAGGCCAACGGCCGCGCCCTCGCCTACCTCGCCCACGAATACCTGGGCTCCGCGTTCGGCACCGTCTACGACATCTCGACCATCCTGATCCTCTGGTTCGCCGGCGCCTCCGCGATGGCCGGCCTGCTGAACCTGATGCCGCGCTACCTGCCCCGGTACGGCATGGCCCCGCACTGGGCCCGCGCCCTGCGCCCCATGGTCATCGTGTTCACGCTGATCGCGTTCCTCGTGACCTGGATCTTCAACGCCGACGTGGACGCGCAGGGCGGTGCGTACGCCACCGGTGTCCTCGTACTGATCACCTCGGCCGCGGTCGCCGTGACCATCGCGGCGCGCCGGGCGGGGGAGCGCGGCTGGACGATCGGCTTCGGCATCATCTCGGCCGTCTTCATCTACACGACGGCCGTCAACGTCGTGGAGCGGCCGGACGGCGTGAAGATCGGCGCCTGCTTCATCGGCGGCATCATGGCGCTCTCCCTCTTGTCCCGACTCGCCCGGGTATTCGAGCTGCGCGTCACGGACATCGAGTTCGACGACATGGCGCAGCGGTTCATCCGCGACACCGCCAACCGCACGATCCGGTTCATCGCGAACGAGCCCGACAACCGGGACTTCGAGGAGTACCGGCAGAAGAAGGCGCAGATCCGCGCGGACAACGACATCCCGGCCGAGGACGACGTGATGTTCGTCGAGGTCACCGTCCTGGACGCGTCCGAGTTCGAATCCGGCATGCGCGTACGCGGCGAGGTCCTGCACGACCGCTACCGCGTCCTGACCCTGGAGAGCTCCAGCATCCCCAACGCCCTCGCCGCCCTCCTCCTCCACGTCCGCGACGAGACCGGCCAGCGGCCGCACATCTACTTCGAGTGGACCGAGGGCAACCCGATGGCCAACTTCTTCCGCTTCTTCCTCTTCGGACAGGGTGAGGTGGCCCCCGTGACCCGCGAGGTCATTCGCGAAGCCGAACCGGACCGCGCCCGCCGCCCCCACGTCCACGCCGGCTGACGCGGCGCAGGGACCCCGACAGGAATCCCGCCGGACCCTCGCCATGGCGAAGGTCCGGCGGGATTCTCACTACTGTGCACACGCGCTCGCGCCCAGACCGCCAAATCCGTCAGACCGTACTGGCCCTCGGGGCGGCCGGACTGACCGTCATCGCCACCGGCGCCGCCCTGGACGCCCTGTGGCTGCTCGGGATCGGGGTCTGGGGCGTCATCGCAGCGATGGCCACCGAGCTCGTCTACCGGCCGTAGCCGAGCACTCCACAGGATCCGCTGGATCTACGAGGTCGGCCCTAAGGCCCCGCACGGTGCTGGTCACGCTCTAGGCCGGCGTCGAGGCTCTGGAGGTCATCGGCCCCGTGGCCGTACTGGCCGGGGCCCGGGCTCCGGAGGCAGCGGGTGGGGGAGAACCGGCCCCCGTTTGACATGCTTCGAACGGATGGCAAGGTGGTATCCGGGGCCAATGTTGGGAGGCTCGGCATGGCATCCGGTTGGGCACGATGTTCCGCAGCACGGCAGCTTCCACTCAGGCTCACGGTCGGCGCGTTCTTCCTGAACTCCGGCTTCTCGAAAATCGGTGCGGACGAGGCCACCGCCGAGGGTCTGCAGCAGTTCGCCGCCACGACCTACCCGTTCCTGGGCAAGCAAGACGCCCAGAAGTTCGTCCGGCTGCTCTCCGCAGGGGAGCTCGCGATCGCTACGGCACTGCTCCTGCCGGTCGTTCCAGCTGCTGTTGCCGGGGTTGCGGTGACCGCCTTCTCCGTCGGCACCCTCGGGCTCTACCTGCGTACGCCGGGGATGCGGGAGGAAGGCAGCCTGCGCCCGACCGAGCAGGGAATCGCGCTGGCCAAGGACGTATGGATGCTGGGTATCGGCGTCTCCCTCATCGCCGAGGGCGTGAACGAACACCGGTGACGCACCACGCGCAGCCGGCCCCCACGACTGCCGTACGCGCTCCGTGACCGCCATTGGACCCGTCCTGGTTGCAGGGGTGAGACAGGGGCGCACATGGCCATGAGCAAATGGTTCTTCGAGCCCGGTCATACCGCGGCGGAGTTCCGCGCCAGGCACATGATGGTCACCTACGTGCGCGGGCATCTCAAGAACGTGCACGGCTCGCTGGAAGTCGATCCCGACGAGCCGGAGACGGCGCGCGTCGAGGCGACGATCGACGCGACCCAGGTGTACACCGGGCAGCCCCAGCGCGACGCCCACCTCCGCAGTGCCGATTTCTTCGACGTCGAGCACCACCCGACCTGGACGTTCGTCGGGTCGCGTATTCATCAGGTGAGCGGAACCGAGTTCGAGGTCACCGGCGACCTCACGGTACGTGGCGTGACGCGCTCCGTAACCTTCGACGTCACCTACTTGGGACAGTGGGATACCCCTTGGTGGGAGGAAGGGCGGGACCTCGGGCCCAGGCGCCGCGCCGGATTCACCGCCACGACACGTATCAACCGGCATGACTTCGGTGTGAGTTGGAACGATGTGGTCGACCGTGGCGGAGTGGTCGTCAGCCCCATGGTCGATGTCACGGTCGACCTCGAGGCCGTCCTTGAGCCCATCGAACCGGCCGCCTGAGCACGACCGGTCGGGCTGCGAGCCGAACGGCTCTATGGCGGGCGGCTATCGCTGAAGCCGGTAGCGGGTCTTGGACGATGGTGCGTGAGGTTCCGCGTAGGGACCGAACCCCAGCTCCGCCTCCCGCGCCCGCTGTCGATCACACTGTTGGCCGGCATGCCGCCGGGCGCCGGCAAGCGGTGCGGACCTGCCCTCGGACCGGACCACTCACCGCGTGACACCCCCTAGGCCGCTTGGCCCGCCGGGTGGAAGTTGATGCACTCACTGATGACGGGGAAGCCGGCCTTGGCAAAGTTCGCGGCCATGGGGAAGCTTCCCTGGTTCGTCGCTCCGCTGATGAACTCCGCGCCCTGCTCGACGAGGAGGTGGGTGCACTCCGCGAGGAGGTCGTATGCGTAGCCGCGGCCGCGCTGTTCCGGGACGATTCCGATGAAGCCGATGGCCGGGCCGGATGGGTTGTGGGCCGGGATGTGGATGCCGGCCAGGTCGCCCTCCGGCGTGCGTGCGATCTGCCACCACTCCCGCGGGGAGGGGCACCAGCGGAAGAAGTCGAGCTCCTCCTGGGCGGCCTGGTCGAGGCCGCCCTCCGCGATGGCCCTGAACGCGTGGGCGTCCAGGGTGACGGAGTGGATGCGGCGCAACGCGTCGAAGAACACGGTGTCGTCGGGTTCGGCGCTGAAGCGCAGGCGTCCGGGCCGCTCGGGCAGACCTCGCTCCGGGGTCCAGCGGTACAGGAAGCGTTCCACCAGGAGTTCGTACCCCGCGGCTCGTGCGGCGGCGAAGCGCGCCTCGGCGCAGGCGCGCAGGTCGGTCTTTTCCCGCCAGCCGCCGGGCAGGTTGATCTCGAGTTCGACCTGCCAGGGAGCGGAGCGCAGGAGCTCGGCCCCGGCCTCCTCCTCGCCCCCGGCCACGTCGAACCAGTTGATGTTGACGGGCTCCGAGTCGTCGGGGCCGCCCCACCATGCGCCGCGTGCGACGACCTCGCCGTCGCGCAGGGCGACGCGCTTCCAGTCGGGGCGGAACCGGGTACGCCGATGGCCTTCACGGGCGCCCAGGGGGTCGGGGTGTGCGTCGAAGAGATGAGCGTCGCTCGCGGAAAGCGCGCGGACGACCGGATCGGTCATGGATTCCTCCGGG
Organism: Streptomyces sp. R33; assembly: GCF_041200175.1. NCBI lineage: Bacteria > Bacillati > Actinomycetota > Actinomycetes > Kitasatosporales > Streptomycetaceae > Streptomyces > Streptomyces sp. R33. The sequence goes on along the minus strand of NZ_CP165727.1, from coordinate 610,767 downwards.
ATACAGGCTGCTTGGAGCGCTCCCGGTCAGAACAGACGAACCACGCCGGGACAGCGGAAGAGGGAGCGCTGGAAAGGTGTGAACTGCACGGCACTCGCCTCCTCCCGTCTTGTCAGGGCGTGAAGCCACACGGTACGTGGTCTTCCGCGGGGCCGTCCACGGATTGTCGATCGCGGACTGGGCCGGGGGCCAGCCGGCACGGCATACAGCATCTGCTGTGCCGTTACGCCGGCGCCCGGGGACACGCGGCGGTGGACCGGGAGCTGTACGTCCCGCGCTGCTGGACGCGCGCCCGGACCGCTGCCGGGCGGCAGGGCTCAACGAGGAAACCGTCTTCGCGACCAAGCCGGAGCCACGTCCTGGCGGTGGCCCGCTCGGCCAAAGCGTGCCGCATCCCAGACACGAAGGTCACGATCCACAGCTGGGGTACTGGCCTAGGGTCTGTCGCATGACTCTTGCTTACGATGCATCCGGAGACGGCCCCGCGCTGGTACTTCTGCACTCCGCGGTATGCGACCGGAGGATGTGGGACTCACAGTGGTCGGCACTGGTCGAGGCCGGATACCGGGTGGTGCGTTGCGACTTCCGGGGCTTTGGCCAGTCTCCCTTGCCGGACCGGCGCCACAACGATGCCGAAGATGTACTGGACCTGCTGGACTCCCTCGGCGTCGAGCAAGCGGCGCTGATCGCCTCCTCGTACGGTGGACGTGTTGCCGTGGAGATCGCCGCGCGCCGTCCGGACCGGGTCTCCGCCATGGTGCTGTTGGCTTCCGGGCTGCCCGGGCATGAACCCACCGATGAGCTGCGCGCGTTCGGCGAGCGGGAGGACTCGCTGCTCGAGGCGGGTGACATCGCGGGGGCGGTGGAGCTGAACGTGGACACATGGCTGGGGCCGGATGCCGAGGAGGCGGTCCGGGACGCGGTGCGTGAGATGCAGCGGCGTGCCTTCGAGGTGCAACTGGCCGCCCCCGAGGGAGCCGGGCGGAGTGGGGTGGAGATCGACCTGTCAGCGGTCAAGGCACCGTGTCTCGCTCTTTCGGGCGGCCTCGACCTGGCGGACTTCCGGCAGATCGCGGCCCGACTGCCGAGGCTGTTCCCCAACACCCGGCACATTGAACTGCCCTGGGCCGGCCATCTTCCCAGCCTGGAGCGGCCTGGCGCTGTGACGGACTTGCTGATCGGCTTCCTGCGCGAGACGGTTCCCGCCGGCTGAGCGGGCGCCGCCTGGCCAGGCTCATCGAGTTGTCGGTACGTCGGCTGTTCTGCGACAACAGCGGCTGCGCGCGGGTGACGTTCGCCCGAGCAGGCCGCTCGCGCGGTGGCCGGCTGGGGCTGTGCTGGGCATCGTGGTCAGCCGGATGGCGGTGCTGCGCGTGGTGATGGCGCTGCCCGCCGCCCGCTGCCCGCCGCCGACCACAGACCGCGTCGGTCGTCACAGCAAGCTGATCACTGTGGTGAGAGGCCGGTCACCATCGCCGAATCCGTCAGTCATTGCGCCGGTCATCCACCCGAACCTCCAGATGTGGCCAGACCGTGGCCAGGCGCGAAAGGTCGCGGGCCGCCGGCACGGTCACCGAACCCAACGACCCGTCCGGCCTGAAATGGACCAGCGTTCCGGTCGTGCCGTCGACCTCGACGGGCTCAAGATCGGTGACGGGGACGCCGTTTTCGTAGCGCTGAGTCCAGGCCCCGTTGAGGCGGCGGTTGGTGTGGGCGAGCCACTCGCTGAGCGCTGCAACCACGGACATGCCGCGCCGAGGATGGCCGTCAGGCAGCACCTCGACCCGCGGGAAATCGAAGAACCGGAGATCCTTCGTGGCCATGACCGGCTTCTTCACACTCCGGCCGTTCTCGTCCACCCGGGTGTCAGTGCCCCGTCCGTCATCCTGGACGGACACGGAACCGTCGGGATGGAGAACGACGACGCTGTGTCCCCCACCCTTGCTTGACGCTTCGTCGGCGGCATAGGCAAGTACCTCAAGGACGAGGTGCCAAGGTCCATCCGGAGCGAACTCCGCGGGACTGCGTCGGATCTGTGCCAGGTGATCCGCATCAATCACGCCGGACCAATCGTGCGTCGTGTTGACCCAGGAAGCCCTCGATATGTCCATCAGGCAAGTATCCCGCTGCTGAGACGTCCGCGTCTTCGGCATCTCGGTCGACTACGGCGAACCGCAATTCCGGGCTGCGCCACGACACGCTGCGACGGTCTTCCGGTACGCCCTAGCCGGCGACGACCCCCGTGTTCTGGCAGGCGGTCAGCAGCCAGCGGCCGTCGGCTTGCTTCGAGATCACGTACAGCGGGGCGCCCTCGCTCTCCTCGTCCGGTGCCAGGTAACGCTGTCGGACCTTGACCGCCGCGACGTCGGGACGAATGAAGAGCACGTGGGCCACCTCGTAGGTGACCTCGCCGTCCCAGCTCGCCGCGGGGAGGACCTTGCGGGTGAACTCCGCGATCGCGTCGAGGCCGATGAGGACCTTGCCGTGGGCGGTCGTCCAGATCGCGTCCGGGTGGAAGAGGCCGAGGAACTCCTCGGGGTCCTTGTTCTGCTGGGAGTGCTCGACGGTGGCGACGAGCCGCCTGATCGCTTCGATGTCTGCCGCGTGCGATGTGGATTCCGTGGTCATGTGGATCATCGTCACACCTCAGGCATGATTGAGGTCAAGCGTTTGTGATGGGGATTCTTGACAACGGCGGTGACCGCGCTTCCCTGATGACCGCGCCACAAGCCATCTGCTGTCCGGCTGGACCGGCGAAATGGAGTGCGACGCGCCTCAGCCGATCCACGGGTTCGCCCAGTTCATCGCCGTGCGGCTGGTCGGCCGAGCGGGGGGCCAGGGGCGCTGGCCCGCGCCGGCCGGCGGGAGGAGGCCCGGCTCGCCTTCGAGAAGGTGCTCACCTACGGCGGTCGACCGCACTGGGCTGACGCGGCATCGCAGCCGGGACGGCGGCCCGAAGACCGCCGACGCGCGCATCGGCCAAGCCTCACCTGCTCCCGTACGGGAGCAAGGCCATCTCGCGGGCGTTCTTGATCGCGGTGGCGAGCTGCCGCTGCTGCTGGGCGGTGACGCGGGTGACCCGACGGCTGCGGATCTTGCCGCGGTCGGAGACGAACTTCCGCAGGAGATCGGTGTCCTTGTAGTCGATGTACGTGATCTTTGACGCGTCCAGTGGGTTCGGGCGGGACTTGAGTGGCTTGTGGGGGGTCTGGCGGCGAGCCATGTGCGTTCCTCAGGGGGTGGTCGGGTTGTCGGGTTGCCGGTTGGTCAGGAGACGGGGTCGAGGAGGGGGCCGAAGGCGGCCGGGAGTCTGCGCCATGCCTCGGGTCCCGCCGCGTACTCGGCGTCGGTGAGGAGGCAGGACTCGAGGAGTCGCTCCAAGCCGTGGCGGTCGAGGCCGGGGGAGGTGAAGACGAGGTGCTGGCAGCAGTCGCCGTGTTCGGGATGCCAGTCGAGTGAGGCCGCCGCCCTGCGCATCGGGGGGACCAGTTCCCAGGCGGCGTCCGGCAGGGACGCCAGCCAGGGGCCGGCGTTCTCCACGCACAGGGCGCCACCCGCAGCGTCCCAGGCGAGCAGGGTGTCGGGGCGGTCGGCGAGCCAGAAACGGCCGCGGCTGCGGGCGGCTGCGCAACAGAGGTCTTCCAGCGCCTCGTAGAGGCGTTCGGGGTGAAAGGGCCGACGGCGGTGCCACACGAAGGTGGTGACTCCCGCCTCGTCGGCTTCCTGGGGGAGCAGCGCGCAGGCCGGGTGCTGGGCGGCGGCCGCCGTCTCCGCGTCGAAACCGGCGAAGGCCAGTCGGGCGAGTTCGCCGGACGAGGCGGGTACCTGCCGGGCGGTGGGATGGAGCTGGGTGAGGAGGGCCCGATCCTCCTCATCGGCCTCTTCGCTGTCGACGAGGGCGAGCACGGGTGCGTACTCCAGCTGCCGGGCCCAGGTGTCTCCGACGGTGCGCTGGTCGGTGGCGGCTGCCGCGAGGCCCACCTCTGCCAGGTCATCGCCGTTGACGAGGTACGGGAGTACGAGCGCGGGGTCGACCGCGGTGATCACGGCGGTGAGGTCGAGTACGCCGGCGCCGTGCGCGGTGACGACCTCGGCCGTCGCCTTGGGCTCCACGGAGTCCCAGAGCTCGACGACGGCCAGCCGGGTCAGGCCGCTGTCGGCCAGTCGTGCCAGTTCGGGGACGAGGTCCTCGCGCAGCGCGCAGCAGGCACAGTCGTTCACGAGGGGTGCCGTGCCCCGGGACAGCTCGCCCGAGGCGTCGCGCACCACGCGCCGCACTGTGCCCTGTGCTGCGGTGGACAGGTCGTGGTGGAGGGCGACGCTGTCGGGGACGGCGTGCAGCAGCCGGTCCACGACTTCCCTGCGGGCGTCGCAGTGGAGCCCGCCGACGATGACGACGGGCAGGGTCATGCCGCGCTCCCGTAGCGGCGCTGGAAGCGCTCGACGCGCCCGGCGGTGTCCAGGACGCGGGCGGTGCCGGTGTAGAAGGGGTGGCTCTGCGAGGAGATCTCCACGTCGATGACGGGGTAGGTGTTGCCGTCTTCCCACTCGACGGTGTTGGTACTGGTCGCCGTGGACCGGGTGAGGAAGGCGAAGCCGGCGGCCTTGTCGCGGAAGACGACGGGGCCGTAGGCGGGGTGGATTCCGGGCTTCATGACGGTGTCCTTCAGGCAGGGAGCGGGGGTCAGCGTTCTTCGCGGAAGTCGACGTGCCGGCGCACCACCGGGTCGAACTTGCGCAGCACCATGCGGTCCGGGTCGCTGCGCCGGTTCTTGCGGGTGACGTACGTGTAGCCGGTGCCCGCGGTGGAGCGCAGCTTGACGATCGGGCGTACCTCGTTGCGTGCCATGCCGCTACTATACGGGAATGGAAATCGTTTCCAATAACCGTTTCGGTTCAGAGAGAGGCAGGTACCACCGTGTCCGCCCATTGCCAGCTCACCGGCGCCCAGCCGGGCTTCGGCAACAACGTCTCCCACTCGCACCGGCGCACCTCCCGCCGCTTCGACCCCAACATCCAGGCCAAGCGCTACTGGCTGCCGAGTGAAGGCCGTCATGTCCGCCTGACGCTGAGCGCGAAGGCGATCAAGACCATCGACACCATCGGCATCGAGGCCGCGGTGGCCCGGATCCGCGCGCGCGGGGTGAAGGTCTGATGGCGAAGAAGAGCAAGATCGCGCAGAACGAGAAGCGCAAGGCGACCGTTGCGCGGTACGCAGCCCGGCGTGCCGAGTTGAGGGAAGCCCTGCGGCGGCCGTCGTCGACCGAGGCCGAACGGCGCGCGGCGCTGGAGGAACTGCGCAAGCAGCCCCGCAACGCGAGCGCCACCCGCGTGCGCAACCGGGACTGCGTCGACGGCCGGCCCCGCGGCCATCTGCGGAAGTTCGGCCTCTCCCGCGTCCGCATGCGAGAACAGGCGCACGCCGGCTTCCTCCCCGGAGTAACCAAGTCCTCCTGGTAGCGCCCGCACGTCCGGCGCCGGCGCGTGGCCCCGTCTCCCGTGGGATGCGGGGCCTTCGCGTTGTGTCCCCTGCCTCAATCGGCTTGAGGTCGTCAGGACTGCCGTGTCGGCCCGGCGGCCTTGCCACTGTCCGCGGCCACGCGGAAGCCGATGTTGCCGGTGGAGCTGTCGGGCGTGTTGGAGCTGCGGGCAGCGACGCGGTAGCGGTTGCAGTACGAGTCGTGGCAGAGGTACGAGCCGCCGCGCATCACACGGCTGGTTCCGGGCGCGAACCAGTCGGCGCACCACTCCCATACGTTGCCGACGACGTTGTAGAGCCCGAAGCCGTTGGGGCGGAAGGACTTCGCCGGTGCCGTGGCCTCGTAGCCGTCCTCCGCGGTGTTGCGGGTGGGGAAGTCGCCCTGCCAGATGTTGCACATGTGCCGGCCGCCGGGGGTGAGGTCGTCGCCCCACGGGTAGCGCCGCTGCTCGAGCCCGCCGCGGGCCGCGTACTCCCATTCGGCCTCGGTGGGCAGGCGGGTGCCGGACCACGCGCAGTACGCCTGCGCGTCGTTCCAGGAGACGTGGATGACGGGGTGGTTCTGGCGCGCGGTGACCGACGAACCGGTGCCCTCGGGGTGCCGCCAGCTCGCGCCGGGGACGGCCCGCCACCAGGGGACGGCCGCCACGTGCGCAGACATGGCGGCGACGTCTTCGGTCAGGAAGCCGCCGAAGACGAAGGAGAAGCCGAAGTGTTCGGCTTCGGTGACGTGGCCGGTGGCTTTGACGAAGGTGGCGAACTGGGCGTTGGTCACCGTCGTGGGCGCGATGCGGAAAGGGTCGACGGCGACCTCGCGTACCGGGCCTTCGCCGTCGGCCGGGAAGGAGTCCGGATCGTCGGTCCCCATGAGGAAGCGCCCGCCCGGCAGGTCGATCAGCCGGCGGGCGGCCCGCTCGCCGGCCGCGACAGGTGGCCGCGGCGCCAGGGAGAGCGCGACGGGGGCGGCGTCGCCGTGTCCGGGGGTGCAGCAGGAAAGCATGACGGCTCCGTCGGTATGAGGTGGGGGGGGGCGGGTGCCCCGCGGGTGATGCCGCGGGGCACCCGGCCGGGTACCGCTAGGCGGTGCGGTCGGCGGCGAGTTGCGCCGCCAGGGCGGGGATGCCCAGGTTCTGCTCGTCCGCCGGGGTGGCCTGGTACAGCTTGTTCGTCAGCTGGTACGGGTCGTCCGCCAGGTCGTAGTACTCGCGGAACTTCACCTGCCCCGTGCCGGACACGGTGCCGTTGCCGTCGGTGGTGAGGTCGTAGTACTCCGTGTACTGCTCGTTCTGGGACACGTACGAGGCCCAGGTGGGCGGGCCGCCCGCGGTCGTGCCCTGCTGCCACCACTCGACGAGCAGGTGGTCGCGGCTGTACGAGGAGAGCAAGGACCTGCCGTCCACCGAGTGGCCGGGCGTGATGCCGGCCGCGTCGAGGACCGTGGGGGCGATGTCGATGTTCGCGGTGATGCGGCTGTCGGTGGTTCCCGCGTCCAGGCCGCCGGCCGGCCAGGAGAGGTAGAACGGCACCTCGTGCGCAGGGCGGTAGGGCACCGACTTCTTGGTCCAACCGTGGTCGGCCCAGGTGAAACCGTTGTCGGCGATGTAGATGACCAGGGTGTTGTCGAGCTGTCCGAGCGCCTGGAGCTTGTTCTTGAACGCCTGGACCGTGTCGTCGACGGTGAGCAGCGTGCGCAGCTGTTCCTCGCGGACCTGCTTCCCGTCGGCCAGGGTCCCGGTCGCGTTCCGGATGTACGCCGGCTTGTCACTGCGGTCGTTCTCCGGGACGGAGGGCCTGCCGTTCCAGTCCGGGACGGCCGTGCCGGCGTACTTCGCCTCGGGGGTCCGCGGGCCGTGGGAGGCGTACGGGGTGACGTACGCGAACCAGGGCCGGGAGTCGGCGGCAGCCTTGTCGAGGAAGCTCAGCGTGCGGTTCTTGATGATGTTGGTCGTGTAGCCGTTGATCGTCTGAACCGTGCCGTTGACGTTCCACTGCGCGTCGACGTAGCCCGGCTGGAGCAGGGCGAATTCCTCGAAGTGCGGCGGATTGTCGGACAGCGTCCAGGAGTTGAGCCACTTGCCGAACAGGCCGGTGCGGTAGCCGGCCTCCTTCAGGTACCGGGGCAGCGTGGTGCCCTGGTCCAGCCGGTACGAGGCCTTGTTGTTGCGGACACCGTGGTGGTGGGCGTAGCGGCCGGTGAGGACCGACGACCGGGAGGGCGAGCAGAGCGGGGTGGTGACGTGCCCGTTGGTGAACTTGACGCCCTGGTCGGCCAGCCAGGCCGTGGTCTTCGGCAGCGCCCATTCGGTGTGCTTGGGCTGGTCGTCCGTGACGATGAGCAGGATGTTCGGACGGGTCGCGGCAGCGGCGGGAGGGGCGGCCGCCACCTGGGCGATCGCCGGAACCGCCGCGGCGGCCGCGGCGGCCGCCGTGCCGGCGAGGAATCCGCGGCGGCTCACCCGCGGTCTGCTGTTGTCGCTCATGGGATGTCTTCTCCTGGTTCCGCAGCTCGTACGGGTACGGCAGATCAACTGCCGTGAAGGGATGGAAGAGAGACGAGGATCAGGCATCGACCGGCCGGCCCCTTCGGGGTGGACCGGTGCGCAATGCCAGGTGGGGATCCCGTGCGAAGAGGCGACGTGTGGTTACCGTCGCGCCCGGGCGATCGGACACAGTGCGCTCGCCAGCCTGCCCAGATCGAACGGCTCTCCCGGGGTGACCCGGCCGTGCTCGTGCAGGCACCAGCACGGCCAGGCGCCGGGCTGCCGGTCGATGAGCTGCTCGCGGCGCAGCACCCTCCGGCGCCTGCCGGAGGGTGCTGCGGCCGGTCAGTGCCGAGCGCGACCGCTGATCAGCTCTTGACCAGCAGGCCGCGGCTGCGCAGTACGTACCGCTCGACCGGGCTGAAGATGAGCAGGTCGATGGCGATGCCGACGACGAGGATGAGGATGATGGCGAGGAAGACGCCGGGCAGGTCGATGTTGTTGCGGCCGTTCTCGAGGAGCTGGCCGAGGCCCAGGCCCAGGTCGGGGGAGCTGGCGATGATCTCGGCGGCCATCAGGGAGCGCCAGGAGAAGGCCCAGCCCTGCTTGAGGCCGGCGAGGTAGCCGGGGAGTGCGGCCGGCATGACCACGTGCCGGGCGCCGCTGAGGCCGGTGGCGCCCAGGGTGCGGCCGGCCCGCAGGAACAGCGGCGGGATCTGGTCGATGCCGGAGACGAGGCCGTTGGCGATGGACGGGACGGCGCCGAGCAGGATGACGGTGTACATCATCGCGTCGTTGAGTCCGAACCAGAGCACGGCCGGCGGCACCCAGGCGACCGAGGGCAGCGACTGCAGGCCCTGGAGGATCGGGCCGATCGCGGCGCGGACGAACTTCACCCGGGCGACCAGGAGTCCGAGGGGGGTGCCGATGGCCAGGGCCAGCAGGAAGCCGAGCAGACCGCGCGAGACGCTGGTCCAGATGACCTCCAGCAGCGTGCCCTTGAGCCACATCTCGGACAGGCTGTCCCACACCGAGGACAGTGCGGGGAGCTTGGTCTCGTCGGTGATCTTCAGCGAGACCAGGACCTGCCAGACCAGCAGGACCAGGCCGACGGCGAGGAACGGCGGCAGGACCTTCTTGACGAGGACCTCGCGGACCGGGGTGCGGTGGGTCTGGACGGCGTCGAGCGCGTCGAGGCCCGCCTCCAGGCCCGCCAGATCGTCATGCTTGGCCGTGGCCTTGGGTGTGGTGTCAGTGCTGGCCATGGCGGCGGATCTCCCCACGCAGGTGTTCGGTGATCTCAAGGGACAGTTCCGCGACGTCCGCGTCCTCGATGCGGCGCGGCTGCGGGATGCCCACGGTCCATTCCTTGGCGACCCGGCCGGGCCGTGAGGAGAGCAGGACCACGCGCTGGGCGAGGCGGACGGCCTCGCGGACGTTGTGCGTGACGAAGAGGACGGACACGTTTGTTTCGGCCCAGATGCGGGTGAGTTCGCCGTGCAGGACGTCCCGGGTGATGGCGTCGAGCGCCGCGAACGGTTCGTCCATCAGCAGGAGCCGGCTGTCCTGGGCCAGGGCCCGGGCCAGCGCGACGCGCTGGCGCATGCCGCCTGACAGCTCGTGGACCCGCTTGCCGTAGGCGCCGCCGAGCCGGACCAGCTCGAGCAACCGCTCGGCCTCCGGCTTGCGCTCGGCCTTGGCCACCCCGCGCAGGCGCAGGGCGAGTTCGATGTTCTTGCCCGCGGTGAGCCACGGGAAGAGGGCGTGCTCCTGGAACATGAGTGCCGGTCGGCCGGCCGTCTCGATCGTTCCGGCGGACGGCTTGTCGAGTCCGGCGACCAGGTTGAGCAGGGTGGACTTCCCGCACCCCGAGGCACCCAGGATGGTGACGAACTCGCCGGGCGCGACATCGAGGCTGATGTCGTCCAGGACGAGCTGCGATCCGGCCGGGCCGGAGAAGGACTTCGAGACGTGCGCGATGCGCGCGGCGTGCGACACAGCGGTGGTGTCCTCGGCAGCATGGGCAAGCGTGATGGCCATGGTCGTCACCTCCTGGGATTGCTGGAGTGCGGGCTTACTTGGCGCCGAGACCGGCGTCGGAGACCTCGGGCTTGCCGGCGGCCTTGAGGACCTTGTTCAGCAGCGTCAGGTCGTAGATCCCGGCGAGGTCGGGCTGTTCGATGAGCTTGGCCTTGACCGCCCAGTCGGACTCGGTCTTCAGTGTGGTGGCCAGCGGGTCGTCGGTGACGAGGATGCTCTTCCACGCCGGGTCGATGACCTTTGCGTCGAGGGGCTTGCCGCCCTCTGCCGCGAGCTTGGCGTTGGCGGAGGCCTTCGCCTTGTCGGGGTTGGCGTTGATCCACTCGTTCGTCTTCACCGTGCCGCGCAGCACGGCCTCGACCACGTCCGGGTGCTCCTTGAGGAACTTCTGGGACACGATGACGTTCGTGATCACGAACTTCTTGTCGGGCCACAGGTCGGTCTCGTCGAGGAGGACGGATCCGCCGTCGGAGACGAGCTTGGAGGCGGTGGGCTCCGGTACCCAGGCGCCGTCGATCGAACCCTGCTTGAAGGCGTCCGGGGTCACCTTGTTGTCCGTGCGGACGACGGAGACGTCACCCTTTCCGGACTCCGGGTCGACCGTCCAGCCCTTCTCCGCGATCCAGTTGAGGAACGCGACGTCCTGCGTGTTCCCCTTCTGCGGGGTGGCGATCTTCTTGCCCTTGAGGTCGTCCAGGGTCTTGATCTTGTCCGGGTTCACGACGAGCTTGACGCCGCCGGAGGCGGAGCCGGAGATGATCCGCAGGTTGGAGCCCTTGGACTTCACGTAGCCGTTGATCGACGGCGACGGGCCGATGAAGCCGATGTCGAGAGAGCCACCGTTCAGGGCCTCGATCTCGGACGGGCCGGCATTGAAGGACTGCGGCTTGATCGCGGTGGCGCCCAGCTCCTTGGCGATCAGGCCCTCCTGGAGGCCGACCAGGGCGGTGGCGTGCGTCAGATTCGGGAAGTACCCGATGCGGACCTCGGACGCCGAGAGCTTCTTGGCGTCGGCGGCGGGGGCGGCGGACGTCTTCGCGTCGTCCTTCTTGGCCTCGGAACCGTAGCCGCAGGCGGTGAGCAGGAGGGGAAGCGTCGCTGTGACGGCGATGGCGCGCAGGGTGGTGATCGGTCTTGCGGCAGACACGGAGGTGTCCTTTCACGGGATGGCGTTCAGGGGGATACGGAGATGGGCGACGCGAAGCAACGGCACACACGGCACCCGCTCCCGGCCGTTGCCGGCGGGATCGCGGCCGCAGACCGAGGAACGGAGAGGTGTGTGGTCGGACGACCGCGCTGGAAGGTGCGTGGTCAGTGAGGTCGGCCGAGGGGCCCGCCCGGCCGACGGAGAGCGAAGTGGGACGGCGCCCAGCAGTGCAGTACGTGCGGAGGCGACCCGGCGAAGGGTCTCAGCAGGGCTGACAGATGGCGCTGGACGTACGGACCAGGTCGATGTGTCGGCGGGAGGTCAGAGGCAGCATCCGGCCTGCGTGGTGCTCTGTTCGCACGGTGACCTCCCCGATTCCTAGTTTTCCCACCTGGTTGGTAGGCATCTTGGCAGAGGCGGAGACCCGCCCCAAGAGGCTGACCGCATCGTGGACGTCAAGATCTCGCGATGTGAGAACGTGCAGGTGGGGCGGGGGTCAGGGATTGGTCCAGGCCCCGGGGGTATCGGTCAGCGCCGATACGTCAGAGGGCAGGTCGGACGACGCGACGTCGGCGAGTGTCACGCCGTCGAGGATCTCGCGCACGTTGGCCCGCAGTGCGATCCACAGGGGGAGCAGCGACTCGGCGGGGCCGGTGTAGGACAGGTCCGGCGGGCGGACTCCGCGCACCGAGACGAGCGGTCCGTCCACGACGCGGATCACATCCGCGATGCTGATGGACCCGGCGGGCTTCGCCAGCCGGTAGCCGCCGTTGCCGCCGCGCTGGCTGAGCACGAGACCGCCTCGGCGCATGTCGTTCAGGATGCCCTCGAGGAACTTGTGGGGGATGTCCTGGGCGTCGGCGATGGCTTCGGCCTTCACCGGCCCGTCATCCTGTGCCGCGGCAAGCTGCAGTGCGGCACGTACCGCGTAGTCCGCCCTGGCTGAGATCCGCATAAGGTCATTATCCGGCATGGATTCGGCCGGCGTCGGTCGCGGGTGGCCGCAGGCTGCCGGGCGGGCGGCCGCGCCCGGCAGCCGGAGGGATCAGGTGGCGGATCCGCGTCCTGAAACGGTGCGCTGCGGGTCAGTGGAAGGCCGCAGCCACCGAGCGGTGGGAGCCGTTGAGGTAGTGCTCGCCGATGGAGCGCAGGCGGTGAGCGACCGGGCGGTGGGCCGTCAGGACGCGGGCGTTGCGCCAGAACCGGTCCAGCCCGGGGGCATCGGCGAGCTCGAGCACCCGGGCGGTGATGTGCAGGGTGGCCTTCGACATCACGGCCTCGGCCGTGGCGACCAGGGCGGCGACGCCCGCGGGTACCTCGGCATCGAGCTGCACGCCCGTGGCGAGGGCGTGCGCCATCACCTCCGTCGCCCGGTCTGCCACGGCGGTGGCCGTCTGAGCGGCAGAGGCGAGTTCCCCGTACGTCAGGAAGAGGTCCGGGTCCTCACCGGGCAGCCGGTGCGCGCGGCTGCCCCTGCTGAGGTCGCGTGCTTCGGTGAGGGCGCCCTCGGCGATGCCGAGGCCGACGTGGCACAGGGCGAGCCGGAGCGCCGGCTCCGCGAGCGCGGTGAAGGGCGCTGTCGACTCCTCGTCGTGCGGCCGGCGGCCCAGTACCTGCCCCGGCGTGATGGTGACCCTGTCCAGGACGACCTCGCCGGCGCCGGCGACCCGCTGCCCGAGGCGATCGTGGGCGGGTTCGACGGTCACGCCCTGTGCGCCGGGTGGCACGCGTACGACGAGGACGTCACCGGTTGCGGCGCAAACGGCGTCCACCACGATCTGGTCGGCTGCGGCCACCGCCGTGTCCACGGACCGGCGCCCGTTCAGCAGGTAGCCTGCGGCGCGCGGCCTCAGCGTGAGGTCCGGTCCCTCGGTGTCGCCGCCCGGGGCGGGAGTGCGGATCGCCCCGGTCCACAGCCATCGCTCGCGCACCGACTCCTCTTCGAGGGCGGTCGCGTGTTCGTGACTCGCGTAGAAGCGTCCGCTCCAGGCGTGTACGTAGTGGCGGGCGAGTACGTCGCCGACAGAGCTGTCCGCTGCGGCGATCTCCCGTATGACGGCGCATCCGGTACGCCAGTCCGCCCCGCGGCCGGGCCCGGGCGGGGTGAGGGCTGCCGGCAGGCCGGCTTCCCGCAGCCGGGCGGTCTCGTCGGTCGGCGGCTTGCCGGCCTGATCGCGGGCGATGGCGTCCGCGGCGAGGTCGTCCGCCACATCGCGGGCGATACGCAGGAGCGCGCGCCGCCGCTCGTCGGTGGATCGGTGGCCGGTGGGGCCGGGTGTCGTCCGCATGGGTGTCACCGGCAGGCCCCGGTGCCGCTGTGGGGCGCGGGGGCTGGGCGGCGGACAGCGGTGCCATGGGGGCTGGCGGTGGTCATGTCGGCTACTCCGGAACGTTGTTGGGAGGCGTCGGCCCGTTGCCGAATCCCCACCTTTCCCATCGGATTGATAGGGATACTTGCCCGAAGCGGCCTTCCGGGCAAGAGCGTGACCGTATCGTGGACAATTCGATCTCGGGATGAAAGACCCTGCAGGTCAGCGGTCGGCTTGCGGGGTTGGTCGCAGTCGACCCTCTGTCAGGGGGTGCGTGCCCTCCGGGGGTTCGCCCGAGGTTTCCTATGTAATCAGTAGGGAACTATTGACGCGTGCCCGCCGCGCACTTCACGATGTGGCCATGTCCCCGTCGCAGCCGTTGCTCGTACGCCGCAGGCACGTTGACTTCCGTCTCGTCGCCAGCGCCATCTGCCGACCCGTTTAGGGCTTCTTCGACAGGGCATTTCCTCGACGCGCGCCGGTGTGCCGGCTGCCGCTCCTCTCTGTGCTCCGCGCTCTCGTGACCCCGGCCCTTTGAGCCGTACGGTCCGCCCGGCGTGCGACGCGCCGACCTTCCCGGTCGGCTCCGTCACGGAGACCCCGAGCCCTGACGTGCCCGAACACCCGGCATCCGTACATCGATCCGCGCAGCCGAAGGGGCTCATCGTGACCACCGCAATTCCCGCACCCGTCCTCCGCCGTTCCCCGGCCCCGCGCCTCCAGCTGGTCGGCGACCGTCCGCCCGGTGTCTACGTCGACGGGAGCCATGGCGGCCGCGTCGGATACCTCGTGTTCCTGCCGGCGGACGTCGACCCGGTGGCGCTGATGAACGCGCACGGCATACGCCCGGAGATCCGTTCCCTCGAGCCCGGGACGCTTCCGGCTCCCGAGCCGGAACCGGCTCCGCACCCCGACGCCGTTCAGCGCGACGACGGCATCCGGGTCGACCGCGCACGTCGGCTGGTCGAGGTCGACGGCCGCGAACTCGAGCTCACCTACCTTGAGTTCGACCTATTGGCCCACCTCGTGTCCCATCCGTACACGGTCCACACGCGTGATGCCCTCATCTCGGGCATCTGGGGTTATGGGCACATCGGCGACGGCCGTACGGTCGACGTCCACGTAGCCCGACTGCGCCGCAAGCTCGGTCCCGCCTACCGGGACCGCATCTCCACCGTGCGCCGCGTCGGCTACAAGTACGTTCCCGACCACCAGTAGCCCCCGGGCCGGCCGGGGGCGGAACCCCTGCCGCCACCGGCGGTGGGTTCCTCAGGCGTTCGCGATGACCAGCAGGGTGCGGGCGGCGGCCGGGCCCGTCAGGCGGCAGCGGTGCGGGACTTCACCCCGGTGGTGGGCGCTCTGGCCGGCGCGCAGGGTCAGCGGTTCCTCGCCCTCGACCTCGAGGACGATCTCGCCCTCCAGTACGTAGAGGAAGTCCTCGCCGGGGTGCTCGAACCAGCCGCGCTCGCCCTGGCCGGGCTCGAAGTGGTGCTCGTAGGCCTCCATCAGCGCGCTGCGCCCGCCGGGGATGAGGACCTGGGCGATCTGCCCGGCGGCCTCGCTGACGCGGATCACCTGTGGGTCGCTCTCGTGGCTGACCGCACCCGGCCGGGCGGGCGGGCGCAGGAAGGTTCCCGGAGTGACGTCCAGCGCCTCCGCGATCCGGTAGATCGAGCTGAGACTGGGGGTGGCGAGGCCGCGTTCGAGCTGGCTGAGGAACGGCTGGGAGAGGCCGGAGAGCGTGGCGAGGACGGCCATGGAGACGCCGCGCTGTTTGCGGCAGCTCCGGATCACCCGTCCGACCTCGATCGCCTCGGGCGTGGGTTCAGGTCGAGACACGCACGTGAACGTACCTCATCACCGATCAAGCACCGGGGGCCCCGGCGAGGTTTCGTGCTGCCGCAACACTCCCGTCATAAGCGTGGTCAATTATTGACCTCACTTATGAACGAGGAACCGAACGAGGAGCCGCCCCGTGCACGCCACCCCTTCACCGCCCGGCCGCAGCATCGGCCGCCTCGGCCCGGCCCTGGGCGCGGCAGGCGCCGTGCTCGCGCTGTGGTGCCTGCTCGCGGGGTCCGGTGCGGTGGCCCCTGGGCTGCTGCCCACGCCCGGTGAGACCGCGGCCGCGCTCGCGGACAGCGCCCGCAGCGGCATCCTGGCCGCTGATCTCGGCGCCAGCCTGGCTCGCGCAGGGCAGGGTTTCGTGCTCGGCGCCCTCGTGGGCGGCGCGCTGGGCTTCGCCACCGGCTATCTGCCGAGGCTGTCCGCCGCCGTCACCCCGGTGATCTCCTTCCTGCGCCCGATCCCGGCCATCGCGCTGGTGCCGCTCGCGACCGCCTGGTTCGGCATCGGGGAGACCGCCAAGCGCCTGCTCATCGCGTACGCCGTGCTGCTCGCCGTCTGGCTGTACGTACACGACGGGGTGTCCCGGGTCCCGGCGTCCCATCTGCGGGCTGCCCGGTCGCTGGGGGCGCCGCTGCACCGGCGGTTCACCGAGGTGCTGCTGCCCGCCGCCGCGCCCGCACTGCTCGCCGCGTTGCGGTACGGGGCCTCGGTGGCGCTGCTCGCCCTGGTGGCGGCGGAACTGGGCGGCGCGGACAGCGGGCTGGCATACCGGCTCCAGGTGGACGGCCAGTTCCTGCGCGTGGACCGGATGTTCGCGGGGCTGCTCGTGCTCGGGCTGCTCGGCGTGGCCGTCGACCTCGTACTGGCCGCGGTCGGTCGCCGGTTCGTGCACTGGAGCGACTCATGAGCCTGGGAGTACGACTGGAGGGCCTGTCGGTCCACTACGGGGCTGGCCCGGTGCTGGAGCGAACGGATCTGGAGCTCCCGGCAGGCTCGTTCACGGCGCTGCTGGGGCCCAGCGGGTGCGGCAAGTCCTCGGTTCTCAACCTGGTGGCCGGCTTCGTGCGGCCCACCGAAGGGCGGGTGACGGCGGGTTCCGCTCCGGTGGGCGGCCCGGGCCCGGAGCGGGGCGTGGTCTTCCAGTACTACGCGCTGTTCCCCTGGCGCACCGCCCGCGGCAACGTCGAATTCGCGCTCAAGCGGCTCGGCCTGCCGCGTCCGGAGCGCCGCCGGCGCGCCCTCGCGGCACTGGCCGAGGTGGGCCTGGCGGACGGTGCCGAGAAGTACCCGGCGCAGCTGTCCGGCGGCATGCAGCAGCGCGTGGCACTGGCCCGCGCGCTGGCCGCCGAGCCCGAAGTGCTGCTGATGGACGAGCCGTTCGGTGCCTTGGACGCACTGACCCGGACCCGGATGCAGACCCTGCTGCGGGAGCTGTGGCAGCGCCGCGGAACCACCGTCCTGTTCGTCACGCACGACATCGACGAGGCACTGGCCCTCGCCGAACGGGTCGTCGTCCTCGGCGGGACTCCCGGGCGTGTGGTGGCCGACCACACCGTGCCCGCCGGGCCGCCCGACCCGGACCTGCGCTCATTGATCTCACGTCACCTCGGCTCCGACTGAAGCCCCCGAACTCCTCCCTGCTCCCACCTCCGTTCCCGGAAGGACCCCCACCCATGCCCAGACCCCGTGCAGTGGCCGCCCTGTTGACGGCGGCCCTGCTCTGCGCGCTCACCTCTGCCTGTGCCGGTGGCTCCGGCGCTGCGGACGGCGGCCGCCCCGCCGTTTCCCTCGCCGGGAGCGACCACCTCGGCGGCGCGCCCGTCTACGTGGCCCAGGAGCGCGGGCTGTGGTCCGCCGAGGGCATCGACGCCACCGTGACCACCCGGCCCAGCGGGCGGGACGCGCTGGGCGCCGTGCTCGGCGGTCAGGCTCAGCTCGGCGTCGTGGGTGACCTGCCCGCGGTGACGGCCGCGCTGAGCGGGCGCGAGCTGCGGATCGTCGCCGACCTGTCCCGGTTCTCCGACTGGCGCCTGCTGACCCGGACCGACCGCCAGGTCACCGGCTTCGCCGCGCTGAAGGGCCGCAAGGTCGGGGTCCCACAGGGCACGAACGTCGAGTACGCCTTGTCACGGATGCTCGCCTCGGTGCAGCTGACGGCCGCTGATGTGACCGTGGTGAACCTCGCCCCGAACCAGGTCACTTCGGCGCTGGCCCGCGGCGACATCGACGCCGGGGTCACCTTCCCCAGCTTCTACGCCGCCGCCCGTGCCACCCTCGGTGACCGCTACGCCGAGCTCCCCTTCACCGGCTACACGGCACGGACCCTGCTCGTCGCGGGTCCGGCGGCGACCGAGGAGACCACTACAGCCGTGCTCCGGGCGCTGCTGAAGGCCCAGCGCCAGATCGCCGCCGACCCGGCCGCCGCGCGAGAGGCCGTACTCGCCCAGTCCAAGGGTGCGCTCCAGGCCGACTACGTGGACGCCTACCAGCCCCGCTACGGCTACGGCGCGTCCCTCTCGCCCGAGCTGCTGGCCGAGTTGGAGCAGGAGGCCGGCTGGGCGAAGGCAGCCCAGGGCCTGCCGGGCTCCGCCGACCGCGCCGTGCTGCTCCGGCACCTGCACACGGCGCCCCTGACGGCCGTCGACCCGGCCGCCGTCACCATCCACTGACCACACCCACATCCTCACGGGAGATCCTCATGACCATCGACCAGAACACCCTGCGCCGCCGCGGCGTCGGCCTCATCGCCCATGACCCCGCGCGCAGTTACGGCGGCCTCACCCTCTACACGCCCATCACCAGTGCCGGCGAGATCCACCTCGTCGACATCGAGGGCCGTCCCGTCCACACCTGGAACTCCCCGCACCCGCCCGGCCGCCAGGCACAGCTCCTCCCGGGCGGCAACCTCTTCTACGCGGCCAAGGACACCAGCAGCCCCACCCTCTTCCCCATCTGGGACGTCTACCACGGCGGCATCTTCCAGGAACTTGCCCCCGACTCCACGGTCCTGCGCGAGGTCCGGCATCCCTTCCACCACCACGACGCCTCGATCCTGCGCAACGGCAACCTCATCGTCACCGTCGTCGAACCCCTGGACCCGGCCGACGCGGCCCGCATCCGGGGCGGCATCCCCGGCTCCGAAGCCCCGGGCGGGGTGATCTACGGGGACGTGGTGTACGAACTGACCTGGGAGGGGGAGGAGGTGTGGCGCTGGGCTGCCATCGAGAACCTCGACCCCGAGGAGTTCCCACTCAACCCCCACTTCGCCCGCGAGCACTGGCCCATGGCCAACACCGTCAACGAACGCGCCGACGGCTCGATCGTGCTGGGCTTCCGCAGCGTGTCCTCCACCGTGGCCGTCGACCGCGCCGACGGGTCCGTGCTGTGGCACATCGGCCCCGACGTCCTGGCGCAGCAGCACCATCCGCACGAGCTGGCGGGCGGGAACATCCTGGTCTTCGACAACGGCACTTATCGCGACACCACTTCCGTGCCGTACTCGCGGGTGCTGGAGCTGGACCCGAGCACGGGCAAGGAGGTGTGGTCGTACGAGGACAACCCGCCGCAGAACTTCTACAGCCCTTACATGTCCAGCGCGCAGCGGCTTCCCAATGGCAACACCTTCATCGCCGAGGGCTCCTTCGGACGGCTCTTCGAGGTGACCCCCGGCGGCGAGGTGGTCTGGGAGTTCGTGGTCCCGCAGTTCCGGTCCTTCGGCGAGGGCGTCGGCCTGGAGTCCTCGGCCGGCGCCCAGAACTCCGTCTTCCGCGCCTACCGGTACTCCGCCGACGAGCTCCCCTGGCTGTGAACGACAGCCCGGTTCATTTCACCGGAAGGCGTTGTGTGTACGGCGGATGAAATTGCCGCACCCTTTTGCGGATTCCGATATCAGGGCCGTTGACAGCCCTTCTCCGGGCTGCCTAGCTTACGCCGCAGATAACGACATCGGCGGCCTCTTCACTTCGGCATGACGGCTGCTTTTCGATTCTTCGATCCATCGAATGCTGCTGGAGTGTCCTTGACCGAATCACTTGTCCTCGCCGCGCCCCCGGGACCGCCGGCGCCGGCGGAGAGGGTCCTCCCGCTCCGCCGGCCCGGGCGGTGGATCGCCACCGCCGTCGTGCTGGTCCTGGTCTCCCAGGCCGCCCACGGGCTGCTGACCAATCCCTTCTACCAATGGGACCGGTTCGCCTACTGGTTCGCCAGGCCGGTCATCCTGGAGGGCCTGCTCATCACCCTCCAGGTGGCCTTGTACAGCGCGGTCCTGGGCCTCGCGGGCGGCATCCTGCTCGCCCTCGGCAGGCTCTCCGCGAACCCCGTGCTCCGGTCGGTGAGCTGGACGTACATCTGGCTGCTGCGCTCCGTGCCGCTGATCGTGGTCCTGCTCTTCCTCTACAACCTCAGCGCCCTCTACCCCACCCTGAGCATCGGTGTGCCCTTCGGGCCCGCCTTCTTCACCTTCGACGAGTCGCGGCTGGCCACCGACATCGTCGTGGCGGTCGTGGGACTGAGCCTGAGCGAAGCGGCGTACGCGGCCGAGGTGGTACGGGCCGGTGTGCTCTCCGTCGACCAGGGCCAGCACGAGGCGGCGGCTGCGCTGGGACTGCCCAAGCGGTACCAGTTCGCCCGGATCGTCTTCCCCCAGGCGCTGCGCTCCATCGTCCCCGCCTACGTCAACCAGCTGATCGGGCTGGTCAAAGCCACCTCGCTGGTCTTCTACGTATCGCTGCTCGACCTGTTCGGCACGGTGCAGAGCCTGGGCAGCACCTACTCCGGCGACGTCGTGCCGCTGCTGCTCGTGGCCACCTTCTGGTACGTGGTCCTCACCAGCGTCCTCTCGGTCGTCCAGTTCTACGTCGAGCGCTACTACGCGCGCGGCGCGCTGCGCACCGTACCGCTCACCCCCCTGCAGCGGGCCCGGACGGGCCTGCGCGATCTCGGGGACCGCTTCCGGAAGGAGACGGCGCGATGACCACCGCCATGCGGGCCGCCGCGATCGAGGTCCACGACGTGCACAAGTGGTACGGCCGCCGGCAGGTACTGGACGGGGTGAGCCTGACGCTGCGGCCGGGCACGGTCACCGCGGTCCTGGGCCGCTCCGGCTCCGGCAAGTCCACCCTGCTGCGGGTCATCAACCACCTCGAGAAGCCCGATGCCGGATACGTCAGCGTCGGCGGCGAGCTGATCGGCGTGCAGCGGCACGCCGGGCGGCTGAAGGAGCTGGGCGAGCGGGCGATCCTCGCCCAGCGCGGGCGGATCGGCTTCGTCTTCCAGAACTTCAACCTCTTCCCGCACCTGACCGTGCTGGACAACGTCGCAGCGGCCCCGGTGGCCACCGGCAGGCTGCCGCGGCCGCAGGCCCGGGCCCTGGCGCGCGAACTCCTGGAGCGCGTCGGGCTCGGCGACCGGACCGGCGCCTATCCACGACAGCTGTCCGGCGGCCAGCAGCAGCGTGTGGCCATCGCCCGCGCCCTTGCGCTGCGGCCGGGAGTCATCCTCTTCGACGAACCCACCTCCGCGCTCGACCCCGAACTCGTCGGCGAGGTGCTGTCCGTGATCAAGGACCTGGCCACCGGCGGCACCACGCTGGTCATCGTCACGCACGAGATCGGCTTCGCCCGCGAGGTGGCCGACGAGGTCGTCTTCCTCGACGGCGGCCGCATCGTCGAACAGGGCCCGCCCGAGCAAGTCCTGGACCGGCCCGCCCACCCCCGTACGCGGGAGTTCCTGAGCAAGGTGCTCTGACTCCGCCGCGTCCCGCCCCCTTCACCCCCGCAACCGCCCGCCCCACCCAGCCCTTCCGAACCGAAAAGGAACACCATGCAACGCCGACGCTCCCTGCGCACCAGATTCGTCCGAGGCCTCGGCGCCGCCACCGCCACCGTGGCGCTCGCCTCCGGACTCACCGCGTGCGGCGGTGACGCCGAGGCCACCGGACCGGGCTCCGACAAGGTCACCGTCGGCGCGGTGTCCAACGGCGCCGCCCAGCAGGCCGAGCTGTCCGTCCCGGTGGTCGAGTCCCTGCGCGCCCAGCTGCCCGCCGATGTCCGCGAGCGCGGCGAACTCGCCATCGGGGTCGGCGCGCTGCCCGCCGGCTTCCCGCCGCTGGCGTACGTCGGCACCGACCAGAAGACCCTGACCGGCGCGGAACCGGACCTCGGCCGCCTGGTGGCCGCGACGCTCGGGCTCAAGCCGGTGGTGAAGAACTCCACCTGGGAGAACCTCTTCGTCGGCATCGACAGCGGCAAGGTGGACGTGGCCTTCACCAACGTCACGGTCACGGAGGAGCGCAAGAAGAAGTACGAGTTCGCCTCCTACCGGCAGGACAACCTGGCCTTCGAGACGCTGAAGGACAACCCCTGGAACTTCGCCGGCGACTACCGCAACCTCGCGGGAAGGACGGTCGCGGTCAGCTCCGGGACCAACCAGGAGAAGATCCTGCTGGAGTGGCAGAAGAAGCTCCAGGCAGAGGGCAAGGACATCACCGTCAAGTACTTCCCCGACGCCAACAGCACCTACCTGGCCCTGAGCGGCAAGAAGATCGACCTCAGCTTCGGCCCGAACCCGTCCATCGCCTACCACATCACCCAGACGGCGAGCGGCAATGCGCCCACCCGCAACGCGGGCTCCTTCTCCGGCGCCGGCGAGTCCCTCCAGGGCCTGATCGCGGCGACCGCGAAGAAGGACAGCGGGCTCGCCAAGCCGGTGGCAGAGGCGATCAACCACCTGATCAAGAACGGCCGGTACGCGCAGCTGCTCGCCGCCTGGAACCTGTCCAACGAGGCCGTCACCACCTCGGAGGTCAACCCGCCGGGCCTCCCGGTGACCAACTCCTGATGTCCCCGCACGTCCTCGACAACCCCGCCTGGGCCTCGTTGTCCGGTGAGCACGCCGCCTTCGCCGAGCGGGCGGCCCGGCCCGGGGCCCGCCTCTCCTCCTCCCGTGCCGCCCGCTATCCGTCGGACGTCTCGCCGTTCGCCGCCCTCGCGGACCCGGCGGACCCGGAGTCGTGGGCCGACCTGCGCAGGCTGGTCGGCGAGGGCGGGATCGCCGCGCTCGGCGGCGTACTGACCCCGCCCGACGGCTGGGAGACCGTCGGCTCGGTCCCCGGCGTCCAGCTGGTCGACACCTCGCTGCGCGCCGAACCCGCCCCCGAGGCGGTCCGGCTCGGCCCCCGTGACGTACCCGAGATCCTCGCTCTGATCGAGCTCACGAAGCCCGGTCCGTTCCTGCCCCGCACCGTCGAGCTGGGCACGTACCTCGGCATCCGGCACCGGGGCAGGCTGATCGCGATGGCCGGAGAGCGGCTGCGGCCGCCCGGCTGGACCGAGATCAGCGCGGTGTGCACGCATCCCGACCACCGGGGCGGGGGACTGGCGACGCGGCTGGTCCGTGCCGTGGCCGCGGGCATCCGGGAGCGCGGTGACGTCCCGTTCCTCCACACCGCCGCGAGCAACACGAAGGCGATCCGGCTGTACGAGTCGATCGGCTTCAGCCTGCGCCGCCGTCCGTCCTTCATGGCGGTCCGTGCGCCCGGCAACACCGCTGCCAACTTCTCTTAATATTCAGGTCATTGTATGCCACCGCTATCCGGCGTAGCGTCTCGAACAGATATCGCTGACGGGCTTGCTCATCGCCCTCTCATACGTCCTCATATTCGGCGAAGCGTATCGGCCTCATTTTTCGCACGGCCGATATAGGAAGGCGTTATTCGACGTGTCCTCATCCCCGCCCGCATCCGGTTTCACATCAGCATCCTCCGAATCGCTGCACCTCGCCGTCGCGCTCGACGGCGCGGGCTGGCACCCTGCCGCCTGGCGCGAGCCGGATGCCCGGCCGGGTGAACTCTTCACGGCCCGCTACTGGGCCGATGCCGTGGCCGAGGCCGAAGCCGGACTGCTCGACTTCGTCACCTTCGAAGACTCCCTCGCCCTCCAGTCGTCCTCGGCCGACGGGCCCGACGGGCGCACGGACCAGGTCCGCGGGCGGCTGGACGCGGTACTCACCGCCGCCCGCATCGCTCCGCTGACCCGGCACATCGGACTGGTCCCGGCCGTGACCGCCACCCACACCGAGCCCTTCCACATATCCAAGGCGATCGCCACCCTGGACCACGTCAGCCGCGGACGTGCGGGCCTGCGCATCCAGGTGTCACAACCCGGCTACGAGGCCCGGCACTTCGGACGCCGCGCGGTCCCGCTACCCGATACGGAGTCCTACCAGGAGGCCGCCGACCACATCGAGGTGATCCGGCGGCTGTGGGACAGCTGGGACGACGACGCCGAGATCCGGGACGTGGCCACCGGCCGGTTCATCGACCGCGACAAGCTGCACTACATCGACTTCGAAGGCCGTCACTTCAGCGTCAGGGGGCCGTCGATCACCCCCCGCCCGCCGCAGGGGCAGCCCGTTGTCTCCGCGGCCACCACCGCGGCCGGTGGCGGGGGAGCGGCGTACGGCCTCATCGCCCGGTCCGCGGACGTCGGGTACATCGCCGCGGCCGACGCCGACGGGGCCCGCGCCGCGGTCACCGAGATCCGGCAGGCCCGGGAATCCGCCGGGCTCTCGGCGCAGCCGCTGCACCTCTTCGCAGACCTCACCGTGTTCCTGGACGAGGACGCCCCGGCGGCCGACGCGCGCCGCAGCCGCCTGGACGCGCTCGCGGGTGCCCCGTACAGCAGTGACACGGCGGTCTTCGCCGGGACCGCGGCTCAACTCGCGGACCTGCTCCAGGACTGGCGGACCGCCGGTTTGTCGGGCTTCCGGCTGCGGCCGGGCGCCCTCGCCCACGACCTGCCCGCGATCACCCGCGGGCTGGTACCGGAGCTCCAGCGGCGCGGAGTCTTCCGCCGCGCGTACGAGGCGGACACCCTGCGCGGACTGCTGGGCCTGGAGCGCCCGGCCGGCCGCTATGCCGTCCACCCCGCCGCCTGATCCCGGACCCGTAAGGACCCGTCATGAGTAGCAAACCGCTCAAGCAGATCCATCTCGCGGCGCACTTCCCCGGCGTCAACAACACCACCGTGTGGAGCGACCCGGCGGCCGGCAGCCACATCGACTTCGACTCGTTCGTCCACTTCGCGCAGACCGCCGAACGCGCCAAGTTCGACTTCCTCTTCCTCGCCGAGGGGCTGCGGCTGCGCGAACAGGGCGGACAGATATACGACTTGGATGTCGTCGGCCGTCCCGACACCTTCACGGTGCTCGCCGCCCTGGCGGCCGTCACCGAGCGCCTCGGGCTGACCGGGACGATCAACTCCACCTTCAACGAGCCCTACGAGGTGGCCCGCCAGTTCGCCTCGCTGGACCACCTGTCCGAGGGCCGGGCCGCCTGGAACGTGGTCACCTCCTGGGACGCCTTCACCGGCGAGAACTTCCGGCGCGGGGGATTCCTGCCGCGTGAGGAGCGCTACTCGCGGGCCAAGGAGTTCCTGGCCACCGCGACCGAGCTCTTCGACTCCTGGGACGGCACCGAGATCCTCGCCGACTCCGATTCGGGCGCCTTCCTGCGGGACGCGCGCGCCGGGGCCTTCGCCCACCAGGGGCAGCATTTCGACATCGAGGGCCACTTCAACGTGCCGCGCAGCCCGCAAGGACGGCCGGTGATCTTCCAGGCGGGTGACTCCGACGAAGGCCGCGAGTTCGCCGCCTCCTCCGCCGACGCGATCTTCGGCCGGTACGGGACGCTCGACGAGGGCCGGGCGTTCTACGCCGACGTCAAGGGCCGGCTGGCCGCGTACGGGCGCAGCCACGACGAGTTGAAGATCCTGCCCGCCGCCACCTTCGTCCTCGGCGACACCGATGCCGAGGCACACGAGCTCGCTCACGAGGTGCGCCGCCTCCAGGTCAGCGGGCAGACCGCGATCAAGTACCTGGAGCACGTCTGGAACCGGGACCTGTCCGGCTACGACCCGGACGGCCCGCTGCCCGACATCGATCCCGAGACCGGCGAGAACACCGTCGCCCTCGGGCGGGCCAGCGTCCGGCAGTTCCGCGACCCGCTCGAAACCGCCCGGCAGTGGCGCGCGCTCGCCGAGGCCAAGAACCTCTCGATCCGGGAGCTGGTCATCGCCACCACCTCCGGCCAGACCTTCGTGGGCTCCGCGGCCACCGTCGCCGAGCAGATCGACACGCTGGTGCAGGCGGACGCGGCCGACGGCTTCATCCTGGTCCCCCACATCACCCCGGGCGGCCTGGACGTCTTCGCCGACACCGTCGTCCCGCTGCTGCAGGAGCGGGGGGTCTTCCGCACCGAGTACGCCGGCACCACCCTGCGCGACCACCTCGGGCTCGCGGTGCCGGAGGCCGCGGTGCCGCAGGCGCCTACCGGCAGGCAGGCCGCGGGCGCATGAAGTTCCTGGCCATCACCCTGATCACGGACTCCGCGGACCCGGTGACGGGCGCCCCCACACCCACCCGTCAGCGATTTCGCGAGGTGGTCGACGCCGCGCTGCTCGCGGAGGAACTCGGCTTCGACGGCTTCGGGGTCGGCGAGCGCCACGAGCGGCCGTTCCTGTCGTCCTCGCCGCCCGTGGTGCTCAGCCACATCGCCGCGCTGACCCGCCGGATCCGGCTGTTCACCGCCGTGACCACCCTGAGCCTGCTGGACCCGGTGCGGGCGTACGAGGACTACGCGACGCTCGACCACCTCTCCGACGGCCGCCTGGAGCTGATGATCGGCAAGGGCAACGGCACGGCCCAGCGCGAGCTGTTCCACGTCACCCCCGAGGACCAGTGGGAACGCAACGCCGAGGGCTACGAGCTTTTCCGGCGCATCTGGCGCGAGGACAAGG
Organism: Streptomyces sp. R33; assembly: GCF_041200175.1. Taxonomy (NCBI): domain Bacteria; kingdom Bacillati; phylum Actinomycetota; class Actinomycetes; order Kitasatosporales; family Streptomycetaceae; genus Streptomyces; species Streptomyces sp. R33. Next base: position 584,671 of record NZ_CP165727.1, on the reverse strand, counting down.
TGAGCGCGGAGCCGCGCTTCCGCCCCTCGCTGGCCGGCGCCGAGGTGCTGCCGAGGCCCTTCCAGCCGGCCCTGCGGGTCTGGCACGGCAGTGCGACCAGCAGGGAGTCCGTCGATCTCGCGGCGCGCTACGGAGACCCGCTCTTCTCGGCGAACGTCACCCACCCGATCGGTCCGTACGCCGAACTGATCCGCCATTACCGGGAGCGCTGGGAGCACTACGGGCATGATCCGGCGCACGCCGTCGTCGGTGCGGGTACGGCCGGCTATCACGCGGCCCCCACCTCGCAGCAGGCAGTGGCGGCGTACCGGCCTGCGTTCGCCCGGTACCTCGCCTTCCACAAGCAGCAGGGTGTGGATCCCGTCTTTGCGACGCTGGAGGACTTCGTCGAGCGGAGCTCGGCACTGGTCGGCAGTCCCCAGCAGGTGATCGAGAAGGTCCACCGCTACCACGAGGCCTTCGGCCACACGGCACTGCACCTCCAGGCGGAGCCGGGCGGGCTCGCCCCCGCGGAGCACCGCGCCTCCCTCGAACTCTTCCAGTCCTGGATCGCCCCGGTACTGCGCCGCGAGATCCCCGACCCTTCCTTCCCCGACCCTTCCCCGCCCGACCCTTCCCTGCCCGACCCTTCCCTGCCCGACCTTTAAGGAGCCCGGCCATGTCCGGCATCCCCCTCGGGGTCCTCGACCTCGTCCCGGTCCCGTCCGGTTCCACAGCCGCCGAGGCCCTGCACCACAGCATCGATCTCGCCCGGCAGACGGAGGCGTTCGGCTACGCCCGCTACTGGTTCGCCGAGCACCACCTCAATCCGGGGGTCGCCGGGACCTCCCCGGCGGTCGTGCTCGCGCTGACCGCCTCCGCGACCTCGACCATCCGGCTGGGCTCCGGCGCCGTCCAGCTCGGGCACCGCACCGCGCTGTCCACGGTCGAGGAGTTCGGCCTGATCGACGCGCTGCACCCCGGTCGCCTGGACCTGGGCCTGGGCCGCTCGGCCGGCCGTCCGCCGCAACGGACGTCACAGGAAACCCCGTTCGCGGGGTACACCCCGAACGGGCTCCGCATCCCGGCCCGGTTCTCCTTCGCGCACCTGCTGGGTCATCCGCGGGTCGCGCTCCAGCAGAGGCTGCTGAACCTGCCCGGAGCCCAGCCGCAGGACTACGCCGAGCAGGTGGACGACCTGCTCGCGCTGCTGCGGGGCGACTACCGCTCCCCGGAAGGAGTGGAAGCACATGCCGTCCCGGGCGAGGGGGCCGACGTACAGGTGTGGATCCTGGGCAGCAGTGGCGGGGTGAGTGCGGAGACGGCGGGCCGCAACGGGCTGCGGTTCGCGGCCAATTACCACGTCAGTCCCGCTTCTGTGCTGGAGGCAGCCGACGGCTACCGGGCCGCCTTCAAGCCGTCGGCCGACCTGGACCGGCCGTACCTGACGGTGTCCGCCGATGTCGTCGTCGCCGAGGACGACGCGACCGCACGCGAACTCGCCACCGGGTACGCGCCCTGGGTGCGCAGCATCCGTACCGCCGAGGGCGCCATCCCCTTCCCCACGCCTGCCGAGGCGCGTGCCCTGCCCTGGACCGAGGCGGATCGCACACTCGTTGCCGACCGGGTGGAGACCCAGTTCGTCGGCTCGGCACGGACCGTCGCCGACCACCTGGAGCGGCTCCAAGAGGCCACCGGGGCAGATGAGTTGCTGATCACCACCATCACGCACGACCACGCGGACCGGGTGCGCTCCTACCGTCTGCTGGCCGAGGAGTGGCAGCGTCGCTCCGGCGCCGACCGAGCCGCCGTCACACGTTCTTAATGCCATGTGCATGGCCATCGGGCGGGTGCTCTCCGCATGATCGAATCCCGTCCCGCGAGAGCCAAGGAGCCCCCGATGTCCACCCGCCGCCACTTCCTCGCCGGGTCCGCAGCCACCCTGGGCCTCGCCGCGCTCCCCGCCGCGCCGGAGGCCCGGGCGACGGCTCAGGCAGCCCGGGCCGCCACCACCGCCGGTACGGCGACTCCGAACCTCGTGGTGATCCTTGCCGACGACCTCGGCTACGGCGACCTCGGCGCGTACGGCCAGAAGCTGATCACCACACCGCGGATCGACCGGCTCGCCGCCGAGGGCCTGAGGTTCACCGACGCCTACTCGACGGCGGCGGTCTGCGCGCCTTCCCGCTGCTCGCTGCTGACCGGCCTGCACACCGGGCACTCCGCCGTCCGGGCCAATCCCGACGGCGCCCCCGGCGCGCTGAAGGCCGGTGACACCACCTTCGCCGAGGTGCTGCGAGCCCGCGGCTACCGGACCGCGGTGATCGGGAAGTGGGGCTTCGGGCCGGAGGAGGGCGACCAGCCCAGCCATCCCAACCCCCGTGGTTTCGAGGAGTTCTACGGATACATCGACCACGGGCACGCGCACGAGTACTACCCGCAGTACCTGTGGCACAACGGCGCGAAGGAGACGATCGCCGCCAACGCGGGCGGCGCGAAGGGCGCCTACGCCCCCCAGCTCATCGAGCAGCGCGCGCTGGACTTCATCGCTGACCACGCCGCCGAGCCCTTCCTGCTGTTCCTCACACCGACCGTGCCGCACGCACCGAGCGACATCCCTGACGTCGGCGCCTACGCCTCCCGTACCTGGACCCAGCAGAACAAGGGCCACGCCGCCCAGATCACCTACTTCGACACGCTCGTCGGGAAGGTCACCGACCGGCTGCGCGCGCTGGGCATCGCCGAGAACACCGTCGTCCTCGTCACCAGCGACAACGGCCCGCACGAGGAAGGCGGGGTCAACCCCGACCTATTCGACGCGAACGGCCCGCTGCGCGGCTACAAGCGCAACCTCTACGAGGGCGGCATCCGCGTTCCGCTGATCGCATGGGCACCGGGCCGGATCGGAGCGGGCACCACCGACCGCCCCACCTCGCTCACCGACGTACTGCCCACCCTGGCGGAACTCGGCGGCGCACCCGCACCCGCCGACATCGACGGACTGTCGGCCGCCCCGCTGCTCGCCGGAAGCCCGAACGCGGCACGCCACAACCACCTGTACTGGTACCGGGACGAACGCGGCGTCACCAGCCGCGCCAACACCGAGGACGGCGGCCGCGCCACCTGGCTCGCCGAGGCCGTACGCAAGGACGACTGGAAGGCCGTGCGGTTCGCGCCCGTCAGGGACCACGCGTTGCCCGACGCGCAGTGGCAGGTCGAGCTGTACGACCTCGCCTCCGATGCCGGCGAGCGGCGCGACGTCGCCGCCGCCAACCCGTCGGTGGTGACCGGCCTGGTCGCCCTCATGCGTTCCTCGTGGGTGGACACGTACGTCCGCAAGCCCTTCGGAGTCCGCGCGCAGGTCCAGGGGCCGGCCGTGCCCGGTCAGGCCTTCACGGTCACCGCGATCCTGGGCAACGGGTCGGGCAAGCCCTGGACCCGCGCACTCCTCGCGCTGCGCGCCCCGGCAGGCTGGCAGGTCCAGGCGGCCACCGCGACCGGCCAGGACCTGCTGGGCGCCGGAGCCACCCTGACCACGTCCTGGCGGGTCACCCCGGCCGCGACGGCCACCCCCGGCACGCGGTGGCCACTGACCGTCGACGGCACCGCGGAGTCGCCGACCGGGCCGCTGCGCTACTCCGCCACGGAAGGGGTTTCCACGGTGCCGCCGGCGCCGGTCGCCGACGCCTACCTGAGCGATCTCGAGTGGGTGTCGGCCACCAACGGCTGGGGTCCGGTGGAACGAGACCGGTCCAACGGGCGACAGGCGGCCGGGGACGGCGCGCCGATCTCGTTCGGCGGCGTGACCTACGCCAAGGGCCTCGGCGTCCATGCACCCTCCGAGATCGTCTACCACCTCGGCGGAACGGCAGACCGCTTCACGGCGCTCGTCGGCATCGACGACTTCTCGACCAACCAGGCCGCCACCGGCGCGACGAAGGCCTCGGTGCGGGGCGACGGGAGGGTGCTGTTCACCAGCGGCAAGCTGACCGGCGCGGGCGGTCCCGTGCCGGTGGATCTCGACGTGCGCGGGGTGAAGCTGCTGCACTTGGTCGTCGAGGACGCCAACGCCAACTCGGCGTTCGACCACACCTCCTGGGCCCTCGCCCGGGTGACCGTGCGCTGAGCGGGAGGCCCGCTTCAGGGCCGGCTGCAATGATGCGTTCGGTGATCTCCGCCGCGCCGTCACCGGAGGCCGATGCGGGCATCGAAGGCGGCCATCAGGGGCGCAGGCCGGCTTGCCTGAGCGCCACCCGGGACAGCTCGCCGATGACCTGCTCGTCTGCCCGGCGCCAGGCAGCGGCGAGACCCTCCGGCGGAACGGCGACCGTTGCGAGGTCCCTCACCGGCCCCGTCAGGGCACGCAGGGCAAGCAGATCAGCACCGCCGGGAGTGTCGAGAAGGCCTCGGATCCGAGCACTGCGCCGGATCCAACGCACGCGCGGGGGCAGCCAGAGTGCCAGCACGATCGCCACCGAGACGACGATCAGGACCCATGCGGTCAGGTCGGCCACCCGGCCCACCGCGTCCTGCATCGACTGCCCGGCATCGGAGAGCCCGTTGCCGGCCTCGGCGGCGGACTGCAGCGGTTTCTTCAGGATGCCCCCGACCAGCGGCACGTTCGAGGCCGCGTCCCCCGCATCGCCGAGACCGGAAGCAAGACTGCCGCCCGCGTCCTCCACCGTCCGCCCGGGCTCGGCCAGCAGCATGATCCCATCGTGGACAGCCAGCGCGAACCACACCGCGACCGCCACCAGGACCGCGGCGATGAGGTCGGCGAGCACCTGCCGGCAACGGCCTGCTCGAGTCTGGGCGTAAAGACGCATCGGCGTGCTCCTGTTCCGGCGCCATCAGCGGACGAGACCGGTCCCCGACCGGATGAGGGGCGACAGCCGTGGCAGCGAGCCACGGCCCACCTCCGACCGTACGCGCCGGCCGCCCCGTCCGGTCCTCTTCACATGCCGATTTCACTGCCACGTTCACCTCGCAGGGGCCGGCTCTCCGCAGGGACTCCGGTTGGGTATGGCCGGGCGTCCTGTGCCACCGAACCTTGATCATTGCCATCGAGCTTTGATGATCATTAGGTTTATGCCGTCGAAGTGTGAAAGAAAGTGAGCAGACAGATGCAACCGACACTCGTACTGGTTCACGGAGCCTTCTCCAACTCCTTCTCCTTTGCGCCGCTCCAGGCCGAACTCGGCCTTCTGGGACACCGTTCGGTCGCGGTCGACCTGCCCGGCCATGGTTTCGAGGCCACCTACACGCGCGCCTACCAGACGCCGCAAGATCCCGAAGGGCTCGCCACGGCGCCCGGCTCGATCAAGGGCGTCACGCTCGCCGACAACGCCGCGCACCTGATCGGGATCCTCGAACGGGCCAAGCAGAACGGGCCGGTGGTCCTCGTCTCCCACAGCCGCGGCGGCATGACGGCCACGGCTGCGGCCAACGCGCGGCCGGATCTGATCGACCGCATTGTCTACGTCTCGGCCTGGTGCCCCGTCGACCTCGACGTCAGTGACTACTACGCCGAGCCGGAGATGGCCACGGTGGATGCCGCTGCCCTGGGCCTGGCGCTGGCCGGGAACCCGGCCGAACTCGGTCTGCTCCGCGTCAACTTCCGCACCGCGAATCCGGACGCCCTCGCGGCCTTCAAGGCGGCTTTCCTCGCCGACGGAACCGACGAGCAGTTCCTGACCTTCCTGAACACCTTCCAGCCGGACGAGAACCTGGACGTCGGTACCTCCGCCGACCGGGCGCAGGCCGAGACCTGGGGCCGCATCCCGAAGACCTACGTCCGCCTGGCCGACGACGCCAGCCTGCCGCTCGCCCTACAGGACCGGCTGATCCGGGAAGGCAACGCACTGACGCCGGACAACCCGTACGACGTCCGCACCCTTGAGGGCAGCCACCTGAAGTGGCTGATCGACCCGGCACCAGCGGCCCGAGTCCTGAGCGAAGTTGCAGCTCTGACGGCCTAAGGGCCGGCAGAAAGGGCGCGGCCCGAGGGGCCGGGTGGTGTCAGCCGGAGTCGGGCTTGCCCTGCCGTACGGCGTCGTGGGCGGCGAGAGCAGCGCGCAGCGTCAGGGCATCGGCACCGCGGGCAGCGTCCAGTCCGGTGAACTCGGTCGCCTTGCGCAGGCGGTAGTCGACCGTGTTCGGGTGGACCTGGAGCCGGGCGGCGGCCCGGCGCCGGTCGAGGCTGCACGCGAGGAAGACGCGTAACGTGACGAGCAGCTCCGGGCGCGCATCGAGCGGGTCGAGCAGCGCGGCGAGGCCGTCCCTGGCCGGGCTCGGGCGGCTCAGCTGGTACTCGAGCAGCACATCGTCGAGCAAGTACAGTCCGGGAGCTCGGCCGGACGCCTCCGCCACCTCCCGCACCTCGGCGGCGAGCCGCGCGGCCTCTGCAACGCCTTCCGGTGCTGCGGCCACAGCCGCAGCCAACAGCTCGGCGCCGCACATCCGGCCGAGTTGGTCGACCAGCCGGGAGAGCCGGTCCCGGTCCGTACGGCCGAAATCGGCGGCCGGCGTCTCGTACGGGATCAGTACCAGCCCGCCGTCACCGGACAGCACGGACAGCGGAACACCCCTCGTCTGGCGCTGCAGTTCGTTGCGCAGCCGCCGGAGTTTGCGGCGGGCGGCGACCGAATGGTTCACGCCGGGCACCAGCTCGTCCGGGTGCGGTCCCACGGTGATGCTCAGCACCAGGTAGCAGGGCGGCAGACGGATGCCCGCACGGTCGGCCGCGACCTGCGGGCTGCCGCCCTCCAGCAGCCGGGACAGCAGCGCCTGCAGGGCGACCTGCTCGTCACTGAGCGCCGTCTGCCGCTCCTGTACGTACCCGGCTGCGACCTCACAGCTCACCAGCCGCAGATACGCGAGCAGTTGGCGCTGGACCGACAGTACGTCGCCCAGGTCACCCGGTTCGGCCGCCGAAAAGACCTGGGCGGCGCACTCCTCCGCACCCAGGTGATAGGCGCCGACCACGGCCTCCAGCGGCACGCCCTCGTCGGCACGCCGGGCCGAGGACTCGCGGATCGCCGCCGCCTCGGCCAGCCCCGGCATTTCGCCGGTGCGCAGGACCGTGGCGAAGCTCCGGATGCCGCGGGTCACCTGCTTGGCGATGTCACCACCGAGGTGTTCCGCCGACAGCGTTCCGTAGACGGGCAGCCGCTCGACGAGCCGGACCATCACCGCACGTTCCAGCGCCCCGGCGGCATCCTGAAGCCGCTTGTGGACCGGCACACCGCCGAACTGCGGCACCGAGTCCCGTCCCACCGCGTTGGATCCGGTCACAATCCACCTCGCACATCTCTGTTCCCCACCCCGGAGACGCGGCCGCCTGCCGGCCCCATGATGTTTCCGGGACATCACCTACTGGTTGGTAACACGACTGGCCGGTGGATGGCCAGATGTGGCAGACCCCGGTCGCATCCTTCAAGCAATCCCCTGCCGGGGGCCGCCCGCCCCGGCCTGACGCGCCGATGCCAGCGACCTCGTGCCGGTGCGTCAGCCCCCACCCAGGAATCGAGGCCCGCATGTCCAAGGCAGCCGTTCGCCTGATCTCCGTCGCTGTCGCCACCGCCGCGGTCATGACCGCCGCACCGGCGGCCACCGCCGCCCCGTCCTCGCCCGCAGCAGCGACGTCGACGCCAAGCGACCCGTTCTACGCCTATGGCGGCAGCGAGCCCCTGTCCGCGTTCGCACCGGGCGCCGTGCTGAAGACCCGGACGCTGCAGTACCACCTCGTCGGCATCTCCACGCCCCTGAAGGCAGTCCAACTGCTCTACCGCACCACCGACGCCCAGGGCCGCCCGGCAGCCAACGTGACCACGGTGGTGCGCAGCCCGACCGGTGACCGCAGCAAGGCGGTGTCCTACCAGTCGTTCTACGATTCCCTCAGCCCGGAGGACGGGCCCTCCCGTGCGATCGCCGGCAACGTCTCCCTGGGCGGCCTCATCCCGAACGTCGAAGCCGTCTTCCTGGCGCCACTGCTGGCGCAGGGCTACGACGTCGTCATCCCGGACACCGAGGGACAGCAGGCGCACTTCGCTGCGGGACCGGAGTACGGGACGAACACATTGGATTCGATCCGTGCCGCAACCAAGTCGGCGCAGACCGGACTGAATTCCGCCACCGCATTCGGCCTCATGGGCTACTCCGGTGGTTCCATCGCAACCAACTGGGCCGCTGCGCTGGCGCCGAGCTACGCGCCGGACGTCCAGCGCAAGCTGGTCGGCTACGCCGAGGGCGGTCTGCTCGTGGACCCGGCACACAACCTGAAGTACGTGGACGGCTCACTGGTGTGGTCGGGCGTCATCCCCATGGCGGTCATCGGCGTCTCCCGCTCCTACGGCATCGACCTCACGTCCTATCTCAACGGCTACGGCCTGGAGGTGCTCAAGGAGCTGGAGCACGGCTCCATCCTCGACGCCCTCGGTCACTACCCCGGACTGACGTGGAAGAAGATGGCGAAGTCACAGTACGCCGACCCCAACTCGATCCCCGCGTTCGTGGAGGCGATGAACAAGCTCAACCTCGGCTCGGCCGCCACCCCCACCGTCCCCGGATTCATCGCCCAGGGCAACGCGGGCGTCCTGGAGGGTACCTTCGGCAACCACCCGGGAATCGGTACGGGCGACGGCGTCATGGTCACCGGGGACGTGCGGGCGCTCGCCCGGCAGTACTGCGCCACCGGCAACTCTGCCGTCAAGTACGGCCAGTACGAGCTGCTCAGCCACACGGGCGCGTCCGTGGTCTGGGCGTCTGCCGCGCTGGGCTGGCTGGGTGACCGCTTCGCGGGCAGGCCGGCCCCGTCCGACTGCGGCCGGATCCCCGCGGGCAATTCACTGGCACCGGAGGAGCCGGCGCCGCTGTCCTGACGTCCGTGCGGGGTCCTGCCGCGCCGAACCCGCGCGGCAGGACCCCGCACGCGCCACCGGACCGGGCACGCGGCCGCGGCGGCGGCCGGACCGTACGGGCGACGAGCGATCGGTGCGAGCGGCGCTGAACGCGCCGGGCCGTCAGGTCATGAGCAGCAGCCGCGTGTTCGACACCAGCTTCCGGTTGACGCTGGTGCTCTGCACGAAGATCGTGAAGTCGTCATTGTGGTCCGGCTTGACGCGCACTTCCGTGTCGGGCAGGCCGAGCAGGGCCCGGGCCTCCGGTCCCGTGTACACGCGATCCGTCTTCTTCTCCAGCACCGCGATCTGCTTTCGCGCCTGGATCTTCTCCGACTTGCTCAGCTGGTAGAAGGCGCAACCGGTACGGTAAGTGTGCCCGCACTCGATGACCCAGTCCCGGATCGCCGCTTCGCGAGCCACGGGAATCAGCTGGTACTGCGACAGATCCACCGGGGTGAGACCGGCTTCCTTGATGCTGTCCTTGTTGACCGCTTCTGCGCCCGTGGAGAAAACCGCCCGCGACCCCCGGATGCCCTTGGCGCGGCCCACCATGAATTTCTCGGTGGCCTCCCGGATGACCTGCCCGGCCTCTTCCAGACCCTGTGTGCTCGTGGCGTCCCAGATGGCGATGTTGTCCTTGGGGAAGCCGCACTGCATGGCCTCGCGCTTGCCCATCTGGTCCGGTACAAGGACGGCCAGAGTCCAGTTGTCCTCCCGGGTCTCGATCATCGTGGCCACTGCTCGCACCAGTTCACGCGGGTCCCGAGTAGGGGCATCGGGGCAGCGGTGACTCGCGTTCTCCTGTCCGTCGGTCAGTACGAACGTCAGGAAGCTGTGGTCGCCGTAGAGCTGAGCCGTCTGTGCCAGCTCCCGCTGTGACTTCAGCGTGGCCGCCAGCAGAGCCGTCATTCCGCCGACGCGGTACAGCTGCTTCAGGGACGGCATGCGCAGCACGTCCTTGTCGTAGATGACGCACTCCGCCTTGTCCGAGAAGACGTACACCGTGACGCGGGTTTCCTGGTCCAGTTCCTGCGATCGGCGGGCCAGGTACGCAATCTGCTGGTCCGCGACTTCGACGACCTTGCGACTCAGCTGCGACATGGACGAACTGGCATCCAGCACGAGAGCAACGTGATTGATGTAGTTCTGGATTCCGGACATGACCGCTCCCCCTGTTTTCCGACTTGATGCTCCGATCTTCCCACCCACCACTGACAATCGATCTTGGGCTCCGGGGGAGGCAGGCTCGGTCCGAGTCCCCGTGGCCGGATGGGCGTTTTGGCCATGGGCCCGAGGCAGTACGACCTCCTGGGGCCCGGCGCCCTCGCATCAGCAGCACGACCACCGCCAGGCCGGCGGCGATCCGCCCCCACCACGGGCGCTGCGAGCCGCCCGGCCGATGCAAGAGGTTTCCATGCTCTGGGCGCCCCGTGGACGCGGCTCCAGAACGTCCGGCCTACGCCACCGATAAGAACGGCGTTCCCGGGTAGACGCCCCGCTGAGGCACTGCGGCGGATTCAACTGCTCCGCCGAATTCCCAACACGAGAATGGGGCAACCATGGTTTTCGCCGGGCTTATCCTCCTGCTCATCGGTCTTCTGACCGGAATCTCCATCCTGTGGACCATCGGGGTCATCCTGCTCGTGGTGGGTGCGGTGTTGTGGGTCCTGGGCTCGGTCGGGCACGCGGTCGGCGGCCGACGCCACTACTGGTAGCCGCAGGGCCGGTGGCGGTCGGCCGGGCGGCGGAGCGTCGCCCGGTCTGCGGTACGTCAGGAGTGCGCTGTCGTGTCGGTCGTCCCCGTGGGGCGGGCCCCTCGATGGAGGGGGCCCGGCCCACGGGGCTGCGCCGTGGGAAGGTGGACGCCGTCGTCGTCGCGGTACGCCCGTACGCCGAGGCGGGATCCAACGAGGTCCTCGACCGGATCAGCGGCGACCGGCAGCAGCCGCTCCTGGTGGGAAGCGGCGAGCGAAGCCGGGCGCCAAGTCCCCATGCACGCCATCCACCGGGCGATCGGCCTGCCCGGCGAGGACCTCCCCGACCACGTCCTGGGCGAGGGCCGCGACCGCAACGGCGACGGGTTCTGCCGGCGTGAACCTGACCCGGGCAGCGTCCGCGCGGGTGGTGATGGTGCGTCGGGCCACCGGCAACCGGGTTCGGGAATCGGGATTCCAGCCCGGGGAATGAAGTCGCAGGGGTCGGGGCAGGCGGAGTTCAGGCGGAGATCGAAAACCGCCCGGCACGACGAATGGAAAAAGGGCAGGGCGGCACGGAATTCCCCTGCAGTCCGCTGTCCACCTGTTTACCGGAGGAGTTGTTCTCGCGTGACTGAGCATGTGTGGAGTTACAAGTCGACCTCGGGCCACCTGGCCGGTACCGACCTGACCGGCTACAAGGTCGAGGCGACCGACGGCAGCATCGGCAAGGTGGACAAGCACTCCGACGAGGTCGGTGACGCCTACCTGGTCGTGGACACCGGAGTCTGGATCTTCGGCAAGGAGGTTCTGATGCCGGCCAGCACCGTCGTCAGCATCGACCCGGAGGAGCGGAAGGTATTCGTCGACCGGACCAAGGGCCAGATCAAGGACGCCCCCGAGTTCCACCGGGACGAGCACCTCGGTGACGCCCGGTACCGAGAGGAACTGGGCACCTACTACGGCACCGGAGGCCCCTTCGGAGCCCCGCCCGCCTGACCCCCTGACCGCCTGACCGCCTGGGGCGTCGGTGGGCCCGAACTCCTCGAGTTCGGGCCCACCGGCGCGGAACCGGGCGATCCGGACTTCGCCGTCGCCCAGGTCAAGGAGATCCCTGCCGGGCCGAGAGGGCTGACCGGAGCCGGCCGGGGGCAGCGCGGCGGGCGGGTTGAACGCGGTGCAAGCGCCGAACGCCTCCGGGGCGGTCCGGCCGAAGCGGGCGTGACGCGCACGACGGCCCCGCGCCCGCCGGAGCATGAGGCGGCGGCCCCGGGGTAGGCGCGGGCAGACCGGACGTTTCAGGGAGGCGGCATGCCGGATGCTCGCGGGGCCGGACGGGACGAGACCGCGGAGGAACGCGCGGACCGGCAGTGGCAGGAGCTCATCCAGGAGATCCGCGTCGCCCAGACCGGCGTCCAGATCCTCTTCGGATTCCTGCTCACGGTCGTCTTCACCCCCACCTTCCACGGGCTTGCGCAGACCGACAAAGCGATCTACATCGTGACCGTGGTACTGGGCGCGCTCGCGACGGGTGCGCTCATCGGGCCGGTCGCCTTCCACCGCGTCGTCTCGGGCCGACGGATCAAGCCCGAGGCGGTCGCGTGGGCCGCGCGCCTGACACTCACGGGCCTCGTCCTGTTGCTGGCCACCTGTACCGCAGCCCTCTTCCTGGTCCTGCGGGTCGCGACCCACAACGCCGTCGTGCCGTGGCTCGTGGGAGGCGTGCTGGCCTGGTACCTGCTGTGCTGGTTCGCACTGCCCCTGTGGGCGCGGATCCGCTACACCGCCGAGAACTGACCGCCGGGCGCGGAGCTCAGTGGGAGTCGACCTCCACCCACACGGACTTGACCGGGCCCGCGACCGCCGGATCACGAGTCGTCCGGGACGTGGATGTCCAGGACGCAGATGTCGTCGCGGTTGCCCGGGCACAGCGCGGCGAGCGTACGGGCGAGGGTTTCGCCCCGCCCTTCCCGGAGGAGCCGCAGGGCGGTCGCGGCGAGCCGGTCCAGTCCGACGTCGAGGTCCTCGCCCGGTTCCTCCACGAGTCCGTCGGTGTAGAGCAGCAGGTGGTCGCCGGGCATCAGGTCGATGACGGCCTGTCCGTAGGAGGCGTCGAAGGTGGCGCCGAGGAGCGTGCCCGGAGGCTGCTCGAGGAAGCTCGCCCGGTCGCCGCGGACCAGCAAGGGGGGCGGGTGACCTGCCCGTACCCAGATCAGGCGCCGGTCCCAGGGCTGATACCGGGCCATGACCATGGTGGCGCTGGCGCTGCCGGACGGATCCGAAGCGGTATGGAGCAGAAGCGTGTTGAGTCGGCGCAGGACGTCGGGCAGGGGCGAGCCGGTGATCGTCATGCCCTTCGTGGTGAACCGCAGCTGGGCCATGGTGCCGACGGCCGGCAGACCGTGGCCGGCCACGTCGCCGACGACGAACAGGGCACTTTCATCGGGTAGTTCGATGGCGCTGTACCAGTCGCCGCTGACGTTGACCCCCCGGTCCGCGGATACGTAGGCGACGTCGATGCACAGACCGGCCAGCTCCAGGGACTGCTCGGGAATCGGCAGCAGCGTCTCCTGGAGGCGAGCGGCGAGGGCCCGTTCGGCCTGGAGCATGCCTCGCTGGAGGAGGACGGCGCGCTCGCTCTCGAGCAGCGCGAGCTCGGCGCCGCGCTGCGCGCTGAGGTCCTGGAAGAAGCCGTGCACCTCGACAGGGGTGCCGTCGGCGTCCGTCTGGGCCTCGGCGACGATCCGCAGGTGTCGCACGCCGTGCGGGGTGGCGATACGGAACGGCTGGTCCAGAGCCTCCCCCTCGCTCAGCAGTCGCTCGACGGCCGCATCCAGGCGCGGAAGGTCGTCGGGCAGGAGGTGCCCCGGCAGTTCCTCGAGTGCCAAGGGCCCGTCCTGGGGATCGCGGTCGAAGATGGCATAGACCTGATCGGACCAGGTGATGGTGTCCGTCGTCAGGTTCCAGCCGGCCCAGCCGAGGTTGCCCAGCCGCTGCATGTCGGCGAGCCGCCGGGCCTCGCGCTCGCTGGTGTCGTGGCGGACCCAGGACACGATCAGCCGGTCTCCCAGCCTGGATGCCCGGACCGAGTAGACGGACCGCCGCGGGACGCCGGCGATCACCTCCTCATAGGTGAAGGGCTCTCCCTCGTACCCGGTTCCCGTGGTGAGGGTCTCCAGATAGCCGTCCCACAGTGACGTGCCCGCCACGGTCGGGTACGTCTCCAGGATCCTGCGGCCCACGAGTTCCTTGCCGCGCCGCCCGGCGACGTCCACCGACTCGGGCGCAGCCGCGTCGATGCGGTAGTCCTCCACCTCGCCCGCCTCCGAGCGCAGCGGAGTGATCAGGATCGCGGGTCCGGCCAGCGCGTCCAATATGCGCTGGACGGACGCCACGTCGATGCCGCCCGGGGTTCCCTCGGCGTCGGCGTCGCGGGGCGGCTGCGCCACCCCCAGCGGGCCCGCGCACAACCGGGCCGCGCGCCGCAGCAGCGCCCGGGTGTCGGCCGTGAAGGGGCCCCGCTGCGTGCGCAGGAAGCCGATGGCAGCCGTCGGGGGCCCGTCGGCGGGTACGGGGAGCCAGGCGCGCGAGGGCCACCGGTCCGGCGGCCCCGCGATGAGCAGGTGGCGGCGGGCGTCCTCGGCCGGGTCCTCCAGCCACAGGGCCCGGCGCCCGGCGATGGCCTGGTGGGCGGCGACGCCACTGAGCGGGGGGATGTGGCGCCACTGCTCGGCGAGCTCCTCGTCGATGCCGGCGTGGCCGGTCAGCTCCAGGCTCCCGGCGGAGGCCAGGGAGTAGATCATCACCGCGTCCACGCCGACGTCCCCGCCGAGCACGGTCCGCAGCAGTTCCGCGATGCCGTCACCCCCGCGGGCCGTCGCCAGGCCGTCGGCGAGCCGGGCCAGGAGCGGGCGCGGCGCGGCGCCGCCCACGAGATGGCGTCCGGCGCCGGAGACCCGCTCCTGGCCCGGCTCGTTCCCTGAGACGGCGCCCGCGGGGGCTGTGGGCGGGTCGGAGGGTGCGCGTCGGGGCGGCGGGTGCGGGTGTATCCGCCCCAGGACGAGCCAGCACTCCTCCAACAGGGTGCGGCCCCGCTCACCGGCACGGCCGAGGAGCATCTCGTAGGCCGTGTCGGCGGACACGCCCGCCTGGGCCATCAGCACGCCCTTGGCCCGCTCTACGACTGCCGTGGTCGCGGCGACGCCTTCCAGGTCCACGATTTCCGATCGCAGCCTGGCCACCACCTTGGCGAGCGCCAGCACCTCGGGTGCGGCGTCCTCACCCGCGGCGTCGCCCTTCATGCCTAGAGCATGGCACGTCTGTGTACGGCGCTGCTTCTCCAACCGGCTCCGGCTCCTGCTCACCGGCAGGCTGGTCCGCCGGCGCCTGTGTCGCCCCGTCCTGCCCGCCGGGGCCTCGCCCGGGCAGACGGCCTGGATACACGCACGGGCGGCGCCGACCACGGCAGCCGGGGTTTGAACTCACCGGCGCCGAGCAGGCGCCGAAGCGAAGACCGAGAGCAGGAGGTATGTGGAATGGCAGCGGACAAGCAGGAGAACCAGGACGTCGTCGCCGTGATCCTCAAGGACCACCGCACGATGGAGGACCTCTTTCGACGGATGCGCAGTGTGGAGGAGGACCGGGCAGACGCCCTCGCGAAGTTCTCCGCCCTCCTCATCGCGCACGGAGAGGCCGAGGAGGCGGAGGTCTACGGCGCGCTGAAGAGGTTCAAGGACGTCGACAACGAGGAGGTCGAGCACGGTACCGAGGAGCACGCCGAGGGCAACGAGGCGCTCCTGGCGCTGCTCGAGGTGTCCGAGGTGGGTTCCGACGAGTGGGACGCGCGCCTGGAGGACCTCGTCAAGGCGGTCTCCCACCACCTCGACGAGGAGGAGCGGACGATCCTCAACGGCGCCCGGGAGAACGTGCCCGACGAGCGGAGGGCCGAGCTCGGGGCGGCGTTCCTACGGGAGAGGCAGCGGCAGCTCGAGGCCGACTGCGGCAGCATCGCGAACGTGCGTGCCGTCGTACGGGGATGACGACGACGGCGAGACGGCGCAGGGCGCGATGGTCCGGATCCGGCGCGAGGTACGCGGCCGTCGGCACGAGCTGGACCAGCTGAGGAGCAGCACCACCGGAGGAGGACGAGATGACGGCTCAGGAGAAGTCACCGGGCCGACCGCGCACCACCCCGTCGGAGGCAGTGGGGGAGAGCGGCGATCGCGAGGCCCGGGAACAGGCGGACGACGCCGTCGCCCGGCGACCGGGCAGGGAGGACGCGGACGCCGGCGGTCATGTGGCCAAGCGGCAGCGTCCCGGCATCGGCCGCGAGGAGCAGGCGCGCCCGGACGGCCCGCGGCCGTCGGGCGCCGAGGAGAACTGAGAACGGCGCATCGTCCCACCGTGACCTGCGGGCTCAGCCCGGCGGTGCGTAGACGGTGAACAAGGCGCCCTCCAGATCGCTGAGGGCGACCCACCGGCCGGCGTCGGAGGTCTCGACCGAGGACATGATCCTCCCACCGGCGCCGGTCGCCGCCTCCACGGCGGCTTCCAGGTCGGGGACCCGGAAGTGGACGTGCCAGCGCGGACGGACCTGCGGGTCGGGATCCTCGTCCACCGCACCGCTGCTGATCTGCGCGACGACGTCGTTGCCGTGGCGCAGGACGACGTTGTCCTGCTCGTAGGCCACCACGCAGCATCCGGGGTGTTGGCCGGCCCAGTCCAGGACCTCCCCGTAGAAGATGGCGGCTGCGAAGGCGTCGCGCGTACGGAGTTCCAGCCAGGCGGGGGCGGTGCCGCGGCCCACTCTCCAGTCCCGGATGACCTCGCCCTGCCAGAGTCCGAAGACCGCCCCTGCGGGGTCCGCGGCCAGGGCGGCACGGCCCGTACCGAAGGACAGCGGGCCCACCGCCACGGTGGCGCCGCGCTCACGGATGCGTGCGGCGGTCACATCGGCGTCGTCGACGGCGAAGTACGGCGTCCAGGCGGCGGGAAAGGACGGGCCCCCGGCGAGAGCCCCGATCCCGGCGACCGGAGCGCCGTCGCGGAACGCGATGGAGAGCCCCTCGCCGAGCCGGCTCCGGTGGAAGGTCCAGCCCAGCACGGCACCGTAGAACCGTTGCGCGGAGGCGGGGTCCCGGGTCAGCAGGCTCACCCAGCAGGGTGCCCCACCGATCTCATGGCTTGACGTGGACACAGATTCCAGCCTGCCTCATTCGCTACTCGCCTGGTGCGGGACACCCTCACCGTAGTGCCGTCGGGAGGCTACGGCCGCCAGGCGAGGCACCCGCGCGCCGACCAGCCGGATCCTTGCCCCGTCCGGGCAGGCTGCCCGGTAAACCTGCCGATCACGGGTAGGCGCCCGTCATGATTGCTACCGAGATCCTCGCGGTCGAAGGCCAGG
Organism: Streptomyces sp. R33; assembly: GCF_041200175.1. NCBI lineage: Bacteria > Bacillati > Actinomycetota > Actinomycetes > Kitasatosporales > Streptomycetaceae > Streptomyces > Streptomyces sp. R33. The sequence goes on along the minus strand of NZ_CP165727.1, from coordinate 567,695 downwards.
GCGCGCTCTTTCTCATCCTCGCAGGAGTCGGCGTTGTCGTCCTCCTGATCGGCGCCTTCTGGTACGGCAGCCGGCGTAGTGCGCGGCGCATGGCGCCGGCCCGGCCGGCAGAGCAGAACCCCGTGGCGCAGCGGCGCCAGGACTCCTGGCAGACGCCGGACGATGACGCGGGCGGGCAGGGGGCGCCTCGTCCTTGAGGCCCACCGTGGAGCGGGGCGCGGCGCCGCCCGAGGACAGGAACCCGTGACGACCGCTGCCCCGTCCGGATGCCGGCCACGGTGGACAGCGTTACGGCACTAGGTTGCGGGATGTGCTCCGACGGCCTGCCGATAGGCCACGTGCCCGCCCAGCGCACCGGAGACGGCGACTGCCGTCAGCCCGCCCCATGACCACATCCTGCCCTTCGTCGAGCGGCCGCGGAGCCGAGCCGTCAAGGACGTGGCGTAGCAGGCCACCGCAGCCACGTTGGAGACCGCGTGCGCCAGCCCGACCCGGGCCTGCTCGGGCGGCAGGTCCGCCCAGTCCACCCAGCCGGCGACCGCTGCCGGGGCGACCCCGGCCAGCCCGACGGCGGTGAGGGTCGTTGCCGCGCGCTGTGCACCCGGTACGACGTCCAGTACCGCGGCCGACAGCCAGCAGCCGATCGGTACCTGCACCAGCACGGGATGCACAGGGTGGCCCAGCGGCCTCCCGCGCAACAGATCACGCATCCCGCCCAGGGGGAGCGAGCGGATTCCGCGCTGGAGAAGCCCGATCACCGGATCGGCCACCGTCGTGCGTTCGAGCCGGTCGAGGGCCTTCAGCCAGCATGCGGATGCGGTGTCGAGTGCCGCGGGGTGTCCGGCCGTCGTCGGGGTATCGAGGGTGTGTGCGTCCATACATGACGCCTACCCGGCATTCGGCCGCCATCCCGGCACGGCCTCGACTGCACCCGAACGGCCTGCCTGCCAACGGGGGAGTCGCGGTTGTGTGCGTGGACGCGTCGGAGAAGGTCACACTGGTTGCGCCGTTACGGAACGCGTAGTGCCAGCACGACCACGTCGTCTCCAGGACCCGGGTCCGTCGGCCGGCTGCTGATCAGGCGGAGGAGTTCGGCCGGCGGACTGTCACCGTGGCGGGTGAACAGGGCGACGAGGTGTGCGATGGAGGCGTCGATGTCGTCGCCGCGGCGTTCGATGAGCCCGTCGGTGTAGAGCAACAGCGTGGAGCCCGCGGGTAGGTTGCGCCGGTGCTCGGTGCGGTGGAACGGCCCGAGGGCGGGGTGGAGGAGGACGTCGTGCTCCACCAGGGCGGTCACGCGGCCGTCGGGAGTACGGAGCAGTGGCGGCGGGTGGCCGGCGTTGGACCAGGTCAGCGTCCATCCGGCGCCGGCGCCGGCGAGTTCGAGGCGCGCGTGGACCAGTGTGCCGCCGGCGTCGATGGGCAGGACCGAGCACGCTGCATCGAGGGCGGTCAGAGCAGTGGCGGGGCTGTACGGGGGGTGGTCGAGGGTGGCCTGCCGCAGCATGCTGCGGATCTGGCCCATCACGGCTGCGGCCTGCATGTCGTGGCCGGTGATGTCGCCCACCGTGACCATGAGCGCTCCCGGCGCACCGCCGGGTGAGGCGGGCGGCAGGTGATAGGCGTCGTACCAGTCCCCACCGATCATGTCGCCGTCCGCGGACGGCTGGTACACGGCGCTGATCTCTACGTCGTCGGCGACGGGAAGGTCGGTGAGCAGCGCCTCCTGGAGCTGGCGGGCGACGGAAATCCGCTCGTCGAGGTACAGGGCCCGTTCCACCGCCTGCGCGATGTAACCGGAGGCGGCGGTGAGCGTGGCGCGCTCCGTGATGCCCACCTCGTGCTGCTTGGCCCAGCAGATCGCGAGGACCCCCAGCAGGGTGCGGCTGCCCCAGAGCGGCAGGCAGAGCACCGTGGTGAAGCCCATGCGGTCGGAGAAGCGGACCGCCTCGGGGCCGTAGTCGGCCACGAGCGCCTCGCGGTCGGGTACGAAGACCGCCCGCCGTTCCCGCATGGCCCGGGTGCTCGGAAACGCCGCGCTCATCGGCAGGGAGAGGACCTCGCGTTCCACCGAGTGCACGACGTCCGGGTCGGGAACCCGGTGGAGTGCGTCTTCGTCGGCGACGAGCAGACCGACGTACGAGGGCTTCCCTGCGCCGACGAACAGGTCCCGCAGCCGTCGTCGGACGTCCTCCAGCCCCGAAGTCCGGGCCAGCTCCTCCGACACCCTCAGCAGCAGCTCGGCATGGTCCAGTCCGGCCTGGGCCTCCTGCTCCAGGCGCTGCGCGTCGCTCCGGGCGCGCTCGGCGGCGGCCCTTGCGGTCTCCAGAACTTTCTGTGCGGACCTGCCGTGCGCGGACAGGATGCGCAGGCGCAGCTCGGCGGAGCAGGCCGCGGCCAGATCCTCCAGGTCGGACAGCTCGCCGTCACCCCAGTCACGGGGCTCGTGGGCGATGGCGCACAGGCAGCCCAGGACGAGCCCGTCGGCATCGGTCAGCGGCATTCCCGCACATGCGATGAGCCCGAGCTCCGCGATGGCCGGGGTGGTACGGAACCGGTCGTCGGCGCGGGTGTCGGGCACGGCCAGTGGCTGCCCGGAGGCCATCACGTGGCGGCAGAACGAAGGCGACGGCGGCAGCGTGCGGCTCTCCGCCCAGGGCTCCGGCAGACCGATCAGTCCGGGCAGGATCTGCCGGTCCTCCTCGACCAGGGAAACGAATGCGACCGGCACGCGGAGCAGCCGTGAAACCAGCCGGGCGAACCGATCCATCCCGGCATCCGCAGCTGCTGAGAGACCGGCCAGCCTCAAAGCCCGCCACTGTGCACTGCCCGGGTCCGCTCCGGGCACCCGGTCCTGCTTCGGCATCTGCCCTCCGGTCCCACCGTCCCGAAGCCCTCAACGGAATCGTAGGACAGGGGCATGGTACCGCCGGTCATCTGCCTCCCTTGGGGGCCGCCCCGGTCCGCGGCATCGATTTCGTGCAGGCAGCTCCGCCTCGGGACGGTGACCGGTTGACGGTGGGGGTGGGCCGCCGAAACCGCCCGCCGGTCGATCGGCAGGGCAGCCCCTACGGAAGGCGTCCCGCACGCAGGGAGGCCGTGTGCTCGCGGACCCGTTCGGGCGTCGGGTACGCATCGGTGTGCCCGAACTCCGGCGGTTGAGGGGGGCTGGGCGGAACCCTCCACAACCCCGGGACGGAAGCGCTGCTCCAACTCCGCCACCGGGGCATGCTGGCCCGCCTGGCCAGGATCGTGGAACAGGATCGCGCAGGCGCAGGCGCAGGCGCAGGGGCCAGCCTTGCCTGACGCAGTGGTGATCGGCGCCGGTCCCAACGGGCTGGTGGCCGCGAACCTGTTGGCGGACGCCGGATGGAGCGTGGAAGTCCTGGAGGCGCAGACGGAGCCCGGAGGCGCAGTCCGCAGCGACCGCGGCGTCCATCCCGACCACGTCTCGGACTTCTTCAGCGCCTTCTACCCCCTGGCCGCCGCCTCCCCGGTCCTCGCCCGCCTCGACCTCGCCGCCGAGGGCCTGCGCTGGAGTCACGCCCCGTCCGTGCTGGCCCACCCGCTGAAGGACGGCAGGTGCGCCGTACTGGAGCGCCGGGTGGAGGCGACCGCGGACGGACTGGAGGCGTTCGGGGCGGCCGACGGCGGTGCCTGGCGCAACGTGTACGGCGTATGGAGCCGCGTCGGTCCGGACATGGTCCGGGCCCTGTTCACCCCCTTCCCCCGGTCCGCTCCGGGCTGCGCCTGGCGGCCAAGCTCCGGGCCGCCGGCGGACTGCGGCTGGCACGGAACCTGGCCCTGCCGGTGCGCCGCTTGGGCGAGGAGGAGTTCGCGGGGGAGGGGGGACGGCTCCTGCTGGCCGGCAACGCCCTGTACGCCGACCTGGCCCCCGAGGCCGTCGGCAGCGGCGCCTTCGGCTGGCTGATGTCGATGCTCGGCCAGAGCCACGGATTCCCCGTCCCCGTCGGCGGGGCCGGCGCCCTGACCGCGGCGCTCGTGAGCCGCCTCCCGCGTCGCGGGGGCGTCCTGCGCTGCGGGGAGCGCGTCACGTCCGTCGTCGTACGGGGCGGCCGGGCGGTGGGCATAGAGACGGCCGGTGGTGACACCGTCCGCGCCCGCCGGGCCGTGCTCGCAGACACGTCGGCGTGGACCCGATTCGCCTCGCAGATCGCCCTGGGACAGGTCCCCGACGAACCGTTCGCCCTGTTCGGCCAAATGACCACGGCGGATCCCAGCCGTTCGCCCGTCGGCACGGTGTCGTCAGAGCAGCGTCGTCCGGCCGCGCCGGCCGGTGTTCCCGAGCCCGCGCTCAAGTGGGGGAGCCGCCGGTCGTGATGCGCGCGCAGTGGGTGACCACGGCGGCGAGGCTTCCCTGAGTACGCAAGAGCTCGCGCTGGATGCGCGCCCCGTTGCCCCGTTCCAGCAGACCGGCGATCCCTGCCTGAACCCGTTCTTCGTCTCCGTGCTCGAGCAGGGCTTCCCGGACATGGGCGTACAGGACCCGCACGGCTTCCGCCGCCGATGTCTCCTTCATGGTTTCGGGATGGAGAAGGGGTCCGTCCAGACCTGACCGGCCGGCCCGCCATGCCGCCAACCTGAGCAGGTTCGTGCCGATGCGGGCGGGGGGCTCGCCGTCGCGCCAGGCCCGGGCAGCGGTCTCTACGAGGGCGCGCACCAGGGCGGCGAGGAGCACGGGTGTCGATGCTTCGAGGCATACGTCCGCCACCCTGACCTCCACGGTGGGATAGGAGGCCGACAGCCGGGCATCGAAGTAGATCATTCCCTCGTCCTGCAGCACGCCGGTGCCGAGCATGGCGCGGACCTGCTCGTGGTAGCGGTCGGCGGACCCGAAGACGTCCACGGGGCCGGCCGAGGGCAGGCGGTTCCACACCCGGCTGCGGTAACTCGCGTACTTGCTGTCCTCTCCCTGCCAGAAGGGGGAGTTCGCGCTCATCGCGGTCAGCACGGGAAGCCAGGGACGGATCCTGTCCAGCACCGCGACGCCTTCCTCGTCCGACTCGACCGATACGTGGACGTGGCAGCCGCAGGTCAGCTGTTCCTGCGCAGTCAGGCCGAGCTGCCGGCCCAGCCACTCGTACCGTGTCCCCGCATTCAACGAGGGCCGGGCGGGCAGGGGCGAGGTGGCCATGGCCGCCACGAGCGCGCCGGCGGATGCGGCGTGCCGGCGGGCCTCGTCGCGGCAGCGGGTGATCTCACCCTGGAGTTCACCCATTTCTGTCACCGGCTTGGTTGCGAACTCCACCTGCTCCTTCTGTAGTTCTTTCTCGAAGGAGTGCCCCGGCGCGCCACCACCCTGTGGTTGCTGCCCGACTGACCGGTCCGCGGCCGCCAGTACGGCACCGGACACGGCCAGGGGCTCACCACTGCGGGCGTCCACCAGCAACAGCTCTTCTTCCACACCCACGCTTCGCATACCGCCGCCCGTCGTTCCCACGTTCAGGTGTCCCCGCGCCTGCCCACGACGCCACGCAGGTGGTGCGGAACACGTGGGGCCCGACCGGGGTGGCCTCCCCGGCGAGGCCCTGGGACTGGGTGCCTGCTTCCTCACGTGCCGAAGGCGTGCAGTGGCGAACGGGCCGTCGTTCGTGCGCCGTGCGCCGCGGCCCCGCGCGCGTGGGTCCGGGACCACGGCGACACCGTTGGCGGGTCAGCCCTTGAAAATGTCCTTCATCTTCTCCTTGGCCTGGCGAGCATCGCCCTTGGCCTTCTCGGCGCGCCCTTCAGCGGTCAGGCTTTCGTTGCCCACGGCACGGCCGGCCGTCTCCTTGAGCTTGCCCTTGGCCTGCTCGGCCTTGGCCCGGCTCTTCTGGTTCTTCGACACAGCTGATCACTCCTGAAGGATGGGGGCAAACCGTACGCCTTGCTTCTGACCGCGATTCCGGCTGCCAAACAAGCCGGACGGCCGGACGTCGAGTCGTACCCCCCACGTGCGTGTGCGCTACTACCGGGACCGCGGACGCGGCAGCAGCTCGAAGAGGACGAGCACAAGCCGTGCGGTCCGGCGTTGCAGGGCCAGGATCCGCCGACTGCCGCCCAGGTGGGCGGCACGCAGGTGCACGCAGCTGCACGGGCGGCAGGCACTGCTGGCGACTGCGGTCAGGCTTCGGCGAGCTCGAACACCGGGGCGCAGACCTCGGTCGGCAAGATCACTCATATGAGCCATGCGCACGCCGCACACCCCCGCGCGATGACGCAGACACCTAGCATCGGTCGCTCTGGGTGACTGTCGAGAACGGCCCGGCACTTGCCGGGACGCTCCCGATGCAGGGAGGGAGCAAGCGTGACCAGTGAAAGTTCCGGCGGCCGCCGCCAGGCGGAGGTGGTCGTCATCGGGGCCGGCCTCTCGGGTGTGGCCGCCGTGATCGCACTGCGCCGGGCCGGGATCGACGACGTCGTGGTGCTGGAGAAGTCCGACCGTCTCGGCGGGACCTGGCGCGACAACACCTACCCCGGATGCGGGTGCGACGTGCCCGCGATGCTGTACGAGTACTCCTTCGCCCCCCACCCCTGGAGCCGGTGCTTTGCCGGCCGGTCCGAAATCCTCGACTACCTCCGGACCACCGCGTCAACCCACCGGGTGGACGAGGCGATCCGTTACGGCGCGGAGGTGGTGGACGCGCGCTGGCAGCCGGAGGCCAGCCGCTGGAACCTGGAGACCACGGAGGGCGCCTACACGGCCCGCGCTGTCATCGTCGCCACCGGCCCATGGCACCGGCCCCGCCATCCCGACATCCCCGGCCTCGACACCTTCCCCGGCCCGGCCTTCCATTCCGCCCGCTGGAACCACGACGCCGACCTCACCGGTCGCCGCATCGCGGTGGTGGGCACCGGAGCGTCCGCCGTGCAGTTCCTGCCCGAGATCCAGCCGCGGGCCGCGCACGTCGACGTCTTCCAGAGCACTCCCCACTGGGTGCTCCCGAAACCCGACTACCCGCTCCCCGCCCGCCTGCACCGTTTCCTCGGACTCCACCCGACAGCCCGCCGCGCACTGCGTGGCCTGCACCACTGGACTCAGGAAGCCGTCGGCCTCCCCCTGCGCCACCCCCGCCTGCTGCGGCCCCTGGAAGCCGTGGCCCGCTTCCATCTGCGCACTTCCGTACCGGACCGTGCCCTGCGCCGGGCACTCACCCCCGACTACCGACTCGGGGCCCGCCGCCTGATCACGTCCGACGCCTACTATCCCGCCCTCGTCAGGCCCAACGTCCGGCTCCATCCCACCAGGGCAGCTGCCGTGGTGGGCTCCCACGTCATCGGCGCCGACGGCACCCGTACCCGCGCCGACGTCATCGTTCTGGCCACCGGCTACCACGTGGGCGAGGTCCCCCTGGCCAGCAGGCTGTACGGCATCGGCGGCACCACGCTCGCCCGGACGTGGGCCGACGACCGCCGCGCCTATCTGGGCACCAGCGTCAGCGGCTACCCCAACCTCTTCCTCCTCGTCGGCCCGAACCTGCTCACCGGCACCACCGCAGTACCCACCGTCCTCGAAGCCCAGCTCCGCTACGTCGCGACTGCCCTCACCCACTTGCGCACCAACGGGTACGCCGCGCTCGACGTCCTTCCCGAAGCTGAGGAATCCCATCAGCAGGCCCTGCACGAGGCACTGCGCACCACCGTCTACAGCCCCGCGAACGGATCCGGGTACTACTTCGGCCTCCCGGGTGTCAACACCTTCTGCTGGCCCTGGTCGACCGCCAGACTCGTCAAGCGTCTGCACGCCTTCTCCCCGGACGTCTACACCTGGACGCTGCCGGGGGTGCTGCCGGCACCGCGCGCCGCGCAGGACGGCCTGCCGGCGGCTCCGTTGGGCAGGCCGTAGTACGGGCCAGGGCGCCAGTGCGGGACGCACGGGCCGACGCCACCGCCCCGCCGGCCGAATGAGGGCCGTCCGCAGGCCGGGCATGGCCGGGACGGCCGCGGCAGATGAGGCGAGGCCTGGCGGCGTCGCCCAGTAACCGGCGCGGCGGCCGCGGTGGTGCCGGGCGCCCGCGCGGCAGCCGATCCCCATGCCGGAGCGCATGCTGTGCAGTGCGCCGGGCTGCTGCCGCGGGGGTCCGTTGCCCGGGGGCGGCGGTATGAGCGCCGTCGTCGGGGGTTGGCCGGAGGGGCCCGGGTTCCCGGCCGGGGAGAGGACCGGGTACCCGGGGCGTCCGGGTTCCGTACGGATCCGGGCGGCAGCCCGTCGTGCGGGCGGGCCGGCCGCTGACGCCGGGGAGGGTCGCCGTGCGGCTGAGGCCCGCTCCGGAAGGTCCCCACCCGCAGGTGGCACCTTCCGGCATCCACGCGTGTATCCCGGCTGCCTTCCCCCAAACGCTCTGCCGGCAGGCTTTCTGAGGAGACGTCACGAGCTGCGGAACTCTCGAGACGCGCGTACGGAGCCACAGCATCGGTGTTCGGCAGGCAGGGGTGAACCCCGGAGGCCGTACGGGCCGGCCCGCCGCATTCTGGTCGTATGACGGACCAGACGGAGATCGTTGTCCACCCCGTGTCGCCGCAAGGCGGGCGCAAGGTCACCGTGCACGCGCTCGGCGTGGACGCGGACCTCGGCCGGGCCTTCACGCCCGCAGACGTCTCGGAGTTCCTGCGCCGGGTCGGCCTGGAGGACGTGGACCTGTCCGAGGACGGGCCGATCCGGTGGGAGGGAGGCGGCCCCGAGGTGTGGACCAGCGGCATCTGACGCCTTCGGGCATCCGGTCACGAGCGGAGCGGCAGGGCCGCGCTGCCGGATGGAGACCATCCCAATGGCGGCGGCCCGCCAGGCGGCCGCCCCCGTGGTGGGCCGATTGCCGTATGGGGCGCAGCAGCCGCCGTCCTTGCTCCGCACGGCTCAACCGATCGCTCGGCGAAGCGCCTTTCGGGAAGAAGGGCACCATGGACAGCAATCGCGAGATGGACCCGGAGCACCAGGTGCCCGACGGCGTCGACGAGAAGACACTGCGTGCCCTGGGCGCGCTCTCGAAGGCGCTGGAGACGACGGAGCGGGCCCGCGGTCACCTCTACGGATTCCACCAGCTGACCGGGACCGCGGACTTCGAGCTCGGCGACGCCGTCCGGCTCCTGCGCGAGGCGGGCCACGAGGAGCAGGCCGCCCGGGTCGAGCGCGAGCTCGTGGGCCGCAACGTCATCCCGGATCATTGGACGTTCCAGATCATCGAGGCCTACAACTCCACCTACCACCAGCCCTTCGCCGCGATCGAACGCGCCATCGTCGAAGAGCTGGCCGGCGGGCGCGAGCACCTCCTGGAGGCCCGCCTCAAAACGATCCGTCGCACCCACCACCATCCGGACCACACCGCGAAGCCGCCCGCCTCCTGAAACGAAGGTCAGCCGGGGCGCTCCTGTTGCGAGGTGCGCTCCGACAGCCTGTCGATGGGCCACCTGTCCGCGCCGCGGCGGTGACGGCAGCCTCCCAGCGGACCGGATTCGGCGCAGGTCAGAGAGCTGCGGGGAACCGGTCCCAGGCCCGGTGCTCGCCCAGCGCCGTCGTGAGTGCTGTCAGGACCCCGGTTGCGGTGTCGGCGACGGCGATGCCGGGTTCGGCTGCTGTGATGCCGGCGGTTTCGAGGAGTCGCTCCGCGCCGTTCCAACCGCCGATGGCCTTGCCATGTCGGTACGCCTCGGTGAGGAGCAGCAGTACACGCGGGTCGGGGGCCTCCGGGGGCTGGGCCGTGCCCGCCTTGGCGTCGCGGGCACCGTACGCGTCCGCGCCTGCCTGGGGCGCTCCGGCCAGCAGGAGGGCGTCGAATTCGACGGATCGGGCGGTGGCGAAGGTTCGCTGAATGGTGATCGGGGGGTCGTCGCCGTCAAGGGTGCCGCCGGTCGGGGCGATGACGAGGGGCACTATACCGGCGTCCAGGGCGGCCTGCCGCGCGGTCCTCACGCCGTCCAGGTCGGCTGAGGCGTCGGCGACGATGCCGATCACGCGGCCGTCGGTCGGCCAGGTCCCGCCCATCTGGGAGAGGGCGGGGCTGGGTTCGACTGCGACGAGCGGGACGGTGGCGGCGGGGGCCGGCAGTCCGAGGCCCGCGGCGACCTGTTCGCACAGCTGCGGATCGATGTTCGCCAGCACCTTCAGGGTGCGTTCTTTGATCGCCTGTTCGTAGCACTCGTTCAGTTCGAAGGTGTAGGCGGCGATGATGTGCTCGCGCTCGGGCGGGGTCATGCTCAGCCAGAAGAGACGCGGCTGGGTGAAGTGGTCCGAGAACGAGGCCGGTGCCTCACGGACCTTCGTCGCCTCGGGAACGGTGACGGGTACTTCGATGAAGGCGGCCGTGTCGGCTCCGGCGAGGAAGGGGCAGCCGCCGTCGAGGCTGTTGGGCCGGTAGGGGGCGACGCCGGTGTGGACGGCGCTCTGGTGCATGCCGTCGCGCAGCATGTCGTTGACCGGGGCGTGCGGCCGGTTGATCGGGATCTGGCCGAAGTTCGGCCCGCCGAGTCGGCTGATCTGGGTGTCGAGGTAGGAGAAGAGCCGGCCGGCGAGCAGCGGGTCGTCGGTGACGTCGATGCCGGGGACCAGGTGGCCGGGGTGGAAGGCGACCTGCTCGGTCTCGGCGAAATAGTTCTTGGTGTTGGCGTTCAGGGTCATCAGCCCGATGGGCTGAACGGGTGAGAGCTCCTCCGGCACGATCTTGGTGGGGTCGAGGAGGTCGATGCCTTCGAAGGTCTGTTCCGGGGTGTCGGGGAAGACCTGGATGCCGAGTTCCCACTGGGGGAAGGCGCCGGCCTCGATGGCGTCGTAGAGGTCGCGGCGGTGGAAGTCGGGGTCCGTTCCGCTGATCATCTGTGCTTCCTCCCAGACCAGGGAGTGCACGCCGAGCTTCGGCTTCCAGTGGAACTTCACGAGCGTGCTCTCGTCGGCCGCGTTGACCAGCCGGAAGGTGTGTACTCCAAAGCCCTCCATCATCCGGAACGACCTCGGGATGCCCCGGTCGGACATGTTCCACAGGGTGTGGTGGGTGGCTTCGGTGTGCAGGGAAACGAAGTCCCAGAACGTGTCGTGCGCGCTCTGCGCCTGCGGGATCTCGCGGTCCGGGTGGGGCTTTCCTGCGTGGATGACGTCGGGGAACTTGACGGCGTCCTGGATGAAGAACACGGGGATGTTGTTGCCCACCAGGTCGAACGTACCTTCGTGGGTGTAGAACTTCGTCGCGAAGCCACGTGTGTCGCGCACGGTGTCTGCCGAGCCGCGTGAGCCGAGGACGGTGGAGAACCGGACGAACACGGGTGTCTCCACGTCCTTGGCGAGGAACGCGGCCTTCGACACCTCGCCGGCCGTTCCGTAGCCCTGGAAGACGCCGTGAGCGGCGGCACCACGCGCGTGGACGACCCGCTCCGGGATCCGCTCGTGGTCGAAATGCGTGATCTTCTCGCGCAGGTGGTGGTCCTGCAGCAGCACCGGGCCGCGTGCTCCGGCCTTCAAGGAGTGATCGGTGTCGGGCAGACGCGTGCCTTGGGCCGTGGTCAGGTGGGCGCCGCTCTGCGCCACGCGCGCCTGGTCCGCCCCCGTCGCCTGCCCGGTCGGACCCACCGTTTCGGGGCCGTCCTGGTCGGGCTTCGGGGGAAGGGGTTGCGCGGGCTCCGTCGGCTCGAGCAGAGGCGGTGACTTCGGGCCGGGCTTGCCCGGCAGCTCGTTCTTGGCGGTGTCGGGTGAGGACTGCTGCTTCGTCATGATCGTTCTCCTTGTCTCCGGTTCGGAAGGCGCTGTGCGGAGGGACGGAGCCGTAGCTCAGCTCGCCGGGTACGGCGCGGCCTTGAGGCGGCGGGCGAGGTGGGCGGTGTTCGCTGCGAGGGTGGCGGTCGTGGCCGCGGTCTTCTCGGGGGTCTTGTCGAGGTCCTGGTAGTCGGTGCCCTGCATGGCCTCGCCGACCCAGTAGGTGACGGCGTTCGGCGCGAGGGAGAACCCGACGTCGTTCAGGCCCTGGAAGAGGTCGGCGCTGACCTTGTGCGCGCCGTCCTCATTGCCCACGACACAGACTGCGGCGACCTTGCCGTAGGTGAGCATGCGGCCCTCGTCGTCGGTCTCGGAGATCTCCGCGTCCAGCCGCTCCAGGACCCGCTGGGCGATGCTGGACGGATGTCCGAGCCAGATCGGCGTCGAGAGGATCAGGATGTCGCAGCCCAGGATCGTGTCCCGGATCTCCGGCCAGGCGTCGCCATCGCCCACGGCGGTCTTCACACCGGGCTTCACGTCGTGGTCCGCGATCCGGATGGTCTTCCCGGTGACGCCGTGCTCGGCGAGGGCGGCCATGGTCTGCTCGGCCAGCAATTGGGAGCTCGACGGAGCGGGGGAGGGGGACAGGGTGCAGACGAGCGCGACAGCGCGAAGAGGGGTGTGATTGTTGGGGTCCATGGTGTCCGGCTACCCGCACACCTTGCTTTGATGTCGCACGCGATGCGATTCATCCCCTTTGGGTCGGTCGGCGAAGATGCGGAAGCCGCGGCAGCGTGCCCCTGCATCCTGGTGATGGACCGATGCGCATGGGATCGGAGTTCTGAAGCATGCGCGGCGTATGGAATGCGTGGTGTACGAGGAGCGGTCGGGCCGGTCGGAGACGGTCGAGTGCGGCCTTGACGACGAGGCCTGTCGACTGGTGCTGAAGCGGTTGCGCGGGCTGGGCGACGGCGAGTTCGGCTGGGTCCGTCTGGTCGACCCGGCCGAGGGCGAGCTTGTGCAGTTGGCCGAGGAGCTGGGCCTGCACCCCCTGGCCGTCGAGGACGCGGTTCAGGCGCGACAGCTGCCGAAGCGAGAGCGCATCGGCGACGTGCTGGCCGTTGCGCTGAAGACCCTCTGGTACGTCGAGGAGGAAGCGGCGGTGGAGACCGGCGAGTTGATGCTCTTCGTCGGGCCCCGCTACGTGCTCACCGTCCGGCACGGCGAGGTGGATCCGGCAGCTGACGCAGCCCGCAGGCTGGAAGCAGACCCGTCCACTCTGCGCTTCGGCCCCCTGTCGGTTCTGCACGCCGGGCTGGACGTCGTCGTCGATGCCTACGGCGAAGCCGCCGAGACCGTGCGCGCTGCGCTCGACCGGTTGGAGGACCGTGTCTTCTCGTCCTCCCGCGTCGACCACACCGAGGACATCTACTCCTTGAAACGAGAGGTCCGCGAGTTCCGGGACGCCGTACAGCCGCTGGTCCCCGTCCTGACCGGCCTGCTGAGCGGCCTGGCCGAGGAAGGGCGTCCGTCGAAGGTCCTGCCCTACTTCCGCGACGTGTCGGATCACCTCCACCGCACCGACACGGAGGTGCGGACGCTCGACGAACTGCTCAACTCGGTTCTCGATGCCCAGCAAGCCAGGGTGGGCACCTGGCAGAACGACGACATGCGGCGCATTTCCGCCTGGGCCGCGATCTTTGCGATCCCCACCATGGTGGCCGGCGTCTACGGAATGAACTTCGAGCACATGCCGGAGCTCGGCTGGAGCTACGGCTACCCGCTCGCCGTCGCCCTCATGGCGGTGGCGTCAGGCCTCCTCTACCGCTCGTTCCGCCGCAACGGCTGGCTCTAGGAAATCGGATCCGGGAGCCGCGCCCGCGGATGGGAACGTTCCGAGTGCCGACAACCAGCGGAACGCCGTGGCGGGCCCGAGCGAGCTGGTCGAGGAGCGGGCCCCGAACCATCCCTCGGAGCTGCCCGCACGCTCCTGGAGGGCGGTCCTGCGCGGCACGGCCGAATGGGCGATGTGGTCCGCCTCCGGGTACGTGGCCGCGTCGACATGTCTGAGGGGCCCCGTTGTGGCCCCCGCGACACCCGCGCCGGGAGCGACCAGTATGGAGGAGTGGGGGGCGTAAGGACCGCTGGGGCCGGCCGCGATTTGCGGCATCACGGCTTTCCGCCGTTGCGCGACAGTGATCACCGGCAGAGAGGGCGCACCGCGGCATGACGCCGGTGAGCGTCGGGCGCGGGCGTGGGTGCTCGGTCGTTTACCGGGTAGGCGCGCCACGACAACGGCGTGCGCATCGCAACAGGGGAGACTCCTCATGAGCACGATGGAGCGGCAGACCCACAGCACCGATGAATCCGTGAGCGTGCTGGTTTCTCGCGCTTCCCAGCAGATTTCGGAGCTGGTCCGCGACGAGATGCAGCTGGCTCGGGCAGAGATGACGCAGAAGGGGAAGCGCTTCGGGAAGGGCGGCGGCCTTGTCGGCGCGGCGGGCCTGATCGGAATCCTGGCAGCTCAGGCCCTGGTGGCAACCTGCATCGCAGCCCTCGCGCTGGTACTCCCGGTGTGGGCATCGGCCCTGATCGTCGCGGCGGTGCTGGCGGCGGTTGCCGCAGTGATTGCCGTGGCCGGGAAGAAGCAGATCGCTGAGGCCGGAGCCCCCGTTCCGGGGAAGACCATCGACAGCGTCAAGGCCGACCTGGCCGAGATCAAGGAGAAAGTGCAGCGATGACCAACGAACCTCGAACCGACAGCGGCACACCCACCCCCGACGAGCTGCGCGAGCAGATCGAGCGCACCCGTGACGAACTCGGGCAGACCGTCGAGGCGCTGGCGGGCAAGGCCGACGTCAGGGCACAGGTGAAGGAGAAGGCGGCCGGTGTCAGAGAGCAGGCCGCCGAGAAGACCGCGCTGGTCGCCGACCAGATCTGCGGGAAGACCCAGCACGCCGCGCAACTGGTGAAGGACACGACACCCGAGCCGCTCCTCGACAAGGCCGGCCACGTCGCGAGGACGGCACGCGCGAACCGTACGCCGCTGCTCGTGGCCGGCGCCGCTCTGGTCGTCGTCTTCCTGATGGTGCGGCGCAGCCGCGGACGACGATGAAGGCGTCCGAGATCGCCTACAAGCCCGTCCTGCTGGAGGACCGCCTGGCGACCTACCGCCGCGAGGCCTGGGACCAGGGGCTCAGTGCGCTGGACACGGGCGATGGCGCCGAGGAGGCGGCTCCCGCAGCGACTGGGGGCCGAGCAGCGGGGTAGGCGCGAGGCCTGAGGGAGAGCTGGCTCCGGCACCCCGGCCCGTTCGACGAAGGGCCCCTTCATGTCTTCCAGGGTGGCTGCACCGGTCTCCGGCGTGGATCGTGGACGGTCGACCCTGCCGCAGGGCAGGTGCGGTCTGACGGTGGGGGTGGAGGAGGAGTTCCATGGCCGGTTACGGCGATGTCGCCTACGGCTGGGCGATGGAGGACACCACCTGATTCTGCAAGCTGCTCGCAGACCCCGGCACCGGGCGCCTTCTCGGCGCCCACCTGATGGGCAGTGCCCTCAGGCCCCCACCCTCATCCAGCCCCTCGTCCTGGCAGCGACCCTGGGCATCGGACGCCATCACCCTCGGCAAGCCCCCGTACTGGATCCACCCCGCGCTCACCGAGGTCGTGGAGAACGCCCTCCTCGACCTCGGCCCGTGAGCCCGCCCGCCGAGGGCGGCCAGCGGTTGACCGAGCCCAGCCTGCCCGACCCGGCCGGCCCGGCGCGGATCGAGGGTCAGAGGCCGGGGGCCATGTCGTACGTGACCCACATCGTGCGGGTGGCCACCTGGTCGTACCTCGACCGCGCGCGGTGGTTGTCGTCCGCGGTGATCCAGCGGACCACGCTCCAGCCGTGCGCGGCCGCGAGCTCGCGCAGAGCGCCGAGCAGCTGGTCGCCGGCGCCGGATCCGCGGTGCTCGGGGGCCACGAACAGGTCGTCGAGGAAGCAGCCGACCGTCGCGGAGAGCGGTCGGGAGAACGGGCGGTAGTGGGCCAGGCCGACGAGCCGACCGGCGGAGTTCTCGGCGACCAGGGCGCTGACCTCATGGCCGGGGTCGAGCACCCAGGACCACACGGTGGCGGCCGCTTCCTCGGTCTGCTCCACCTTGTAGAAATCGGCGTAGCCGCGGTAGAGGGCGCGCCACTGGGCGAAGTCCTCGGCCCGCACGGCGCGCACGATGATGTCGGACATGTGACGGGGCTCCCGTGATCGAAGGAATGGGGGGGGAGGAGCATGGACGCTCCTGCTCAGGTCCAGGGAATCGATCATGCTGGAACCGGGTGGGGGAAGGCAGTTGCCGGGGCGGAGCAAAGCGGACCGCCGGAGCGCCATGGTGTACGGGTGGCCCGGTGGGCCGGGGCTGCTACGGCTGTGACAGGGAAGCACGAAGTGCGGACTCGTGCCTGTGCGGGCCCGGCGGCCGAGTGCTCGCCGCGGTCCGCGCCTGGGCGATGACGACGTCGAGGAGGTTCAGCAGGGCGCCGCGGGCGTCCGTACGGGAGCGGGCGTCGAGCAGGAGGACGGGCGTGGCCGGGTCGCGCAGGTGCAGTGCGGCGGCGATCTCCTCGGCGGTGTACGGCTGCTCGCCGTGGAAGCAGTTCGCGCCGACGACGAAAGGCAGTCCCCGGCTCTCGAAGAAGTCGATGGCGGGGAAGCCGCGGTCCAGGCGCCGCGTGTCGACGAGTACGAGTGCCCCGAGGGCCCCGTTCAGCAGGTCGTCCCACATGAACCAGAACCGCTCCTGGCCGGGTGTGCCGAACAGGTAGAGGACGACTCCGGCGTCGGCGAGGGTGATCCGGCCGAAGTCCATCGCGACGGTGGTCAGTGTCTTGGACTCGATGCCGTCGAGGTCGTCGACACCGACTCCCGCGCTCGTGAGGCGCTCCTCCGTGCGCAGCGGCTCGATCTCGGAGACCGCCTCGACCAGGGTCGTCTTGCCGACTCCGAATCCACCGGCAATGAGGATCTTGACGGGGGACGCTTCCTGGACGGGCGCATCGGAGGTGTCATATCCGGGCAAGGTTGTCCCTGATTTTCATGAGCAGGTGGACATTGGTGGTCTCGGCCCCCTCCAGAGGCGGCCGATGGCGGATGAGCCCGCGGTCCGCGAGTTCGCCGAGGAGGAGCGTCATCGGAGTGAGGCGCATGTGCATGCGCGCGGCGATCTCGGCGACCGCCAGCCCGCCCGACGGCGCGCACATGGCCAGGACGGCCCGCCATTCGGTGGGCAGGCCGCTGAGGGCCTCGTCCTCGGTGACCGCCGCCACGATCGTGGTGTCCATGGTGAGGACGGTCTGCGGAGCCGCGGCTGTACGTCCGTCGGTCAACGCGTACAGCCGGGTCCGGCGGAGGCTCCGGCCACGCTGCGGCTCGTCCGGCATTACGACGTCGACGCCGGTGTCGGCAGCGGGGTGCGCTCGGGGGTGCCCAGCCATTCGCCGAGCGCCTGGGCGGTGCGTACCGCCTCGCCTCCCAGCTCCCCGAGCCGTGCCTTGCGGGAGGTCACCACGATGAGGGTGCTGCCCTCACCGCACCCGACGATGCAGAGGTACCGGTCGTTCATCTCGACCAGCTGGCGGATGACCCCGCCGCCGCCGACCTCCCTCGATATCGCCTTCATCGTGGCGGCGATCCCGGAGGACGCGGCCGCGATGCGCTCCGCCTGGTCCCGCTCGAGCAGGTAGGCGCTGAGCTTGATCCCGTCGTTGGACAGGAGCACGGCTCCCTGGATGCCGGCGATCCTGCTCAGGTTGTTGTCCAGGACGCTGTAGATCATGTCGTTGGCTGTCGTGGTCATGGCTGATCCTGTCTGAGCTCTGCTTCCACTGTCCGGGTTCCTTCTTCGTAGTCCGCCCAGGCGTCGGCCACCTCTTCGGGTGTCGCCGCGTCCCGGCCGGCGTCCGGCTCCGGGGCGCGCGGCCCGCGGAGTTGCCGGGTGAGGTGGGTCTGCGGGACGCGCTCGGGCAGCGGCGGGCGCGCGCCGTCACCGGGTCCGGAGCGAGCGGGCAGCGCCTGCTCGGTTCGCAGCCGTACGGGCATGGGGGCGGCGGCTTGCCGGACCTCGGGGGCGGGTGCCCGTACGGCGGTGAGTACGGCGGCCGGCTCCGGATCCCGGTCGGTCGCCGGCCCGGGCTCCGCCGCAGGCACCGGCCCCCACTCGCCCTCCCGTTCGGTCGGCACGAGCAGCTCGCCCGGCAGGATCACCACGGCCGCCGTCCCCCCGTACACCGAGCGCCGCAGCGTGACCCGGGCCTGGAGCTGGTCGGCCAGGTGGCCCACCACGAAGAGGCCCAGCCGGTGCGCGTTCTCCGCGAGGACGGAGTACGGCGGCGCCGTGTGCAGTCGCCGGTTCATCTCCTCGTACCCGGCGGCCGCCACGCGCGGGCCGCGGTCCTCGATCTCGATCGACAGCCCGTCCGCGGCCAGTTCGGCGCGTACGACCACCTTGGACCGCGGCGGCGAGAACCGGGTCGCGTTGTCCAGCAGCTCGGCCAGCAGGTGGCTGATCTGACTGATCACGTGCGGCTGCACGCTGGCCTCGTCCAGCGCATGGCGTTCGATCCGCCGGAAGTCCTCGACCTCCGCGGCGGCTTCGCGCAGCAGGTCGGCGAGGCGCATGGGGTCGGTGTGCGGGTCCGGGATCTCGCCACCGGCGAGGATGAGGAGGTTCTCGATCTGGCGTCGCATTCCCACCGTCAACTGGTCGGACCGCATCAACTGGGCCAGGAGCGCTTCGTCGTGACCGAAGGCGTCCTGGATGTCCTCGGTCAGGCTCAGCTGGCGGCTGACGAGGTTTCCGGTGCGTGAGGCGATTCCCGAGGCGAACAGGCCGAACCCGTGCCGCTCGGCCGCGAGCTGCCGGTGTCCGTCGACGGACACGGCGACGACGCGGGCGAAGGCGTCGCTGATCCGCCCGACCTCGTCCTGGTGCCCGGCCACGGCCGGCAACGCCTCTGCGTCCACGGCCTGCCCGCGCTGGAGCCTGGCCACCACCTCGGGCAGCGTCTGCTCGGCGATGGCGACCGTACGGGTGTGCAGGCGGTTCAGCCTGCGCAGCACCGACCGCGTGGTGAGGACGACGACCCCGGTGACCAGCAGGAGGGTGCCGCCGCTGCCCCCGACCAGCCAGTACACCTCGGTCTCCAGCTCGGCGGCCTTCGCCTCGGCGTGCGCGAGCACGCTCCGCGACCGGTCCGCGTTGAGGGCGGCCAACTGCGGCGCGAACGCGTCGTGCGCGGCACGCCAGCTGCCGACATCGGCCGGCAGCTTCACTCCGGTCGCGGTGTCCTGGTGGTTGCTGACGACCGCATTCTCGATGCGGATCTTGGTGCGCCAGGCATCCGAGGCGGTGAGCTTGTCGTACGAAGCCTGTTCGGCGGGCGACAGGTACGGCACGATCCAGGTGTCGTACAGGTACCGGTGGGTGCCGAGGGCATCGAGCAAATCGGAGAAACCGGTTGCTGCCAGTTCCTTGGAAGGCCCGGCCAGCGCGAGGAGGGCGTCCTCGCGCGCGACCATCTCTCCCGCGGAGAACAGGGCCACGGCGGGCCTGCTCTCCTGGGCGAGTTCCGCGTCCTCCGCGTGGCCGAATTCATACTGGTACGCGCGGATGATGTCGTCGATCACGCCGGTGTAGTAGTCGACCACCTGTTCGGCGCTGCCGCTGTGGGCGTCCGCGCGCTTGCGGAACGCAGCGAGCTGGTCGAGCCGGGCGCCCACCTCGTCGAGGTGGCCGTCGCTCTGCCCGGAAGGCTGCGCAGCGCCGCTGCTGCTGCCGGAGACCTGCCTGACCTCCGCCGCTGCGCGGTCCGTTGCCGCCCGCTTCTCGCGGAGGTCGTCGTCGGCGACGGAGGTCCCCGCCCACCGCGCCGCCGTCATCGCACGCTCCGCCTGCAGCTGAGTCATGAGCCCGACCAGCGGTACGCCGATCCGCTCGCCGGCTTCCACGTCGGTGCGCAGGTGCTCGGACTGGGCCAGCAACCGCTGGGCGGTCACGGTCACCTGGGCAGCCATCGCCACGGTCGGGACGACGGCCAGGCAGACCAGCATCGTACGGAGGCGCACGGTGCGGCGGCGCCGAACGGTCGACGGCGGCGGGCTTGGTGGACCTTCGGGTTCCATCGGAGACATCGGTCCTCGGGAGCGGCAGAACGGGGGATGCACCACGGACGGTTGAGCACAGTCCTCGGGAGGAGGCATGGGGGAACTGCCAACGCGGCCCGTGGGGCGAGGGCGCAGATCGATCATATCCAGCCAGTCCGAATAAACGGAGAGCTTACTTCCCTGCTTGTGCGTGGTAAGGGTGCCGCTGCGTCACCGGCGCCGAGATGTCACCGGCCCGAAGCGGTGGTTGTGCCGGCTGCCCGCAGCGGACGGTACAGCCAGTCAGGAGGCGGGGTCGGCCCCGGCGAGGTCGCGTACGGTCGCCATGTCACTGAAGGGGAGGAGTTCCTCGCCCACGATCTGGTGCGGTTCGCTGCCCTTTCCGGCGATCAGGACGATGTCGTCGGGCCGCGCGGCGGCGAGCGCCAGCCCGATGGCCCTGCGCCGGTCGGCGGAGCGTTCGTACGGGGTGCCGGTGCCCGCGATGCCGGGGGCGATCTGGTCCAGGATGGCCTCGGGGTCCTCGGTGCGGGGGTTGTCCGAGGTCAGGACGCACAGGTCGGAGTGGGTTCCGGCGATCCGGCCCATCTCGGCCCGCTTGGTGGTGTCGCGGTCGCCGCCGCAGCCGAAGACGGTGATGACCCGGCCGCGGGCGAAGCCCCGGATGGCCGTGAGGACTTTGTCGAGGGAGTCGGGCGAGTGCGCGTAGTCCACGATCACCGACGTGCCGGCGGGGGTCACGAAGCGCTCGAACCGCCCCGGTACGGGCGGCATCTGCGCGAGCGCGGCGACGAGTCCGGCCAGGTCGTGCCCCAGGACGCGGCAGGCCGCCACGGCAGCCAGCGCGTTGGCCACGGAGAACCGCCCCGGGACCGGGACGGCCGCGGGGTACGCCCGGCCCGCATGGTGCAGGGTGAACCGAGTGCCGGAGGCGTCCGCGAACAGGTCCGCGCCGCGGAAGTCGGCCTCCGCGTCGAGTCCGTACGTGGTCACCGCGCCCGGCATCATCGCCCGGATCCTGGCTCCCACGGCGTCGTCCACGTTGACCACCGCGTGCCGGCAGAGCCCCTGGAACAGCCGGAGTTTGGCGTCCGTGTAGTGGCCCATCGTGCCGTGGTCGTCCAGGTGGTCCTGGGTCAGGTTGGTGAAGACGCCGACGTCGACGAACGTGCGGTCCATCCGGTACGTCTGCAGCGCCATCGAGGTGGCCTCCAGCACCACGCTGCCCGTCGCCCGGTCGCGCATGCGGCCCAAGAGGTACTGGAGGTCGGGTGACTCCGGAGTGGTCAGCACCGAGGGCGGCATCGGGATCACCTCGTCGCCGATCCTGCTGCCCGCCGTTCCGATGACGCCCACCGAGGCACCCTCGGAGATCCTCAGCAGCGACTCGACCATGTACGAGATGGAGGTCTTCCCGTTGGTCCCGGTGACCGCCACCACGTCCATGTGCCGCCCCGGCTCGCCGAAGTAGCGGGAGGAGGCGACGGCGGCGGCCTTGCGGGTGTCGGCCACCCTCACGACGCACACCGCGGGCGGTAGCTCCCGCTGCGGGGGCGCGGCGGCGGCTCCCGCCGCGTCGACGAGCACGGCCACCGCCCCGCGCGCGAGCGCCGCGCCGATGGCGGCGGGTCCGCCTCCGCGGTGGCCCGGTACGGCGATGAAGAGCGAGCCCGGCACGACCCGGTCGACGTCGAAGGTGGTGCCCGCGGTGATCCGCGTCGATGCGGCGTCACCCTGGATGACGTGGTGCTCATGGCCGGTCAGTAGCCCGCTCAACTTCACGGTGGTCCCTTCGGGAGCGGCGGCGGCCCGGCGTGCGGCCCGCGCCTGGCGGCAGCGCCGACGGATCGCCGGTACTGCGGTGGTGATGGGTGAGGGGCGAGGGGGCGCCCCCGGGCGACGGGACCGGGAGGGTCGGGGCCGCGGTGGTCCGGCCGGGAGGCCGGTGGTGGGCGGGGTCGTCCCGGGAAGGGGTACGGGAGGGGCCCGGATGAGGTGGGGCGGCGGGGGGACGGCGGCGGGGAGGCGCTAGCCGTGGCCGTGCAGGGCACCGCGGCCGACCGCGGGGGCCTGGCCGTCGACGGCGGTCCGGTAGCTGACGCCCGTCCGGTCCGCACGGACCGCACGCACGGCGGGAGCGGCCTGCGGCAGGCACTCCTCCGTGACGCGTGTGCGGTTCATGGGCCGAGTGTACGGGCGCCCGCGCACCCCGGGCGCCACGCCGGGGGAGAACACCCATTCCCCCGCCGCCTCGGCCCGGGGGCGGGCTTCGTCGGCTGAATACCGCCACTGCCCGATCATGCGACGCAAGAAGCGGGTACCGGGCCAACGGAACACCGATCACCTGAACACCGATCGCCTACGACCACTGACCAGGACTCCGGACCTCTCCTCTAGGCCGTCTCTTCTTCCTCGGCCTCCATCCGCCGGATTCCCTCGTGGGTGAGGGTGACCATCGCCGGCGTGTTGCCCGGTTCCCAGTCGACGGTGATCAGTCCTTCGCCCGCCAGGTAGGTGCAGGCGGCGGCCAGGTCCTGTTCCGGTATGTGGAGGTCGCGCCGCAGCTTCGCTCCGGTGGTGCCGAGGAGCCGGTTGCCTTCGACGGCTTCGTACAGGACCCGGAGCACCTGTTCGCGGTAGGTCTTGCGTTCCCGCAGTGTGGCCATGACCGCGTCCTTTCCTGTGCGGGAGCAGGCTCCGGGGCCCGCCGGGGCTTCTCAGGTCTCGTCGGAGTGCGCGCCGGTGCCGACGGGGGTCCTGCTGGTGGCCAGCCAGGTGCCGGCGGGGCCGGAGGTTGTTGCCGTGTCCACGGTGAGGTGGAGGCGGGTGCCGCCGTCGAGGCCGGGATAGCTGCGCTGTTCTGTGCCCGAGAAGCAAAGGCGAAGCGCCTCCGCGACTGCTCGGGCGGCTTCGGGCGAGCGCGCGATGATCCGTACCTCGGCGTGCCCGAGCGATGGCAGTGTCTGGGTCTCGATGTACTTCACGTAGACGTGGTTCCTTTCGGGGTGGGCTTGGTTCCCTTCGGGTGGCCGCCAGGCCGGCTGGGTCGGGGCGCCGCGGCGCCCCGACCGCTACCCCCGGTCGGAGGAAGGTTCGTACCTCACCGGTCGGCATCCGTGGGGTGGGTTCGACGACCGGTGTCGTCCGGCAGGCCGGGAGGTCTCGGCAGGGGGTCGCTGAAGTGGTAGGCCGTGATCCGCGCGTCGTGCTGAGCGTTGAGCAGGTGGATCCAGCGCATTCCGATGGCGATCGCGAGGATGATCACCGCGATGAGGACGATGGTTTCCACGGAGTTCACCTCAGGCCGTTCGAGGGCAGAGGGAGGGCGCTTCGTCCCATAGGCTGCCCGAAGGGGGACATGCAGGCCCCTCCCTCACCCTCCCAAGTTGCTTCCCGGCGGCGGGCGTCGCGGATGCCGCGCCCGATGGCGGTTTCGTTGTCCATCAGGACTTCGGCGGTGAGGACGCTGCCCGGGACCGCCGCGGCGGCCATCAGGCGGGCCGCAGCTGCGGGTGCGGTCTCGGGCGGGATCACGAGGAGGTCCCAGCGGCCGACGGTGTAGGAGAGCAGGATCAGCTTGTCGGGGTCCTGTTCGGTGAACCAGCCCACGTGCAGCGTGCGCCCGTCCATGGCAACCGTGTGCGGTACGACAGGCCAGAGGGTGGGGTTCACGGTGACGCGGGTGACGCGTCCCCAGGGTTCCTCCAGCGCGGCGGCGAGCGGTGGAAGCTCGGCCTCGAGGTCGCGGGAGTAGGGCCACCAGGCCCCGTCCAGCTGGCCGGCGAGCGTGGTCTTCGGGGTGAGGGACAAGCGAGCCGGGACTTCTGCGGCGAGGTCGCGGGGCTTGGTCCGGTCGAGGGTGGTGGTCATGATGCGGACCTGCCCCCGGGCTGCCTGTCGGCAGCCCGGTTTTTAGGCGATCGCCGGAAATGACACCCGCGTGAAAGCCGGTGTGCGAAGTACTCCCGGTGCATTCACTGTACGCCTGATCGAGGGGCAAATGGCCGGTGTGACCAGGTATTTTCCGGCGGAGCGCGGTGGAGAGCGGCTGTGCGGGCGGCGGGCTCGCGTACCTCGTCGGCCGGTCACCGGTGCTGACCTGCGACGAGGCACGGCTACACCCCGTCCTCATCACTCGCGCCCACAACGACCACTTCGCGCTGCTGGTGGTCCCCCCGGACACCACCGCGGACGCCGCCCGCGAGGCGATGGCTTGCGCCGTCCGCGCCGACAACATCACGCAGGCCGCTCAGATCCTCATCGCCGCCACACCCGAACCCGCGGACGGCGGCTCCGCCGACATGGTCCGCAAACGGCCAGGGCGTCCTCGGCGACCTCCTCCATCGTGAAAGCGCCGTCGGCGTCCATCGCCTCGCCGTACCCGCGGCAGTCCAGGAATGCGTAGCCGAACGCGTCCCCGTTCAAATGCTCGCGCATCGGGTCGAAGCCGGACCGCTCAAAGCTGCTCGTCGTGCAGGTCCTCTTCGCGCAGCAAGTCGTCCTCGCGGCGGCGCGAGGTCTCCTCCTGGCCCTGCTTCTGTCCCCGTTCGCGGGACTTCTTCCCCGGCTGGGGGTGCGCGGGGTCTCCGGGGCGCTGGTGCCCCTGTGCCTCGCGGCCCTTGCCCGGCTCCTGACGCTTGTCCGGCGTACTGCCCATGACAGCGACTCCTCTTGATGCGTGGGGTACGGATTCCTCT
Source organism: Streptomyces sp. R33 (assembly GCF_041200175.1). Lineage (NCBI taxonomy): Bacteria > Bacillati > Actinomycetota > Actinomycetes > Kitasatosporales > Streptomycetaceae > Streptomyces > Streptomyces sp. R33. The sequence goes on along the minus strand of NZ_CP165727.1, from coordinate 543,179 downwards.
CGGCTCACGCTCACACGCCCAGTGCCGGTCCGCACCATGTCGACTGCGAAGCGAGGCACACGAGTGACGACCGTCCCCGATGTGGCGGCGTGGGGGTGTGCCGAGCGGGCGCAGCGTCGTAGCGGTGGTGCGCGGGGGACAAGGTTATGGCCGTGCCTCTCAGGGCGGTGGCACCGGGTGGCCGGGGGGAGTCGCCGGCGCCGAGGCAGTGGTCGTGGGAGCCGGTGCGGGGCCGGAGAGGCGGGCGACCGGTTGGAGGCAGGCGGCGCCGGTCTTGAACAAGGGCTGCTTGGAAGCCGGATCCCAGGTCGTGGGGGTGAGCTCGTTGGCCGCCCGGCGATGGCCGTCCGCCTCCGGAGCGTCCCAGTAGCCGTAATGGAACGGCAGGAAGAGGACACCTTCCCGGATGCCGGTGATGCGAGCCCTGGCCCGGACGGTTCCTCGCCGCGTGGACACCTCCGCAAGGTCCCCTTCGCTGATCCCGGCCGCCGCCGCGTCGGCCGGGGAGACTTCGATCCACATGTCGGGGGCCGCGGCACGCAGTTCCGGCACGCGGCCGGTGCGGGTCCGGGTGTGGAACTGGTACAGCGTGCGGCCGGTGGTGAGCCACAGAGGGTAGTCGGCGTCGGGCTGTTCGGGTGGTGGGACGTAGGGGGCCGTGCGCAGGACCGCCTTGCCGTCGGGATTCAGGGCCCGGTAGTCGTCCTCGTCGTACGGGGTGCCCGTGAGGAGGTCGCGGCCGTAGGTCTCGCAGTCTTCCGGTCTGCTGCGGAAGTCGCCCCGGGTGTAGAGGCGTTCGGTCCCGTCGGGATGTTCGGCGGTGCAGGGCCATTGGATGCCGCCGCGCTCGCGCAGCAGGGCGTAGCTCAGTCCGCTGTAGTCGCAGGGACGACCATGGCTGCATTCCTTCCACGCCTCGAAGACCTCCTCGGGGCCGTGCCATGGGAGGAGGGGTGCGTCCGAGGCGTTGCGCAGGTCCATGCGGCCCGCGAAGTCCAGGAAGACGTCGAGGTCGGGCCGGGCGTCGCCGGGCGGCTCGACCGCTTTGAGGGAGAGGTGGACGGTGCGGTCGGCGTTGGTGAACGTGCCGGTCTTCTCCCCCCAGCCGGCGGCGGGCAGCACCACGTCGGCGAGGGCGGTGGTCTCGGTCGGGAAGAGGTCCTGGACGACCAGGAAGAGGCGGTCCTGACCGAGGATGGAGCGGATGCGGTCGAGTTCGGGCAGCGAAACGGCCGGGTTGGTGCCGGAGACCCACAGCATGCGCAGGGAGCCTTCCTCGGCGAGGCGGACCATCTGCATGACGTGGGTGGGCGGGCCGTCGTGCGGGATGCGGTCGGGAGCGACGTTCCAGATCTTCGCCAGTTCCTCGACGTGCCGGGGGTTGGCCCAGTTCCTGAAGCCGGGCAGGTCGCCGTCCGCCCCGCATTCGCGGGTGTTCTGGGCGGTGGGCTGCCCGTTCATCTGCAGGACGCCGCAGCCGGGCCGTCCGAGCATGCCGCGGATCAGGTGCAGGTTGTTGACCTGGACGGCGGCCGCGGTGGCCTGGTGGGACTGGTACAAGCCTTGCAGGACCGTGGAGAGCAGCCGTCCGGCCTGGCCGAGCAGGCGTGCGGCGGTACGGATCTGCTCGACGGGTATCCCGGTGGCTTCGGCGGCGGCCTCGGCCGGAAAGCCGGCCACCTGACGGGCGAGGCGGTCGAAACCGGTGACGTGCGCCTCGATGTACGCGGGGTCGGTCCAGCCGCCGGCGATCACCTCGTGCAGGAGGCCGTTCATGAGGGCGAGGTTGGTACCGGGCCTCGGTTGGAGGTGGATGGTGGCGGCCTCGGACACCGGGCCCGGCCGGGGATCCACGCACAGCACGACGGGCGGCTCGGGACCGGCGAGACGGTCCAGGATCCGGCTCCACAGCACGCCCTGCGTCTCGGCCATGTTGTGCCCGAAGAGGGCGATGGTGTCGGCGTGGTCGATGTCGCCGTACGAACCGGGTTGGCCGTCGCAGCCGAACGACTCCTTGAGGGCCTCGCCGGCGGTGGCTGTGCAGAGTCTGGTGTTCCCGTCGAGGTGCTTGGTGCCCAAACCGCCGCGGGCGATGAGCGCCAGTGCGTAGTACTCCTCCAGGAACAGCTGGCCGCTGGTGTAGAAGCCGATCGAAGAGGGGCCGGGACCGTCGAGGAGCGCGCGGGTACGGTCGGCGATCCGTGCCATCGCGGTGTACCAGTCGGTCTCCCGCTGGACGCCGTCCTCCCGGATCAGCGGCCGGGTCAGACGGTCCGGCGATGCGATGGCCTGCCAGCCGTAGAGGTCCTTGACGTCGAGGCGGCCGCGGTTGACCCGGTCCCCGGCCACCCCGCGGACTCCGACGAGGCGGCCGTCCCTGACGGCCAGTTCCATGGCGTCCCCGTTCGAGTGGAGATTCGAGGCCGTGGGCACCCACCGGTCTACACGGGCAGCGCCGCTGCCGTCGGCTCCTGCGGTGAGGTACGAGTCGACGCGTACGGGCCAGGGTTCGCCGGCGCCGTAAGGGGTTCGGCTGCCCCACGGGTCGGTGATGCGGTCGGCAGCCGGCCGGGATTCCTTCTCCATGGCCTGCACCTGCCCCTTTCCGGTACGCCCATACCGGCGGGGCGGGACGGAGGTGGGGGCGCGTCCGTTCCGGTTATATAGGGGCAGCGCACCGTGCTTACGACCAGCCCAACCGTGGGAATACCTTCTATGCGTGTGTCTGCGCACTCCTCTGCCTTGGATTGAAGGGGTCTCGTATGCCTCCGGTTGGAAGTCAGTCCCCGCCCCCGCCCCCGCCCCCCGCAGTCGACCCCTCCGGCGGCCCTCGTATCGGTGCTCCGACGACCGCATGGGCCGTGGGGATGCTGATGGCCGCGACGCCGTGCACGGCCCGTGACGCGCGGCGGATCCTCGAGGTAGCCGCCGACCTCGCCCGCACCACTCCCGACGCACTCGCGGCCGCCATGGTGGCCGGGACCCTCGGCACCCCCGTTCCCGTGCACGTCGAGCGGGCGGTGCGCCGCGCGATGGACGCGGGACGCAGCCCCGTGCCGAGCGCCGGGCGGGGGAGCGTGCTCACTCCGGCCCGGGCCAGGACCGAGGAGGTCCTGACGCGGCTGCGCGGATGCCGCGCCCGCCTCGCGGCCGCGCCCCAAGACCCCGCGGCCCTGCGGGCCATGGACGACGCCGGCTACACCCTGTGCGTCCTCATGGGCAGAGCCACCGTGCACGAGGCCGTCCTGGCAGCGGAGGCGCGCCTGTTGTCGTCGGCACCGTAGCGGCGGACGGAGTGGCGGCGGGGAGGTCGACCCGTTCCACCACCGAGCACCCCATCGCCGCCAACGAGGTCATCGTGCTCAGCCTCACCGACTACGAGGCGGTGTACGCCGTACTGGACGGGGTCGACCGCGCCGTCCTGGCCGTCCTGGTCCTGGTCAACCTCAGCTCCGACACCCCGCGCCGCGCGCAGGAGGCCGCCGACTGGGCGCGGGAGCGCGGCACCGTCCAGCTCACCGGCGGAGTGCTCGTGCCGCCCTCCGGAATCGCCCGCGCCGGCTCCTCCGCCTTCTACAGCGGCCCCCGCGAGGTCTTCGAGGCCCACCGCCCCACCCTCGAAGTGCTCACCGCCGCCGACCACCGCGGCGAGGACCCCGGTCCCGCCGCGCTCTTCCACCAGCTCAACATGGTCATGTTCTGGGCCGCCCTGAGCTCCTACTGGCAGACCGTCGCCCTGGCCGACGCGCACGGCATCAAGGCTGCCGACCTCCTCCCGACCGCCGTCGGCGCCCTGGACATGGAGCAGTTCCTGGAGTTCTACGCACCCCGCATCGACGCGGGCGACCACTCCGGGGATGTCGACCGGCTCGCGATGGGGCTCGCCGGCGCTGAACACGTCCTGCACACCGTCCTCGACGCCGGCGTCGACGGAGCGCTTCCCGCCGCCGTCGTCGACCTCTTCCGCCGTGGTGTCGAGGCCGGGCGCGGCGGCGACAGCAGCTCCAGCCTCGTGGAGGTGCTCAAGCGGCCCGCCGTCTGAGCCTGCTGTCCAACGCCGTCCGCTCCCGAGCCCCGTCCTCGCTTCCAGAGCGCTGCTCATGGACCTGGGAGCGGAGCTCATCGCGATTGTCCCGGGGCGGGGCGGTGTCAATGCCGCACAGCACAACGACCGACCGTATTGTGCGTGACGCCTTGTCAAGAGCCGTTGACGAAACCATCGATACGATCATCGATGGCAGGTGTCCGAAGCAGGACTTCGGCGTCGACAGCCCGGCCCCGGCCGAGTTGGTGACCGGCCTCGAAGGGCGGCTGCCCGTCGTCATCCCGGACGAGGAGACCGGCCGCGCTCACGCGGTCGCGGAGCAGCGCGCTCTCCTCGCCCGCCTCGCCCCGAGCGGAACGGACCCATCGTGAGCCCTCGTCAGATCGAGCCCAAGCAGCGCGGATTCCTCATCGTCAACTCCCACCCCGAGGGAGCCGCGCAGACCGTGCGCCGGACATGGGAGGCGATCCCTTCCCGCGCCGACGGCCGAAGGCCCGTCGCCCTCATCCTGGGACACTCCGCCGGCTACGGGCTCGCCACCCTCCTGGCCGGACTGCGCCGGCACGGCATCCGCGGCATCGGCGTCGCCTACGAGGCCGCCGACAACGGGCGCCGCACCGCGACGGCAGGCTGGTACCGCACTGCGGCGGCTGCCCAACTCGCTGCTGAGGGCGGCCACGACATCCGCTTCGTGAACACCGACGCCTTCGCCACGGACGCCAAGACGCAGGTCATGGACCTGCTGGAGCAGCACTACGGACCCGTCGACCACCTCATCTACAGCCTCGCCGCACCCCGCCGTACCGACCCCGCCACGGGCACGGTCCACCACTCGGTGATCAAACCCCTCGGCGCCGCCTACGAGGCACCCGCACTCGACTTCTCCGGCACCGACCCGAAGGTCACCCGAGCCCGGATCGAACCCGGAACCGAGAGCGAGACGCGAGCGACGGTCGCGGTGATGGGCGGCGACGACTGGGCCCTTTGGGTGCGCGCCCTGGCCGCTCGCCGGCTCCTCGCCGACAAGTTCACCACCGCAGCCCTCACCTACGTCGGCTCGGAGGTGACCGCACCCGTCTACCGAGAGGGCACCATCGGTGCCGCCAAGGAACACCTGGAGCAGACCGCCCTCGACCTGAACAGCTCGGCCGCACTCAAGGAGCAGGACGGCCGCGCCTTCACGGTCGTGGCCGGCGCCGCCGTCACCCAGGCATCCAGCGCGATCCCCTCCATCGCCCTCTACACCGCCTTCCTCCGCACCGTTCTCGGCGCGCAGGGCTTCCGTACGACGGCCGAGCAGGCCGTGGACCTGTGGGACCAGCTGGAGGGCCGCACCCCGCTGCTCCTCGATGCGGCGGGGCGGATCCGGCTGGACGGCTGGGAACTCGACGACCAGGTCCAAGGCCGCGTCCGGGAACTGTGGGCGGATCCCGAGCGCGGCCTCGAAGCAGCCCGGGCCGGCGCGGACTGGTTCATGAGCCAGGTCCGGGAACTCTACGGCTGGGGCCTCGAAGGCGTGGCATACGGCCAGCCGGTCGAGACCGAGGTTGCCTGGCCCGCACCTCGGTAGACCGTACGCGGGACGGGCCTACGAGATGGCCCCGTGACGGCACGACCACGGGGCCGACCGGCACGGGGCACTGCCGGTCGGCCCCGCCGTGCGACGGAGGCGACGCCGATTCCGTACGGGGCGAGGTGCACGGCGACGGACCGGCCCAGCGTGTGCACCGCCGCGCCCTGCCCCATCATCCGGCCAGCAACGATGAGTGCGCGCCGTCCGGGGTGGACAGGTCGCCTCCGGCGAGCACGTGCCCCGTACCGACAAGGGAGCCGAGGTACCGACGTCAAGGGTGGACCGCCTCCACGGATCGTCAGCCGGTGCAGCCCGGGACCGCGCCGGCAGGGCTGCAGTTGTTCGGCCGGTTTTCGCGGATGACGTCGCCGTTCAGGGTGAGGATGCCGGACGCCTTGAAGATGCCGCCGCCGTCGCCCGCCCGGTTGTGGGTGATGGTGTTCTCCTCCAGCGTGGTGGTGCCCAGTCCCGTGGTTCCCCCGGCGTGATAGAGGCCGCCACCCTGAGCGGTGCCGCCCTTCGCGGTGACCGTGTTGCGCAGGACCTTGTTCCGCTTGGCTGTCAGGGTGCCGCCGTCGGGGTTGTCGAGGCCGCCGCCCTGGGCCGTGCCGTTCAGTGCATTGGCGGTGTTGCCGGTGATGTGGCTGTCGGTCAGGTCGAGTGTGCCGAAGGGGCCCATGCGGATGCCGGCACCGCGCGCGGTGCCGTTTTCGGCGACTACCCGGTTTCCGCTGATCTTCACACCGCGCACGGTCATCAGGGAGTTGTTCGCGATGCCGCCGCCCTGGGCGATCCCGTGTGGAGCGTCCGATGTGTTGTCGCTGATGGCGCCGCCGGTCACCGTCAGTCTGCCGGGCTCCGGAATGCCGTTGGAGACCGTGGCACGCGCGATTCCGCCCGGGGCGAAGGAACGGTTCTTGCTGATGACCGTGTTCTGGATGGTCGTCTCGGCGAAGCTGATGATGCCGGCTCCGAAGGCAACGCTCTGAGTGTCCTCCGTGACGGTCGCAGTGTTCCCGGTCAGCCGTGAGCCGCTGACGGTCAGCGGACCGTCGTTGGCGATGGCACCGCCCGCGGCGAGACCGCCGATGGCGCTCCCGCTGTAGATCACATGGTTTCCGGTCACCTCCGTCTCGCTCACGCTTCCGGTGCCGGGGTTGTCGATGCCGCCGCCCTGGGCGAACACGTCGGACTTGGACGTATTGCCGACGAACTTGCTGCGGGTCACCCTCATGGTTCCGGAGTTGGAGATACCGCCACCGCAGGCCACGCCCGGGGGGTCGGGAAAGGCAGGGCAGTCCGTGGCGAAGCCGCCGCTGATCGTCGTGCGGGTGAGCGTGAGGTTTCCCGTCGGACCGACGAAGAGGATCCGGAACTTCGGCACCTTGCTCCCGCGTTCCTCCCGCCTGATGGTGGCCCCGCGCCCGTCGACGGTGATCTCACTGGTGATCACCGGCAGCCCGTTGCCGGGGTTCACGGGGTCCGGCGATGTCAACTTGTACGTGCAGTTGTGCGCCAGCTGGAGCGTGTCCGGCCCCGGCGAGCCGTTCGCTGCGTTGATCGCCGCGACGAGGTCCGGGACGGAGCAGCGCACCTGCACCGTGGCGGCGTGAGCGGCCGGGGCGGGGACCGCCACCAGCGCGCCCGCCACGAGGCCGAGGACGGCCGAGACATGCCGACGAGACATCGGGGACTCCTCCTTCTGCTGCGTACGGCCGGCTTTCAGGGGACCGCAACCAGCCGAGCCCAGCCGACCACGCGCACACGCCGTCGGCTTCCCGGCGTGATCCGTACGGGCGGGCGGACAGCCCGTACGGAGCATGAAGACGCGCGAACGGGCCAAGGCGAGTGCAGGGAGCCGCCCTGCAGGGCGCGTCCAACGCCGTCGCCCTCGCCCGTCGTGGTCACCGGGCTCCTGAAGGCGGCGGGAGGCTAACACGCGGGGGAGGAGCCCTTCTGGCCGGTGAGGTCGCGGTTGTACAGCCACCCGGTGGTGTTCGTGCCGTCCACGCGCACGTACGTCCATTGGTTGCCGTACGAGTTGACGGCGTAGCAGTGGTACCAGAGCTTCGTGCCGTCCTTGACCAGCGCGCCGGCGGGGCAGTTCTGGTACGGCGCGGCCAGCAGGTGGTGGTCGCCGGAAATGTAGCCGTAGGTGCCCGGCTTCGGGTCCTTGTGGGTCCAGCCGGCGCAGCCCGTCGGTACGGGGCTCGGCTGGGCCGGGGCGGGCGAGGCCGCCGTCGGGGAGGGTGGTGCCGTGTTCGGCTTCTTCGAGGCGGCGGCGGACGGCTTGGCCTGGGGACCGGAGCCGGAGGGAGAAGGCCCCGGGGTGTCCGCGCCCGGCTGGCCGCCGGCCGCCGGGGAGTCGCCACCGGACACGGGCGTCGGCGCCACCGCCCGCACGCCGCCGGCGTCGCCGCCCCTGGTCACGGCATAGGTGACACCGCCGGCGGCGAGTACTGCGACGGCCGCCGCGGCTATCGCCATACGGCTGCGGCGGCGCGCCCGGTCCGCGGCCTCGGAGTCCCGTGTGGCGGTCGGCGGCTGGCCCGGCGGGGGGAATCCGCTCTGGGGAGCCGGGACATGGGGTTGCAGAAGCGATACGGCGCCCACGCCGCCCTCGGTCCCGCCACCAACGACCGGGGGCGGCCCGAAGCCGACTGGCGGCCCCACGACGGACGGCGCCGTCGGGGTCGGCATCCCGGCGGCGGGGCCCGGCTGCGCGGTGTGCGCTCCGGCGGCGGGGCCCGGCTGCGCGGGGTGCGCTCCGGCTGCGGGGCCCGGCTGCGCGGGGTGTGCTCCGGCCTCGCCCGCCGCCACCCGCTCCAGCATCGCGCGGGCCTGGTCGGCGGTGGGCCGGCTCGCCGGATCCTTCGCCATCAGCGCCATCAGCACCGGGGCGAGCGGCCCTGCCCGCCGTGGCTCGGGCAGCGGTTCAGCGACGATCGCGGCCAGCGTGGACCACACCGAGGTGCGGCGGAACGGCGAGACGCCCTCCACCGCCGCGTACAGGGTCATCCCGAGGGACCAGATGTCCGAGGCCGGGCCGGGTTCCCTGCCCTGCGCGCGCTCCGGCGGCAAGTAGTCGAGCGAGCCGACCAGCTGACCGCTGCGGGTCAGTTTCGCCATGGCCGCGTCGTCGGAGGCGTCCATGGTGGCGATGCCGAAGTCGGTGAGCACGACCCGGCCACCCCGCTCCAGCAGCACGTTGCCCGGCTTCACGTCCCGGTGCAGGACGCCCGCCCGGTGCGCGGCGTCGAGCGCGTCCATCAGCTGGGCGCCGATCGCGGCGGCCTCGTACGGATCGAGCGCGCCGCGCTGCGCCACCACGTCGTCGAGCGAGGGTCCGTCGACGAGTTCCATGACGATGACCGGCAGGCCCTGCTCTTGGGTCACGTCGTGCACGGTGACCACCCCGGTGTGCCGGATGCGGGCGGCCGCCTGCGCCTCGCGCTCCATCCGGGTGCGCAGGCCCGCCAGTTCGGACTCGCTCGCGTCGGTGTAGGCCCGCAAGACCTTGACGGCGACCTCCCGGGCGAGCAGTTCGTCGACGGCCCGCGCGACCACTCCCATGCCGCCGCGGCCGACCACGGAGGTCACCCGGTAGCGCCCGCCGAGCACCTTGCCGACCAGGTCCCCGTCGTTCTCTTGACCCTCTTGACCCTCTTGGCCCGCTGGCACCACATGCTCCGTTCCACGACCGGTCATCCGTCCCGGTCGACGATCTGACGAGGCACAAGCGTAGATGCATGATCGGCGGGCAGGCCGCCGCGGCCGGCGCCCGCGCCCTGGCCACGCTCCGGTTCGTGGGCAGATGCGACTTCCCGTCTTTTCGCGTCGCCGGACGGTCAGCGTGGGCGGACCGGAGAGGGCCGGGGCATGCGTGGCCGCCCCAGTCCTGGCCGCCCATGCTGTGGATGCCGAAGCCCTGGCCCAGCGGTGTGGAGGCGGGCTCGAGGGGCCACCCGTGCTGCGCCATGCCCCAGGCGTAGATCCGGGCGAGAGCGTCCACCTGCTGCGCGGTGAGCGGCCGACGCGCGAATCCCGAGGTCTCCACCGAGAGCCACGACGGGTTTCCGGCGGCCTGCGCCCAGGCCCCCTCGTCCTGCGTTTCCGCTCGGCCGGGCCCGGGGTCCCAGCCGACGCGGACGTCGACGACGACGACGAGAGCGGTGGCGAAGAGTCCGCCGCCGCAGGCCATGGCGGCGCGGCGCGACATCGGTCGCGGCTTCGGTTTGCGGTGGGTCACGCGAGCGGCCCGGGTGTCCCGGCCCGTGCCGTCTCACGCGCCGCCGGCGACCGGAGCGTACGGCACCGCGGCAACGGGGTTCGGCACTGCCCGCCGGCTGTCCTGTTCGAAGGACCGCAGCAGGTCTGCCGCGACGCTCACCGCGATCGTGGCGGGTTCCTTGCCGGTGATGCCGCCGATGCCGATCGGGGTCTTGATCCGGTCGATGCTGGCGGCATCGTGGCCGCCCTCGGTGGCCAGGCGTTGCCGGAACCGCGCCCATTTGGCGGACGAGCCGATCAGCCCGATCGAGCCGAGACCGGCGGTGCGCAGGGCGGCGTCGCACAGTGCGGCGTCCTCGGCGTGATCATGGGTCATGATCAGGACGTGGGTGCCGGGTGGCAGCTCCGCGAGCACCTCCTCCGGGAGCAGCGGGGTGTGGTGCACGTGGATCTGCGCCACCGCATCCGCGAGCACGCCGAGACGTTCGTCGGTGAGCATGTCGGGGCGCGTGTCGATCAGGTGCAGGTCGAGGTGGTGGCGGGCCAGGATGCGTGCCAGTTCCAGTCCGACGTGCCCGACGCCGAAGACCGCCACCGCTTGGACCACCGGCAGCGGTTCGAGCAGTACGGTGACGGCTCCGCCGCAGCACTGTACGCCGTGCCGGCCGGTGACCTTGTCGTTGAGGGCGAATTCCATCAGCTCCGGCTCCGGAGCGGCCGTGCCGTTCAGCTCGCGCGCCCGATCGATGGCCACGGCCTCGATGTTGCCGCCGCCGATCGAACCCCAGGTCTCGGTCCGTCCCACGACGAGTTTGGCGCCGGCCCGGCGGGGGGCGTGGCCGCGCACGGTCGCGATGGTCACGAGCACGCCGGGTTCCCGGCGTGCCCGCAACCGCGCGACCGCGGCGACCCAGCTCATGTCAGGCATTGCTCAAAGCGCTTGCGCCGGCGGGGGCCCGGCTGTCGTCGGGGGCGTGACCGTCGCGCCGCACGCCCCCCTTGCGGGCTGCTTCGATCGCCCAGTACACCGCCTCCGGTGTCGCGGGGGAGGCGAGCTCCACGCTGACTCCGGAGGGCCCGAACTCCCCGGCCGCCTGCCGCAGCGCTTCTCGCACCGAGAAGGCCAGCATCAGCGGAGGCTCACCCACCGCCTTGGACCCGTACACCGCACCCTCCTCGGTGGCGTTCTCCAGCAGCCTGACGTTGAACTCCTCGGGCATCTCCGAGAAGCTCGGCAGCTTGTACGTGCTCGCGGCCTGGGTCAGCAGCCGACCGCGGTTCGGCCCGTCGCCGGCGTCCCACCGCAGGTCCTCGAGCGTGAGCCAGCCCGCGCCCTGAACGAAACCGCCCTCGACCTGACCGATGTCGATCATCGGGGAGAGACTGTCGCCGACGTCGTGCACGATGTCCACCCGCCGGATCCGGTACGCGCCGGTGAACCCGTCCACCTCCACCTCGGTCGCGGCGGCGCCGTAGGAGAAGTACTTGAACGGCGAGCCCTGGAACGTCTTCGCGTCCCAGTGCAGGCCCTCGGTCCGGTAGAAACCGGCCGCGGACAACTGGACCCGCTGGAAGTACGCGGTGCGCACCAGGTCGTCCCAGGCCAGTGCCTTGTCGTTGCCGAGGACGCGTGCGACGCCCTCGACGATGCGCACGTCCGAGGCGTTCGCACCCAGCTGGGTTCCGGCCACTTGCAGGAGCCGCCAGCGCAACTGCTCGCAGGCGTTCTTCACCGCCGCGCCGTTGAGGTCCGCCCCGGAACTGGCGGCGGTTGCGGAGGTGTTGGGCACCTTGTCGGTACGAGTCGGGGCCAGCCGCACCTTGTGCAGCGGAATGCCCAGCGTGGTCGCGGCCACCTGCAGCATCTTGGTGTGCAGGCCCTGCCCCATCTCGGTGCCGCCGTGGTTGATGAGGACCGAGCCGTCCTTGTAGATCAGCACCAGCGCGCCGGCCTGGTTGAAGGCCGTGAGGTTGAACGAGATGCCGAACTTGATCCCGGTGATCGCGAGCGCCCGCTTGGTGTTCGGGTGCGCGGCGTTGAAGGCCGCGATCTCGCTCTTGCGATCGGCGATGCCGGCGTCGTTCCGGACCTGCTGCCAGACGGTGGAGATCCGTTCGGGGTGGAGGACAGGCTGTCCGTACGGCGTCGATTGACCCTGCCGGTAGAAGTTGCGTTCGCGCAACTCCATCGGATCCAGGCCGAGCAGCGGCGCGCAGCGGCCCATGATGTCCTCGATCACCAGCATGCCCTGCGGTCCGCCGAAGCCGCGGAAGGCGGTGTTGGAGACCTTGTTGGTCTTGGCGATGCGACCGGCGATGCGCGCGTGGGGAATCCAGTAGGTGTTGTCGATGTGGCACAGGGCGCGGGCCACCACGGGCTCGGACAGGTCCAGGCTCCAGCCGCCGTCCGCGGTCAAGGTGGCGTCCAGGGCCTGGATGCGGCCCTCGGCGTCGAAGCCGATCTTCCACGTCGCGTGGAAGCCGTGGCGCTTGCCGGACATGGTCAGATCCTGGGTCCGGTTCAGCCGCACCCGAACCGGCCGACCGGTCAGTCTGGCGCCGAGCGCGGCGACGGCCGCGAACCCGTGCGGCTGCATCTCCTTGCCGCCGAAGCCGCCACCCATCCGCAGGCACTGCACGGTCACCTCGTGACTGTGCAGGCCGAGCACGTGCGCGACGATCTCCTGCGTCTCCGAGGGATGCTGGGTGCTGCTCTGGACGAACATCTGCCCGCCCTCGTCGACGTGGGCCAGCGCAGCGTGGGTCTCGAGGTAGAAGTGTTCCTGATCGGAGAACTGGAACTCACCGGTGAACACGTGGGCGGAGTCGTCGAAGCCGGCCTCGACGTCGCCGGTCAGCATCAGGGGCCGGGCGCCGTGAAAGCTGTTCGCCGCGATCGCTTCCTGCAACGTGATCACGGAGGGCTGTTCGTCGAGTTCCACCTCGACGGCCGCGGCGCCGAGCCGGCCCGCCTCCAGGGTCTCGGCGAGCACCCAAGCGACGGCGTGGCCGTGGAACATGACCTCATCGGGGAACAGCGGCTCGTCGTGCTTCATACCGGCATCGTTGACGCCGGGAACGTCGGCAGCGGTCAGCACGCGGACCACACCGGGCACGGCGAGCGCGGGCTCGGTGCGCAGCGCGGTGATCCTGCCGTGGGCCTTCATGACCTGGACCGGGTAGGCGTGCAGTACGTCCTTGGTGCGGTGGACCAGGTCGTCGGTGTAGAGCGCGGTACCGGTGACGTGCAGGTTGGCGCTTTCGTGGGGCATGGAAACGCCGACGACGGGCATTTCGGGGCGCTCGGACAACTGGCTCATGACGACACCGCCTCGGTGGTTTGCGCGTACAGCTTCAGCAGGCTCTGGCCGAGCATCGCGGAGCGGTACCCGGCGCTGGCGCGGTGATCGTCCATGGGCGTGCCCTGGGCCTGCAGCACCTGGGACGCGGCCTCGACGGTCTGGGCCGCCCACGGCTTGCCCTCCAGGGCCGCCTCGGTGGCGAGGGCGCGGATCGGGGTGGCGGCCACGCCGCCCAGGCCGATGCGTGCCTTGCGCACGATCCCGTCCTCGATGTCGAGCGCGAAAGCGACCGCCACGCTGGAGATGTCGTCGAAGCGGCGTTTGGCGATCTTGTGGAAGGCCGCGACGGGCGACAGCGGCAGGGGGATGCGCACCGCGCGGATCAACTCGCCGGGACGGCGCACGCTCTGCCGGTAGCCGGTGAAGTAGTCGGAGAGGGGGACCTCGCGCTCGCCGTCGGCGTCGGCGAGTACCACCGATGCCTCCAGCGCGAGCAGTACCGGCGGGCTGTCACCGATGGGGGACCCGGTACCCAGATTGCCGCCGAGGGTCGCACTGTTGCGGATGAGCCGGGAGGCGAACTGCGGGAACAGCTCTGCCAGCAGCGGGACGCTGCCGTCGAGGCGGCGTTCGATCTCCGTGAGGGTCTGCGCCGCCCCGATCTCGATGTGGTCGGATTCGACCCGCATCTCCCGCAGTTCGGGCAGACGGTCGACCGCGACCACACAATTCGCCCGGCGGGAACGGATGTTCACCTCCACACCCCAATCGGTGCTCCCGGCGACGACCACCGCGTCGGTCCGCTCGCGCAGCAGCTGCAGCGCATCGGCCAGGGTGCTCGGCCGCAGGAACGCGCTCTCGCCCCGGGTGTATGCGGTGGAGACCGGCTCGGGCGGGGACTGCTCGCGACGCTGCGCCAGGGGGTCGTCCTCGGCGGGCGCACCGACGGCGAACGCGGCGTCGCGGATCGGGCGGTAGCCGGTGCAGCGGCACAGGTTTCCGCTCAGCGCGTGCAGATCGAAACCGTTCGGACCGTGCTCGGTGCCGGTGCCGGTGCCGGTGCCGGTGCCGGTGGTGGTGGTGGCGTCGGCCGGGTCCGGGTGCGCGCAGCGGTCGGGTCGGTAGTACTCGGAGGCCATGCTGCAGATGAATCCGGGTGTGCAGTAACCACATTGGGAACCGCCGCGGACGGCCATCTCCTCCTGCACGGGGTGCAACGCGGCCGGAGTGCCGGACTCGCCGGCGGTGGCGAGGCCTTCGGAGGTGATGACCTCCTGACCGTCGAGCGCCGCGACCGGGACCAGGCAGGCGTTGACCGCCACCCAGTCAGTGGGCTTGTTCACCCCGGGACGGGCCACGAGGACGGAACAGGCGCCGCATTCACCCTCGGCGCAGCCCTCCTTCGTGCCGGTGAGGCCACGCTCGCGCAGGAAATCGAGCACTGTGGTGTGGGGTGCAGCCGGTGAAATCGGTGTTTCTTTCCCGTTGACCGTGATCCGCGCCGCTACCACGTCGCAATCGCATTTCGGCGCGCGGTCGATGTGAGTGTCCAAGTCGCCATTTCTGGAGCTTTCTCTTCCGGTGGTCGCAGCTCGAGAACCGAGCGCGACGAATCGGCACGCAACGAGGTGCCGTGGATGGTGACAGAGAGGGGAAGGTGCCGGGGCCGCAATCAGGCACGCCGGGAAGGGGCTGCTCAGCAGCCGTGTGCGACACGACCGGGAGCCCAGGCGATCTGGTGTGCGAGGCGAAGCAGTTCGGAGACGTTCGACATCCGGTTTCGCCCCCTTCCAGTAGCAGCTCGCGAGTCGGTGCGGTCGAAGTTACGTTGCCGCAAGTTCATCGGTCAAGCGGATGTGGGTCGATTCCATGAACGCAGGCCACTTCGTGTGGCGGATATTCGTACGCGAAACCAGTCGTGTCGTCGTGTCCGCCGAAGGCGCCGGAACGGCTGCGTGCGCGGAGGCGGTGGCAGCCGTACCGGCCGAGGATCCCTAGATCGCGGCCGTTGTCGGTCCGGGTGCACGGACCCATCTCCACGACCACTATCGCGCGGTTCACGGCTGACAAGCATTCGCCATGGCGAGGACTTGCCTTCGTGACGCCTTCACGACGGCAGTCACGGGCCGATAGACCCTTGGCATGTACTCCCCCTCTCACACTTCCGCCTTCCGGCGCAGGCGCTGGCAGCTGATCTCGGCGGCCACCGCAGTGCCGCTGCTGGCGTCGGGGCTTGCGGTCCTGCAAGCGCCCGCACAAGCCGCTCCGAGCAAGCCCACCGTTCCCGCCAAGTCCTCGGCGACCCACAAGGTCACCCTGGTCACCGGCGACGTCGTCACGGTCACCACGATGGCCGACGGCAAGCAGACCGCCGACGTCGACCGGCCCGACCGTGCCGTCGGCGGCGTGAAGGTCCAGCAGATCAAGGGAGACCTGTTCGTCATCCCGGACGAGGCGGCGCCGCTGCTGGGCACGGACAAGCTGGACCGACGGCTGTTCAACGTCACCGACCTGATCGAGATGGGTTACGACGACGCGAAGTCGGACTCGGTACCGCTGATCGCGACGTACACCCAGCCGAATTCCCGCGCGGCCTCCGACCCGACGGCCCCCCGGGGCAGCAAGCTGACCCGCCAGCTCAAGGGCATCCGCGGTGCCGCGCTCACCACCGAGAAGCGGCAGGCCCGTACCTTCTGGACCGACGTCGCGCTGCAAGGCAGCACGACGTTGGGTGCCGGCATGACGAAGCTGTGGCTCGACGGTCGCGTGAAGGCCAACCTGAAGGAGAGCGTGCCGCTGATCGGCGCGCCCGAGGCCTGGGCGGCCGGGTACACCGGCAAGGGCGTCAAGGTCGCGGTGCTCGACACCGGTATCGACGTCAACCACCCCGACTTCGTCGGCCTGATCGACGGCACGGCGAGTTTCGTGCCGGGTGAGGCCGTCACCGACGTCAACGGGCACGGCTCGCATGTCGCCGGCACGATCGTCGGTTCGGGCGCCGCCTCCGGGGGCGACAACAAGGGCGTCGCCCCCGGCGCCGACCTGTTCGTCGGCAAGGTTCTCGGCGGTGTGGAGGGATCCGGCCAGGACTCCTGGGTCATGGCCGGCATGCAGTGGGCGGCAGAGTCCGGTGCGGACGTCGTCAACATGAGCCTCGGTGACTCCTACCCGACGGACGGCAGCGACCCGATGTCGCAGACGGTGGACGCGCTGTCCGCGCAGTACGGCACGCTGTTCGTCATAGCCGCCGGCAACTCCGGCCCGGAGAGCATCTCCGCCCCCGGTGCCGCCGCCTCGGCGCTGACCGTGGCCGCCACGGACAAGCAGGACCGGCTCGCATCGTTCTCCAGCACCGGCCCGCTGGCCTACTCGGGCGGTATGAAACCGGACATCGCGGCGCCCGGCGTGGACATCACGGCGGCCCGTTCACAGGAGATGACGGGCGGTGGCGAGGGCTTCTACCGCACCCTCAGCGGCACCTCGATGGCCACGCCGCATGTGGTCGGAGCGGCCGCGGTCCTGGCCCAGCAACACCCCGACTGGACCGGCGCGCAGCTCAAGGAACACCTCATGAGCACCGCGAAGGGCCTGGACGGCGGATACTCGCCGTACGAGGTCGGCACCGGCCGTCTCGACGTGGCCGCCGCCGTGCGCACCCCGGTCCGCGGCACCGGATCGCTCTTCTTCGGCAACCACACATGGCCGCACGAGCCGAGCGACGCCGCCGTCACCAAGGACGTGACCTTCACCAATACCGGTTCCGCCGATGTCACCCTGAACCTGGCGCAGACCGGCGGCGGCCCGTTCACGCTGGGAGCCACGAGGGTGACCGTCCCGGCGGGCGGCACCGCCGCCGTCCCGGTGACCGCGGACCCGAAAGCCGCCCCGGCCGGCCGGCACGCCGGCTACGTGACGGCCACCGACGCTGCCACCGGCCGGCCGGTGACCCGCACGTCAGTGGCGTTGCTCAAGGAGGAGGAGCGCTACGACCTGAACATCAGGCTGGTCGGCCGGGACGGCAAGCCCGCCGCCGGATGGGTCACGGTCAACCTGGCCGGCGACTTCTGGCCATGGTCGCTCTACGTCGACGGCTCGACCACCATGCGCATGGCGCCCGGCACGTACACCGCCGCGGGGTACCTCGACGTAGCGGGCGAAAAGGCGGACCGCTCGGGTCTGGCCGTGCTGGTCGACCCGGAGACCGTGCTCAAAGACCGTTCCGTGGACGTGGTGCTGGACGCGAGCAAGGCACGCCTGCTGCAGACCGAGGCGCCGGAGCGCACTGAGGACCGACAGCGCAAGGTCGACTTCAACGTCCACTACAAGGGCCTCGACCCGTTCACGGACTACCGCAGCGCGTACGTGCTGCCGCCGATGTACGACGACGTCTACGTCGCGCCGACGGAGCCCATGAAGCAGGGCGAGTTCATGCTGACCACCCGGTGGCGCAAGGGAGAGCCGCAGCTCGGCCTGAGCACGCCGGGCGGCCGGCTCCGGTTCGACGCACTGGTGCAGGCAGGCAGCGCCCTGGGCACCGCCACGGACACGCTGGACGTCGTCTACGCGGGCAACGGCGCGACAGCTGCGTACAAGAAGGTCAAGGCCAAGGGCAAGGCCGTCGTCATCGACCGCAGCGACGGGGTCTCGCCCCAGGAGCGCACCGAGGCCGCGGTCGCGGCCGGTGCGAAGGCGCTGATCGTGGTCAACGACGGTGTCGGCGGTCTGATGGAGTACGTCGGCGAAGCGGCCATCCCGGTCGCCACCGTGCACCGTGACGAGGGCGATGCCCTCATCGCGACGGCCAAGGCGGGCATCCACAAGCTGACCGTCAAGCAGACCGAGTACACGCCGTTCGTCTACGACCTCACCCGGGAGTACCCCGGCCAGGTTCCGGACCGGGCCCTGGTCTACAAGCCGACCAAGGGTGACCTCGCCCGGATCGATGCCCGCTACTACTCGGCCACGGACGGCCGGTCGGCGGAGGGCTACAGGTCCGACTTCACCCTCAGCCCGTCGGTCAACTTCCCCGAGCGCGAGTGGCACCCGGGCACCCGCACCGAGTGGGTGACCCCGGGCCAGGTCTGGAGGGAGTTCCACGCGCAGGGTGTCGACACGGCCCTGCCGTGGGTGATGGTGTCGGGGGACAACACGTACGCCAAGGGCAGCACCACCCGGCTGGACTGGTTCGCACCGGCGACGCGGCCCGGCCAGAGCGAGTCCTTCGGCGTCTACAACTCCCGCTGGCAGAACCACATGACCTGGAACGTGCAGGCGTGGGCTTCAGCCAGCGACAACATGCGGCTGGGCGGCTTCCTGCAGTGGGGTGAGACGCCGACCCACCTGCAGGTCTTCCAGGGCGACAGGTTGATCCACGACAACCCGTCCAGCACGGACATGCAGTGGGTGGAGGTGCCGGCGGGCAACCTTCCCTACCGCGCCGTCCTCGACGCAGAGCGGCCGGGTGACCTCTTCCGGCTGTCGACGCGCACCCACACCGAGTGGACGTTCATGTCCGACACCGTCGACTCGGACTTCTTCGAGTCGTTCCCGGTGCTGAACCTGGACTACGAGCTGGATTCGGACCTGCACGGCGACGTCAAGGCCAACGCAACCCAGGAGATCGCGCTCAAGCCGGTGTCGTTGGGCCTCGGCACCGTGCCGGGCACCATCACGACGGTGAAGCTGGACGTCTCGTACGACGACGGCGCCACCTGGCAGAACGTGACCGCGACCAAGGGCGCCGGCGGCAGCTGGACGGGTTCGTTCAGGACGGCCAAGAAGCCCGGTGGCTTCATCTCGGTCCGCGCGAGCGCCCAGACGGACAGCGGCTTCAGCGTCAAGAACGAGATCATCCGGGCGTACGGCCTGCGATGAACCGCACCGTCGGGCCCCGGGGCGGTGACTCCCCGGGGCCCTCCCGCTCACACCTGCTCCCACCAGGGACTATTCAGGGCCTGCCGCCATGGCGCATACTCTCCCCGCTGCGGCAAGCGGAAGAGAGTCGGTCGCCGATGCTGGATGTCCTGGGCCTCGAACCCGACGACGAGCGCGTCTACCGGGCGCTGCTCGGACGGCCGAACTCCACCGCGATCCTGCTGTCCGACCAGCTCGACCTCCCGCATGCCCACGTCGACAAGGCCTTGTCCCGTCTGGTCGGGTGGGGACTGGTGACGAGGTCGGCGGACGAGCGGTTCACCGCCGCGCCGCCGGCCATGGCCCTCGGCGCTCTCATCAGCCAGCGCCGGGACGGGCTGCGTATGGCCGAGCACGCCCTGGTGACCTTCGCCGAGGAGCACCGAGCGGCGATGACCGGGAACAGCATCAACGATCTGATCGAGGTCGTCACGGGCGTCGACGCCATCCGCCATCGCTTCCTCCAGGTGCAGCAGGCAGCCCGTACGCAGGTACGGTCCTTCATCACCGCACCGTTCGTCGCCCTGCCGCCAGACGAGAACACGGCCGAACCCGTGGCCCTCGGCCGTGGAGTGCAGTTCCGGGCGGTACTGGACCGGGCCGTTCTGGCAGAACCGGGCATCATCGACGACGCGATCGATTCACTGGGCAAGGGTGTGCAGCTCCGTGTCGCCGACCAGCTGCCGATGAAACTCGTGCTGGCCGACGCCGACCTCGGCCTCGTCCCCCTTGCGGTCACACCGGACGGGGAGCCCGGCGCCGTGCTGCTGCACCGCAGCGGCCTGCTGGACGCGCTGGACGCCCTGTTCGAGACGGTATGGCGCACCGCCCACCCGCTCGCGCTGTCGGCCACACGCGGAGAATCCGAAGCCCCCGTCGAAGTCGGCCCGCAAGGACCGACCGAGCTCGACCGCAGGATCCTCGCGCTGCTCCTGGCCGGCCTGACGGACTTGACGGCCGCGGCACAACTCGGTCTGTCACCGCGCACGCTGCACCGGCGCCTGCGTCATCTCATGGACATCGCCGGAGTCCGGAGCCGGATGCAGCTCGGCGCCCACGCGGTCCGAAACGGCTGGGCGGAGCCCCTGCAAACGTGACCGGCCTCGCGGGAGCCGTCCAGGCCGACGCGGTTGCCGTCCTCACCGGCCCCGGCGGGGCGGGCCCGCCGAACGTGGGGGCAGACGGTGGACGACGCTCTGCCGACGCACGGCGCCGCGGCGATACTGAAGGTGAGCCGACTGCTCAAACCCTGATCTCTGATCACTCTGGGTAGTCACCGCGGCAATCCGCTGTGCGGTCCGTTCGGCAGGTCGAGCAGGTCGGAGGGTGGCAGCGATGGACGCACCGGCGCCGGGATCGGGTGAGGTACCCGAGGACCCGTTCGCGCTGCACAACTCTGCTTCGGCGGTTCTTGACGCCCACGGCAGGGTCGTGGGCTGGAGCGAGCGCGCACAGGAGCACCTCGGCTACCTGCCCGAAGAAGTGCTGGGCCGCATGGGTTTCGAGTTCTTGTTCGACTCTCGTGACCGTGAGGCGGTCCGGGATGCAGCGGCCTCGTGCGAGCGCGACCGGGGCTGGTCCGGCGTCCTGCCCGTCCTGCACCGCAGCGGGCGGCGGGTGGAGCTGGGATTCCGAGCCCGCGCCGTCATCCGTGCCGGCTCGGCCCGCGAGTGGTTCCTCGTCGTCGCCCCGGCGGAGGAGGTGCTCCAGTGGGAAACGGACCGGTCGGTCCTGGACGGTCTGTTCCGGCGCTCCCCGATCGGTCTGTCCGTCCACGCCCCCGATCTGAGCATCCTGCGGATCAACCGGGCGCTGGCCCGGTTCACGAATCTTTCCGCGGCGGACATCCGGAGCCGACGCATCGGTGACTTCCTCATCGGTCCGGACGTGGAGATCATCGAGTCCCGGCTGCGACGGGTGCTGGCAACGGGCGCCCCCCTGATCTTCACCGAGCAGCCCTGTCGCCTGAGGAGTGACCCCGACCACGAGCGGGTGGTGTCGGTGTCGGCGTTTCGGATGGAGGACCCCTCAGGCGGGATCCTCGGAGTCACCCAGCTGGTGGAGGACGTCACCGACCGTTATCGGGCCCGGCGGCGGCTCGCCCTGCTCAACCGGGCGAGCGCCCGCATCGGGACCACACTGGATCTCGCCCAGACCACCCGGGAGCTGGCCGAGGTCGCCGTCCCCGACCTCGCGGACGCCGTCTCGGTGGACCTGCTGGAGTCGGTCGCCCAGGGCGACGAGACCGCCGAGGAGGCGGGCGGACCGGTCCGCAGAATGGCCGTCCAGTCGGTCGTGGCTGACGCGCTGCGGGTGATGTACTCCGCCGGAGAGGTCTTCCACTTCGACCCTCGTACTCCGCAGGCCAGGTGCCTCGCCAAGCAGCAGCCCATCCTCGAACCAGTGCTCCAGAGCAGCCTCGGCTGGTACTTCCAGGATCCGGAGCGCACACGGCGCGCCCTCGACCTGGACGCTCACTCACTGATCGTCGTACCGCTGACGGCCCGCGGTCGGCTCCTCGGCCTGCTCAGCCTGTGGCGGGCCGAGCGGCCCGAGCCGTTCGAGGAGGACGACCTCACGCTCGCAGAGGAATTCGCCGCGCGGGCCGCCCTGTGCATCGACAACGCCCGCCGTTACACCCAGCAGCATCAGGCCGCATTGACATTGCAGCGCAGCCTGCTGCCGCAGGAGTTGCCCGATCACAGCGCGGTCGAGGTCGCCCACCTCTATCTGCCGGCCGATCCCGCCACCGGCGTCGGTGGCGACTGGTTCGATGTCATCCCGCTTTCCGGAGCACGCGTCGCCCTCGTCGTCGGCGATGTCGTCGGCCATGGTCTGCACGCCGCGGCCACCATGGGCCGCCTGCGTACGGCCGTGCACACCCTGGCCAGCCTCGACTACGCTCCGGACGAGGTCCTTTCCCACCTGGACGACCTGGTCAACCGCCTGGCAGATGAGCAGGAGCCTGCCGACGGACGCTCGCGGGGCCAGCAGATCGTCGGTGCGACGTGCCTCTACGCGGTCTACGATCCCACCTCTCGGCGCTGCACGCTGTCCCGGGCGGGCCACCTGCCCCCCGCCGTGGTGACCTCCGACGGCACGGTGAGCCTGCCCGACCTTCCCGAGGGGCCACCGCTGGGGCTGGGCGGACTTCCGTTCGAGTCCGCCGAATTGGAACTCGCCGAGGGAAGTCTGCTGGCGCTGTACACGGACGGCCTGGTCGAGACCCGTGGCCTCGATCTCGACGAGGGACTCGAGCGGCTGCGAGAAGCCCTGTCCCGGCCCGGCCGTTCGCTGGAGGAGACCTGCACGGACGTACAGAACGCCCTGCTGCCGGAGCACCCACCGGATGACGTCGCACTGCTCCTGGCCCGCACCCGCGTCTTGGCGCCGGAGCAGGTCGCCTCCTGGGAACTGCCCGCAGAGCCGACCGCCGCCGCCCGGGCACGGCACCTGACGGAGACCACGCTGACCAGGTGGGGCCTGGGGGAGCTGGCCTTCACCGCCGAACTGGTCGTCAGTGAACTGGTCACCAACGCCTACCGCTACGGCGGCGGCACGCCGGTGACCCTGCGGCTCATCCGCGACCGCAGCCTGATCTGCGAGGTCTCCGACAGCAGCAGCACCGCTCCGCACCTGCGACGGGCGCGCACCACTGATGAAGGCGGCCGCGGCCTCTTCCTGGTGGCCCAGCTCACCGAACGATGGGGCACCCGCTACACCCGGGACGGCAAGACGGTCTGGACGGAGTTCCCCCTCGCCACAGCAGCGGAGGGGCACTCCGTGGTTGTGGCGAACCTTGCACTCAATGGGTGACACCAGGCAAGTCGCAGGCAAATGGGCTCCGTCGGCATGAGGCGTCCGACTCGGGCTCCACATCGCCCCGTCCGGCCTCCCCTCCGCGCCCGGCGTCCGGGTCGGTCTCCGCTCAGGGGCCGGCCCGGACGCCGTCGGGGGAGCCGTCGGAGTGGACAGGGTCCACTTCCCAGGGCGGTGGCCGTACGCCCGGCTCGGTCCAGGCCGCCAGGGCCTCGCCGTCGACACACACGATGCCGCACGTGGCGGCGTACTCGAGGGCAGGCGCGGTGAAGTAACCGGTAGTGACGATGATCGCGACGTCGGCGTCGTGGACGGCGAAGCACGTCCCGCCGAACCGCTGCAGGTCCTGCGAGCCGACCCGGTTGTCCTCGGCGTAGTGCTTGCACTGCACGATGACGCGCAGCCCGTCCGGGGTCGTGGCGATCACGTCGGCGCCCAGGTCGCCCGCACCGCCCACCACTTCCACCGGGGTGCAGCCGTCACGTACGCAGAGAGCGGCGATGGTGTGCTCGAAGCCGTCGGCATCGGCGGCGGCATGGTCCAGCGCGTCGGCTCCCACATCCGGCAGATCCGTCGCGGGCCGCACGCCCGTCGCGGAGCGCACGCCCGGGTCGGGCGGTGCCGTGGGGCGACGCCTGACGGGGGACACGCTCCACCTGGCGAACGCCACGCCCAGCAGCAGCACCACCGCCGCGGTCACCGGCAGGACCGGCATCCGCGTCCCGGCCGCCGAGGTGGCCTTGACCAACACGGCCAGTCCGCCCACGGCCGTACCGGCGAGCCCCACGGCGAGCACCAGATCGCGCCCGAGCCCCGGGCCGCGCTGCGGGACCCCGCTCCCGTTTTCCCTCGATGCCATGGGCTCAGCGCCTACGGCCCCGGCCCCGCCCGCGGGCCGCCCAGCCGTGGCCGATACCGGCGACGTGGAGCGCGAGCGCGGCGAGACCGATCAGCATGAAGTTGGTGGAGCTGAACACTTCGTTGGTGCTGATGGTGGCGGCGTTGATCAGGAACGCGATGACGAACAGCACTGCGGCCGTGATGCCGAGCATGTCCATGCCCCCTTCGGTCGGTGACGGCCGTGTTCCCCGTGAGGGCCGGATCATGAGTGGCTGCTCCAGCAGGATTTCGCTGTACCGCGGAGAAACGGAAGGGAACCCGTACCTCCTGTGTCAGCTCCCTCCCAGTGGGCAGGGGCGTGGACGTCCATGTCACCTACATCCGTCGAGGAGATATGAACAGCGCTCTTCGTGTGCTGACCGTCCTGGGCGGCTCGATCCTGCTCGCCCTCGCGGCCGGTTGGGTCGTCGACCTGCTGCTGCGCCGAGCCGACGCACGCCACCCCGAAACACCCCTGTGGAACCTGCTGCGCCGGTGTCGGCACGCCCTTCTGATCGTGCTGCTCGCCGCGCTGCTCAGGGGCGCCTACCGGCAGATCGCGTGGCCGCCGCTGCACGACCACGCCGCCACTGTGGGCCGGGTGCTCTCGCTCACCCTGATCGGCGCGGGGGCCTGGCTGCTGGTGGCCGTGGCCTCCGCCGTCGTCGAGTCGGGGTACGCCCGCTACGCCACCGCCACCCGCGACCCGGCCCGGCTGCGCCGCGTCCGTACCCAGGTGACCCTGATCATGCGGGTCGTGACGGTCCTCGTGGCCGTCATCGCGATCGCCGCGATGCTCGTCACGTTCCCGAGCTTCCGCGCGCTCGGCACCTCCGTGCTGGCCTCCGCCGGAATCATCGGAATCGTGGCCGGCGTCGCCGCCCAGTCCACCCTCGGAAACCTCTTCGCGGGCTTCCAGATCGCCTTCGGCGACATGGTGCGCATCGGCGACACGGTCGTCGTCGCGGGGGAGTGGGGGGTGGTCGAGGACATCACCCTCACCTTCCTCGCCGTACGGACCTGGGACGAACGCCGCATCACCATGCCCGTCTCGTACTTCACCACCCGCCCCTTCGAGAACTGGTCACGCGGTGGCATCCAGATGACCGGCACCGTCTTCCTCCACTGCGACCACCGCGCCCCCGTGGACCTCATGCGGGACAAGACCGAGGAGATCCTGCACAACTGCAAGGAGTGGGACGGCCGCGGCTGGGACCTCGCCGTCACCGACACCACGCCCTCCACCATCGTGGTGCGGGTCATCGTCACGGCCAAGGACCCCGACGACCTGTGGACGGCGCGCTGCGCCGTGCGGGAGCAACTGGTCGCCTGGCTCGCGGAGAAGCACCCGGACGCCCTGCCGCGCATCGTGCTGGACCCGGCACCGGCTCCGGTACCCGGACAGGCATCGGGACGGCCGCCCGCGCCGGACGCCGCCGGAGCATCCGGATCCGCGCCCGCCCGGCCGTAGGCGGCGGGGTGAACCGCGTCTCCCACGCGCGCGCGACTCCGACAGCCCCGGGAACGCTTGGCGCGCGGTCGTCGGGACACAAGCGGGATGTGCTGAAGACACTTGCCCTGATCCTGCCCGGCGCCGCAGCGGCGCTCGCCGCGGCCGCCGCCGTCCTCCTCTCGCCCTGGTGGTGGGCCGTGGCCGGCCCCTCGCTGCTGCTCGTCCTGGTGGCCTCGTACGACCTCCTGCAACGCCGGCATTCCATCCTGCGGAACTACCCCCTGCTCGGTCACCTCCGGTTCGCCCTGGAGGCGCTGCGGCCGGAGATCCAGCAGTACTTCATCGAGCGGAACGTCGACGGCAGCCCCTTCGACCGCGACACCCGCAGCATCGTCTACGAGCGGGCCAAGGGCACCGACGCGGAGGAGCCGTTCGGCACCGAGCTCGACCTCCACCGGCCCGGCAGCGAATACCTCACCCCGTCCATGGCCCCGCACCCGGTACCGGCCGATCCGCCCCGGGTCCGGATCGGCGGACCCGACTGCACCGAGCCATACGACATGTCCCTGCTCAACGTCTCGGCGATGAGCTTCGGCTCCCTGTCCGCCAACGCCGTCCTCGCCCTCAACACCGGCGCGCAGCTGGGCGGCTTCGCCCACGACACCGGCGAAGGCGGCGTGTCCGAGTACCACCTGCGCCCCGGCGGGGACCTCGTCTGGGAGATCGGCACCGGATACTTCGGGTGCCGCACCGACGACGGGGGCTTCGACGAGCGGCAGTTCGCCGAGAAGGCCGCACACCCGCAGGTCAAGTGCGTGTCGCTGAAGATCAGTCAGGGCGCCAAGCCGGGCATCGGCGGCGTCCTGCCCGGTGCCAAGGTGAACGCGGAGATCGCACGGGTGCGCGGAGTGCCGCAGGGGGAGACCGTCGTCTCGCCGCCGTTCCACCGCGTGTACTCCACCCCGCGCGAGCTGGTGCGCTTCCTGGCCCGCATGCGGGAGCTCGCCGGCGGCAAGCCCGTGGGGTTCAAGCTGTGCGTCGGATCGCGCCGTGAGTTCCTCGCCGTGTGCAAGGCCATGCGGGAGGCGGACGTCACCCCCGACTTCATCGTCGTCGACGGCGCGGAGGGCGGCACGGGCGCGGCGCCCCTGGAGTTCGCCGACCATGTGGGCCTGCCGCTCGGCGACGGCCTGATGAGCGTCCACAACGCCCTCGTCGGCTCCGGTCTGCGCGACCGCATCCGGATCGGAGCCTCCGGAAAGGTCGCCACCGGCAGCGACCTCGTCAAACGCCTGGTCCAAGGCGCCGACTACACCAACTCGGCCCGCGCCATGATGTTCGCGATCGGCTGCATCCAGGCCCAGCGCTGCCACACCAACACCTGCCCCGTCGGGGTGGCCACCCAGGACCAGCGGCGCGCCCGGGCCCTGGACGTCGGTGACAAGGGGCAGCGCGTACGTCGCTACCAGGAAGCGACCGTCAAGAGCGCGCTGCAGATCATGGCGGCCATGGGCGTCGACGACGCGCGCGGGCTGCGCCCCCACATGCTGCTCCAGCGGGTGGACCCGCACACCGTCCGCTCGTACGCCGAACTCCACGCCTGGCTCGCCCCCGGAGAACTGCTCGCATCGCCGCCCGAAAGCTGGGCAGCCGACTGGAAGGCGGCCGACCCCGACCGCTTCACCCGCTGAACCGACAGCTGAACCGGCCGCTGAACCGGCAAACGAAGGGCAGTCCCGTGGCACGCACCGTCGCCCGCGTCATCGTCGACGCACTCGAGGAACTCGGCGTCCAGCACGTCTTCGGCGTCGTCGGAGACGCGTTGAACCCGCTGACCGAAGCGATCCGTACATCCGTCGGCCTGAACTGGGTCGGCTGCCGCCACGAGGAGGCCGCGGCCTTCGCCGCCTCGGCGCAGTCCCAGCTCTCCGGGACCCTCGGGGTGTGCATGGGCACGGTGGGACCCGGATCCGTGCACCTGCTCAACGGTCTCTACGACGCCGCCAAGAGCCGCACGCCCGTCCTGGCCATCTGCGGCCAGGTCCCCCTCGCCGAGATCGGCAGCGACTACTTCCAGGAGGTCGACAACGATCTGCTCTTCCGCGACGTCGCCGTCCACCGGGCCACCGTCACCTCCCCGGACCAGATGCCGCGCCTGCTCGAATCGGCCGTACGCGCCGCTGTGACCCGGGGCGGAGTGGCCGTCCTGACCGTCCCCGGCGACCTGGGCGACCAGGAGCTGAGCGACGACCGGCCCACGCGCTTCGCCCTCGACCGCGCCGTCACCCGGCCCGACGACCCTGCCCTCGCCCGGGCCGCCGAGCTGCTGAACGCCGCCTCCCGGGTGACCCTCCTCGTCGGCCAGGGCGCCCGGGAGGCCCGTACCGAGGTCCTGCGGACCGCCGAGCTGCTGGCGGCGCCCATGGTGCTCACGCTGAAGGCGAAGGAGGGGTTCGAGGACGACAACGCCTTCCAGGTGGGCCAGACCGGCCTCATCGGCAACCCCGCCGCCGCCCATGCCCTCGACAGCGGGGACGTGCTCTTCATGCTGGGGACCGACTTCCCCTACCGGGAGTGGTACCCGAAGGACGTCAAGGTGATCCAGGTCGACTCCCGCGAGGACCACCTGGGACGCCGCACCCCCGTGGACGTGGGCCTGGCCGGTGATGTCGGGGCCACGCTGCGGGCGCTGCTGCCGCTGTTGAAGGCGGTCCCGGACCGTGCACACCTCGACGACGCCCGGGAGCGTTTCCTCCGGTGGCAGGAGGGACAGCAGCGGCTGGCCGACCCCGCGCACGAGCACCGCTGGACCGGGAAGCTCCGGGCCGCCCTGGACAACCGCGATCACGCCGTCCGCCCGGAGGCGCTGGCCGCGGCGGTGGACGCCTACGCCGACGCCGACGCCGTCTTCACCTCCGACACCGGCATGGCCACCGTCTGGCTCTCCCGCTTCGTCACCATGCACGGCGACCGCCGCCTGATCGGCTCGTACAACCTCGGCTCGATGGCCAACGCCATGCCCCAGGCCCTCGGTGCCCAGCTGTGGGCGCCCGACCGGCAGATCGTCGCGCTCTGCGGGGACGGTGGGCTGAGCATGCTGCTCGGCGACCTCATGACCATCAAGACGTACCGGCTGCCGGTGAAGCTCGTCGTCTTCGACAACCGCCGCCTGGGCATGGTCAAGCTGGAACAGGAGCAGGCTGGCCTGCCCGAATTCGGCACGGAACTCGACAACCCCGATTTCGCCGCGGTTGCCACGGCCCTCGGTCTGACGGGGATCCGGGTAACCGACCCGGCCGAGCTCCACGAGGGCGTACGCCGGGCCTTCGAGACGCCGGGGCCGGTCCTGCTGGACGTGCTCACGAACCCGGAGGAAGTGGCCGTGCCCGGTAAACCGACCGTGGCCCAGGGCTGGGGTTTCGCCGTGGCCAAGGCCAAGGAGCTCCTGCCGGGCCGCGAGGGCTGACGGCCACCGTAGGGGCGACGGCGTCCGTCACGCCGTGCGCGGCATCGCTCACCTGCGCAAACCTCGTCAGCCGTCGCGTTCCTCGGTTCCGGCCACGTAGGCGACGAGCGCGCCGGCGAGCACGGCCCAGGCCGCTGCGACGGCTCCCGCCGTGGCCCAGGCGAGGAGGCCGAGCAGCAGGCCGGTGAGGGCGCCGGTGGCGAGGGCTCGCGGGTTGGTGAGGAACCTCCAGTGCTTGCGTCCGCTGCCGGGCCGGCGGACTTCGGCGACTGCCGTCCTGATGACGAGGGCAGCCACCACCATGGCGATGCTGAGCAGGGTGATCGCCATGGCGTCTCCGATGCGGTCAGTGGTGCTTTGTGGCGTCTTGTTCTGCCTCGTCGCGTTGCTGGACGTCGGGCAGGCCATCGGCTTCCGCGTCGATGTTCTCCTGCCCGTTGGGATGACTGTAGTGACATCGAGTGACGTTTGGCCTTGACGGGCGCTGCCCACCGGAATCACGCGCTCAATTCTTAGCATCAGAGGCCAAGTATTTCCCCGGCCGCCAGCAGGACGACTACAAAGGACGGAACCGATCCGAACCCTGCGATGGGGATGACGTCGAAGGCGGTGGATGCGTATGCGTGAATGCAGCAGGATCGAACCGATCGCGGTCAGATTACTTCAGGGAAGGTCGATTTCCGGCGGCCTCCCCTGATGGGGGCAGCAATGCTGACACCCGTGGTGTTTTCCCCGGCGCACGCATCAGCGGACGAGTATCGGCTCCTGACGTCGACCATCCGGTCGAGGGCGGAGGATGCGCAGGGATTTTTCGGCGGGGCCTCGCGACGGCCGGGGGAAATGGCCTACCTGCCCCTGCGCATTCAGCTGCGAGGTTTGTCCATCGAGCTCTACATCGAGCTCCGCTTGCACGACACGGGCATGCGCATCGTCGGATTCCGCAACACTTTCGAGAACGGGCAGGTCCCGCCGGAAGCGTGCGTGCGCCACGTCAGGGACTCCGTTTCGCCACCGGGGATCCGCCGGACCGAAGCCCTGCCGTTCGGTGGAGACCGCTCCGACCTGGAGATGGCCGCCGCCGTGCGGCGTCTGGGGATCTTCCTGGGGCGCCGGCCCCTGGGCGACGCGGTGATCTGGCTGCACCGGAACCGCGATCCGAAGTGCACGGCACATGGAATGCTCGTGCTCTCGGAAATGATCTGCGAGGCCGCCCGATTCCCGGCTCTGGCCGATGCGATGTCGCGTATCTGGCTGACCGGCGGACGGCTGTCGGCCGCGGCAGCCGCCTGAAGTCCCATGCCTGGGCATCAATCCACAGGCAAGCGTCGAAGAAAGGAGCAAGCCCCCCGCCAGGAGCTCGTTTCCATCCCGTCCGATCCGCGATTCCGGTCCTGAGGGCCACGTAACAGGATCGAATGCTTTCACGCGGAACCTTTCATCGCCATGTCCGCAGACAGGAGGTGTCCTATAGGCAGACCCATCATGAGTGCTGACACCGGCACATCGACTCGTTGAAGCAGGCGGCCGCCCCTGGGGATGAAAAGGGGCGGCCGCTCGCCGTTCCCGGCAGCGACTCCGGTTCACGCCCCCGCGCCGTCATCGTGTACCCGATTCGCGCCATGGGGGGGGCAGCCGCTCTGCGCCGTGACACCCGACCGCGTGGGCCGTACGGGGGAGGTCGGCGGGGGCGTACGGCGCGCTCGGGCGTGCGAGGGGCCAGGCTGGGCACGCAAGGGGACATTCCCACCTCGAACGGACGTCAAGGGAGCTCGTTGTGGCTCACGCAACCGACCCGCCCGCCCACCGGCCTGCCCCCGATGGCGGCCCCGGACCGGCGCCGCGCACGCCGGACGACGCGCCTGCCGGAGCCGCCCGCTCCCGAGTGACCCTCCGCGTCAACGGTGTCCACCACGACCTCGACCTGGACCACCGGGTCACGCTCCTCGACGCCCTGCGCGAGCACCTGGACCTGACCGGCGCCAAGAAGGGCTGCGACCACGGGCAGTGCGGTTCCTGCACCGTCCTGCTGGACGGCCGGCGCGTCAACGCCTGCCTGCTCCTCACCGTGGCCCTCGACGGCTGTGAGATCACCACCGTCGAGGGCCTGGCCGGCCCCGACGGCGCCCTCCACCCGCTCCAGCGCGCCTTCATGGAGCACGACGCCTTCCAGTGCGGCTACTGCACCCCCGGCCAGCTCTGCTCCGCGGTCGGCGCGCTCCGCGAAGCCGCCGCCGGCCACCCCTCGCACGTCACCGCCGCCGCGACCGCGGCGGCCTCCGGCCCCGCCGTGCTGACCGCCGAGGAGATCAGGGAACGGCTCAGCGGGAACCTCTGCCGCTGCGGCGCCTACCCCGCGATCGTCCGAGCCGTCGCCGAGGCGGGAGCCGAAGCCGCGGCCACCGCGACGGGTGCGGGGATGACCGCATGAAGCCCTTCGCCTACGTACGCGCCGCCAGCCTCCAGGAGGCGGCCGCCGCCTACGCCGCCCACCCCGGCTCCCGCTATCTCGCCGGCGGCACCAACCTCGTGGACCTGATGAAACTGGGCGTCGAGACCCCCGGCGCCCTCATCGACGTCTCCCGCCTGCCGCTGGGGGAGATCCGCGAACTCCCCGACGGCGGCTTGCGCGTCGGCGCCGCGGTCCGCAACAGCGACCTGGCCGCCGACCCGCTGGTGCGCACCCGCTACCCGCTCCTCAGCCGGGCGCTGCTCTCCGGTGCCTCCGGCCAGCTGCGCAACGTCGCCACCACCGGCGGAAACCTGCTCCAGCGCACCCGCTGCGGCTACTTCCAGGACCTCTCCAAACCCTGCAACAAGCGCGAACCCGGCAGCGGCTGCGGGGCCCGCGACGGCCTACACCGCGACCACGCGGTGCTGGGACACTCCGAGCACTGCATCGCGACCCACCCCTCCGACATGGCCGTGGCCCTCGCCGCGCTGGACGCCGAAGTCGAGCTGTACGGCGAGGCGGGAGCCACCCGTACCGTCGCGGCCACCGAGTTCCACCGGCTGCCCGCAGACCGGCCCGAGCAGGACACCGTGATCCGCCCCGGGGAGATCATCACGGCGGTGATCCTGCCCGCCGGCGCGCCGGGCGCCGTCTCCCTCTACCGCAAGGCCCGCGAACGCGCCTCGTACGCCTTCGCCCTTGCTTCGGTCGCCGTGGTCCTCGACCTCGACGACGGCCGCGTTCGCCGGGTCGCCCTCGCCTTCGGCGGCCTCGCCCACCGGCCCTGGCGTGCGACCACCGCCGAGGCCCGGCTGACCGGCGCCGTACCGCGCCCCGACGCCGTCCGCGCGGCCGTCGAAGCCGAACTCGCGCTGGCGAGGCCCCTGCGCGACAACGCGTACAAGATCCCGCTCGCCCGCAACCTCGCCTGCGACGCCATCGCCGAGCTCGCCGGCACGCACCCCGGTTCCCCCGCCACGCCGTAGCGGCGCCACCGACCAGGAACAGGACCACGATGAGCCCGACCTCCGCCACCCTCGCAACCACCGCCACCTCCGCCGCCGCTCTGGGCGCCTCCGTCCCACGGCGCGAAGGCCGGGAGAAGGTGACCGGCGCCGCCCGCTACGCCGCCGAACAGCACCTGCCCCTGCGGGCCTACGCCTGGCCGGTTCCCGCGACCGTTGCCCGCGGCCGGATCACCGCCGTCGACACCGCCGACGCCCTGGCCCTGCCCGGCGTACTGAGCGTCCTCACCCCCTACGACGCCCCCCGCCTGGGCCCCTCCGACGACCCCACCCTGCAGGTCCTGCAGGACCTGCGGGTGCCGCACCGCGGCTGGTACGTGGCGCTGGCCGTCGCCGACAGTCTCGAGGGGGCGCGGGCCGCCGCCGACGCCGTACAGGTCACCTACGAGGCGGAGCCGCACGACGTCACCCTGCGCGAAGGGCATCTGGGCCTGTACACCCCCGAAGAGGTCAACGGCGGCTACCCCGCACACCGCGAACAGGGCGACCCCGACACGGCGTTCGCCGACGCGCCCGTACGCGTCGACGTCCGCTACTCGGTTCCGCCGCTGCACAACCACGCCATGGAGCCGCACGCCGCCACCGCCGACTGGGACGCCGAACGCGGCCACCTCACCGTGTACGACTCCTGCCAGGGCACCACGATGGTGCGCAACGTCCTGGCCGGGCTGTTCGGGCTACGGGAGGACCAGATCACCGTCCTGGCCGAGCACGTCGGCGGCGGATTCGGCTCCAAGGGCACACCGCGCCCCCACGTCGTCCTCGCCGTGATGGCCAGCCGGCACTGCGGACGCCCCGTCACGCTGTCCCTGCCCCGGCAGCACATGGCCGCCACCGTCGGCCACCGCGCGCCCACCTTGCACCACCTCCGGCTCGGCGCCCGCCCCGACGGCACCCTCACCGCCCTCACCCACGAGGTCACCACGCACACCTCGCAGGTCCGCGAGTTCGTCGAACAGGCCGCCGTGCCCGCCCGGGTGATGTACGCCGTCCAGGACAGCCGCACCACCCACCGCGTCACTGCGCTCGACGTGCCCACGCCCTCCTGGATGCGTGCCCCCGGCGAAACCCCGGGCATGTACGCCCTGGAGTCGGCGATGGACGAGCTGGCCGACGCCCTCGGCATGGACCCCGTCGAGCTGCGGGTGCGCAACGACCCGGCCACCGAGCCCGACAGCGGCCGCCCGTTCAGCAGCCGCCACCTCGTGGAGTGCCTGCGCGAGGGCGCACGCCGGTTCGGCTGGGCCGGCCGCCGGCCGCCCCGCCGCGAGGGGCCGTTCCTCATCGGCGCCGGCGTGGCCGCCGCCACCTACCCCGTCTACATCGCCCCTTCGGGCGCCCGGGCCCACGCCCGCCCCGACGGGAGCTACCTGGTCGAGGTCAACGCCACCGACATCGGCACCGGCGCCCGGACGGTCCTGGCACAGATCGCCGCCGACGCCCTGCACGTCCCGCTCGACGCCGTCTCGCTGGCCATCGGCAACAGCGCGCTGCCTCCCGGCCCCGTCGCCGGCGGCTCCACCGGAACGGCGTCCTGGGGCTGGGCGGTGCACGACGCCTGCACCGCGTTGACGGGCCGGCTGGCCGGGCACCAGGGGCCGCTGCCCGCCGCCGGGCTCTCCGCGTCCGCCGACACCACCCAGTCCGCGAAGCAGAAGTCCCCGTACGCGCGCCACTCGTTCGGGGCGCACTTCGCCGAGGTCCAGGCCGACACCGTCACGGGTGAGGTGCGCGTCCGCAGGCTGCTCGGCGTCTTCGCCGCCGGCCGCATCCTCAACCCGCGTACCGCCCGCTCCCAGCTCATCGGGGGGATGGTGATGGGCCTGGGCATGGCGCTGACCGAGCACAGCGGGCTGGACCCGGCGTTCGGCGACTTCGCGGAGCGGGACCTGGCCGCCTACCACGTGCCGGCGAACGCGGACGTGCTCGCCCTCGAGGCCCACTGGATCGACGAGCACGACAAGCACCTCAATCCGATGGGCAGCAAGGGCATCGGGGAGATCGGCATCGTCGGCACCGCCGCCGCGATCGGCAACGCCGTGTGCCACGCCACCGGCCGGCGGCTGCGGGAACTGCCCTTGACCCCCGACCGGGTCCTGGCCGCCCTCGACACCGGGACGGAGGCCGCGGGCCGCACCGGATGACAGCCGGACGCGCCCCGGCCATGGCCGACCGGTCCCGCATCCGCGCGCCACCAGGCGGCAGCGCGTACGCTCAGCGCTCCACGTCCTCGTCGGTGAGGAAATGGACCTGGCGCCGTTCGGCGGGCGCCAGGGGGCCGAGATGGAGCAGGTCGGGGTCGTCTCGGACCTGTTGCCAGAACTCCGCTTCGGTCGCTGCGGTCCCGAGGACCATCCACGGCGCGCCGTACTCCGTCCTCGCCGCCCATATCCCGAGCTGACGGCCACCAGAGCCGAGGAGGTCCTCCCCGACCGGTTCCTCCTGCATCTCAGCGACCAGGTTCGACGTGTGCTGGTGTGGACACTGGGTCTGCAAGCGCCGCTGCTCCCACCGAGTGCACAGATGTTCCGTCGCCGAGTCGGCGACGTCGTCGGCGGCATCCAACGCCCCTTGATCGGCGTTCGGTGCAGCGGGCCGGACAACACGCACCAGCAGTTCGTGCCCGCAAGGCTGGTAGCTGAAGAGCCTGAAGATCTTGATTTGAGCGCCCACGGGACCATTGTGCCCTCATACGGCAGCCACTCCCTCGGCTGCCCCGGGCACCACCATGGTGATCTCGAGGTCAGCTTCCGGGGGCGTGGGCCTCGCCGTTGAGGTCGCTGATCAGCCAGGCGAGCATCGCGGGAGTGGCGTCGAAGTGGCCGCCGTGGCCGGCATCGGCTTGTCTGATCAGCGTCGCGGTCGGCATGCGTGCGGCGAGCCACTCGCCGTGCGCTGGGGGCACCAGGGTGTCGAGGCCACCGTGCCAGATCCGCGTCGGGACCGTGATGTCTGCCGGGTCGAAGCCCCATTCCGTACCGAAGATGGCGGAGACGTCGTCCACCCAGCCGTCGAGCCCCGGCCGGACCGCTTCGGCGAACGCCGCGCCCATCATCGCGCTGATCTCCGGTCGGGAGAGGACGGTCTGTTCGATCTCCGGCAGCGGCGGGAAGTCGGCCGTTCCGAGATTCGCCAGGTGTTCCGTGACGGCCTGCCTCCCGGTCAACGCCACGGCGGCGCTGTGGCGGTTTCCCTCGCTCATGCCGGCGGTCCAGTCCAGCCCGGCGGCGTCACGCGGGGCCGGGCTCGCCAGCGCCCCCAGCCGCGTCACCCGTTCGGGATGCCGGGCGGCGAAAGCCATGGCGTGCGGGCCGCCTCCGGACACCCCGAACACCGCGAAGCGGTCCAGGCCGAGTGCGGCGGTGATGGCGGCGACGTCAGCGGCGGCATCGATGACCCGACGCCCCGGCTTCGGTGTGGAGCCGCCGAACCCGGGCCGGTCATAGGTGATCAGCCGGACGCCGAGCTCGTGGAACAGGGAATCGTCGGGGTATCGGGCCAGTCGGCTCATCGGGCTGCCGTGCAGGTAGACGACCGGTGTCCCGGTGGGGTCGCCCCATTCCTCCACTGCCAACGTCCGACGGTCGTCGGTGATCAACTCGCGCATGCGGCAAAGCTAGCCCGGTACTGATCGACGGCCAAAGCTTTTCATCCACAGCGCAACATCGCCGTACTGCCATGTGTGCGGGCGATGTTGAGGGTGAGGGCTGACCACAGGACATGCGAAGCCCGCTCGGCGCGCGCGGCACGCAGGGCCGGCAGTGAGTTCGGGAACGTGCTCGGCGTGTCGTCCACTCGTGGATCACGCAGCCGCCATCCTTCCCGCGCAACGCCTCTTCCCTCCCCTCACGGCGACCTCGGTCATTTCCCCGTGGCCGCTGTGGCCACGAAGCACTTGGCGCCGTTCCTGGCCGCGACCGCCTGCGTGCTCCGCCGGATGGTCGTCTGACCTCGACGGATACAGTCGGCAGATGGAACTGCGGCAGCTGAGCTACTTCGTTACCGTGGCCGAGGAACTGCACTTCGGCCGGGCCGCCGACCGGCTGCACATCGTGCAATCGGCGGTCAGCCAGCAAGTGCGGCGGCTGGAAAGGGAGCTGGGGGCCGATCTCTTCGACCGCTCGCCACGCCACGTTCGACTCACCGGCGCGGGGGAGCGGCTGCTGCCCGAGGCCCGGGCGGTGCTCGCCGCCGCCGAACGGGCCAGGGCCGCCGTCCGGGAAGGTGCCGGCCTGCGCCTGCGCCTGGGTTCCAGCACCGGCCTCGGTGAATACCTGGACCGGGTGCTCGGCGACCTGGCCGTCCTCGCCCCCGAGACCGCGGTCCAGCTGGTTTCGGCCCCCACCCGCGACCGCCTGGAGCAGGTCGCGGACGGCCGCCTTGACGCCGCGTTCATACGTTCCCTGGAGCCCGCCCCGGGGGTGCGGATCCTGCCGCTGTGGGAAGACCCCCTGGTAGCAGCCCTCCCGGCGGCGCATCCACTCGCCCGCGAGACGGAACTGGCCATCTCCGATCTGGCTGGCCTGCGGCTCTGCATAACCGCCCGCCGCAACAACCCGGCCCTCGTCGACCTGGTCGTCGGAGCCTGCCACTCGGCCGGCTTCGAGCCGTTGCCCGGACCGGTCAGCGGCTCGCTGCAGGACACCCTCGCCACCATCGGTGCCGGTCCCGTACCGATGTGGACCGCGGTGTACGCGGCCCACGCACGCGTGCTGCTCAGCCCCCGGGTCGCCTTCCGCCCGTTCCGTGCCCCCGGCCTGGCCCTGCCCATCGGCCTGGCCGTCCGGCGCGAGACCCCGCCCGCTGCTCTCGAGGTACTCCTGAAGGCACTCACACCACTCCCGACCAGCAACGATCACGAGAGCTGATCGTTGCGGTCGCGGTCTGCTCCTTGGTCGGGCCGCACGGATCCGATGGACTGGGGTCATGCCGGTGAGTGACCCGGAAAGGCCGGGAAGCCGCCGCTGGCAAGGGAGTTCGATCATGCCCATCGTCACCGTTCAGCAGGGTCCCCGCGATGTCGAGCTGAAGCGCGAGCTCGTCAAGCGGGTCACGGACGCCTTCGTCGACGCGTACAAGATCCCTGCCGAGACCGTCCAGGTGTGGATCCACGAGGTCCCGGCGGACAGCTGGGGCGCGGCGGGCAAGCTCGTCGCCGACAAGTAGGACCGCCCGTACGGGATCTCCGGAGACGCGGCGGGACGACCGGCAGCCGCACAGGGTGCTGCTGCCGGTCGGTGGCGTCGGGTCCCTGCGTTTCGGGGGCGTGCTCCACTTGCGGCGGGCTGGTGCAGTGGAGCCGCGAGGGTCGACGTCCGCAGCTGTACTACGGTCACGTCATGAGCGACTCAGAGAAGAACAAGTCCAGCGCCATGGCGTTCTACGACCTGATGTTCAACCAGTGCCGCCCCGCCGAGGCCATCGACCGGTACGCCGGCGACACGTACATCCAGCACAACCCGCACGTAGCCGACGGCAAGCAAGCGTTCGTCGACTACTTCGAACGCATGGCCGCCGAATACCCCGGCAAGCACGTCGAGTTCAAGCGCGCCGTTGCCGAAGGCGACCACGTTGTCCTGCACTGCCATCAGACCTGGCCCGGCGAGGAGTACGCAGGCATCGACATCTTCCGCTTCGACCAGGACGGCAGGATCGTCGAGCACTGGGACGTCCTGCAGGTCGTCCCACCCACCTCCCAGAACGACAACACCATGTTCTGAGGCCGGCCGGCTCCTCGCCGCTACCATCCTCCTCTCGTGTTGCTGCTCCTCGACACCCAAGCGGCTTATCACCTTGCAGAGGGGCGCCCGATCGACGCCTGTTGATGCCGGAGCAGGTGGGCGCGCCGTGGTACGGGATATCAGAAGCCAAATGGACCCATGTCTGTCACCGACCGCCCTTCGGGACGGAGCCGCCCCACAAGCCAGGGCCACCCGCTCGTTTGGGCCGGCCCGGTCGACGGGAGTGTGGCGACGAACGGACGCCGTCACATCCCGGGTATGTCGTAGCCGGGGTCTGGATGCTGACGGGGGGTCCACCACTCGGTGAGACCCCACCCTCCGAGCGCGAGCGCGGCCAAGGCCGCGACTGCCGCAGCCCACGGCGGCACCCGCCTGATGGCCAAGGCCCAGGAGAGGAGCGGCAACAGCGCGCCGCCGAGCAGGATGAGCGGCAGGTCGACGAAGACCACGCTCAGATCGCGGGCGTGGCCCTCGAATCCCCCGTCGATACTGAACGCCGCCCGTGGTGCCCAGATGGCCAGCCCGGTCGCTGCACCGAGGCCGGCGAGGACGTATCTGGCCCGACGCTCGCCTCTCGGCTCCATGCCGGTCCGCCGTAGTGTGTTTTCCCTCATGCACTCTGGACGTGGAAGCCCGACGCACGGTTGCAGGGGCGGGCCAGTGCCTACCTGCCGTCGTGGGCAGGTGAACGTTGGTTGATCCGGCAGTAGCTGTCGAAGCCCCTCCAGGTCAGGGCGGGGTCCGCCCGCGGAATCAAGTCGAGCAACTCCGCAGGCACCCGCCCGAGAGGCCGACGGCGACAGCCTGCGCTCCGGTCCCTGACCGTCCATCATGGGTGTGTCTCCCGCGGCTGATTCGATGCTGCCCCGGAAGGAGGAAGTCGCCTCTTGTGGCGGCGGCAGCGGGTAGGACGAACGAGGCCGCTGGGCCCTTGACTTCGCTAGGGTGTCGAACAGGATCGTTGGAGGACGCCATGAGTGCTCAGCCCGAGTACGCACCCGCCCCGCCGCCCGTGCCGGCCCCGGCCGCCGCGGCCCAGTTGCGCGAGCAGCTGCGTGTCGACCGCCGTGCCGAGCAATGGGTGCCGGCCTTCGAGCGTGACTGGGCCAAGGCCCTGGAAGACTCCCGTCACTCGTACTCACTCACCCCGCTGCACGACGTCGTCCGTACCTGGCAGATGCGCGTCGCCTCGGCCCCGGCCGTCGACGCGTACACCGACTCCGGTCGTGACGAGAGCGGCTTCGTCGCCCTCGAGGACGTCCTGCGGAACCGCCAGTGACCAGTACGCCCTGGACGGTGCGAATATCCCCGCACACGGCGAAGACGCTCACCGACCTTCCCGAGCCCGCGACGCAGATGATCCGGGATGTCCTCGACCTCGCGACCCGCTCCCCCTGGGGCTGGCCGCAGTGGGATACCGGTGATCCCGAGGGCGAGGACATCCGGGCCGCCTCCATCGGACAACTGTCCGTCGTCTACGTGATCAACCAGCTCACACGGCACCTGTCCGTCCTGGCCATCGTCTGGCTCGGCTGACCGCCGGTCCAGAGACGGCCTGGAGAACGCGCAGCATCCGCACGGCCCACTGCCGTACTGGCGGTCCGCTGCGGCCCACTTGGCGTCCCGCGACACCGCGAGGCGCCGGCCTGCCGGAGGCCCCGCCGGAAGGCACGGGTTTGCGGCGCGTTCCGCAGGCGTATCCGCTCGGTACGAGCCGCGGCGACCGGGCCTGTCAGCGTCACGCAGTACCCCACGATCAGCGTCACGTGATTCGGCTCCATCGGAGATCTTGTGACGCCTGACGCGAATCCTGGTACTCGACCTGCCATGATGCACCTGTGTTCGATTTTGGCATTGAGGGATATCACCCGCTCTGGCTGAACGGCCCAGGCCTCGTGGCGCGGACGCACGGGCCTCGCCTCCACGCGCTGAGAGGCCGTCCCCTGACGAGGGTCTGGATGGTGTGGGACCTCGTGGACGATGAATGGTTCCCTGACTGCCCAGTACTGCTGGACTTCGATGGTGTGCAAGTGGAGATCAATCACCAGAAATTCGATGACCTCTCCCTGACCTGGAACACGATCAACCCCTCCCGTCCGGTCACCTGGACCGGGTTCGACCTGGAGTGGCGGCCTGATGTGCTGCCCGACTTGCAGACGATCCGCGGAATGACGCTGCAGGGTGCCGAACTGCTCGAATGGAAGGTGGACAACATCGCCGGCAGCACCACGGACGTGAGCTTCGTCTTCGCCGACGCCCGACTGACGGTGTTCAACGCCCTCGATGAGAACGGCCTGACCTTCGCTCCCCCTGGCCCGGACCAGCGGGTGCGTCCGTGCCCCTGAAGTATCAACGCCTTGCGGCTCACACCGCCTGCCGGCGCCCGACGCCTGCTGCCCCGTTCCCGGCCTTCCTCCAACAGGAATTCTTCACGCCCCTGCACCTGCGCATGACGTTGTCCCCTGCGGTGGATGTTCCCGGCAAGGCGAAGTCGTACGACGAGAAGGACGGCTCCTTCACTCCCAATTCATCCCCCTGGAAACAGTACGGAGACGGATCCATCCAGACCACCCCTGGAGAGTTCGTCCGCTGGGCCGACAATTACCGCACTGGTCACATCGGTGGCACGGAACTGCTCGCCGGGGTAACGCAGGGAGCGGTGAGCGTGGGCGACGTCCTGCGCCCGCGTGGCATCGAAGAAGGGCGCTACGGGGCCGGAATCCTCCTTCTCCCAAATGACGCGTCGGGGCCGTCCTGCCCGCCTACGGCTCCCGGAGCAGCGTCGCACCCTGGCTGTCCATGAATCCGACGGCGCGGTCGCGCACCCCGCAGGATGCACGGCAGTTGCCGGCCCGTCGTCTCCTCCAGGCGCTCGACGTCGCGTTGTCGTCCTACGCTGAAGGGAACGCCGCCCGCTGGGCGCGAAGCCGTAACTCCGACTCTGCGTCGCGTACGTGGACCAAGCCGTCCCAGCGCTGACAAGGACGGCCCCGCTCCACTCGGCGAACTGACGCAAGGGCGGCGGCCCGTGAGACCACCCCCCTGCCCGGGAGAGCCGCTCGGCCGCTACCGCCGACGGCCCCGGGGGCCACGGGGGTCACGGGATCGCCCCATGCCCGTCCCACTCGACAACTCGTCGTATCTGCATGGCATTTAACCGGCCGACTGCCGATTGTGGCGCACGTCACGCGGGGTGAGAGTGAGCGCCCTCACGACAGGAACGAGGATCTATGAGCACGGATACCGGCACGGGCGGCGGCGCACCCCAGGTGCAGCGGCTCAAAGCCAATTCGGTGGGCCTGGTGGGCGTCGTCTTCATGGCCGTGGCCACCGCCGCCCCCATCACCGCGATGACCGGGAACCTCCCCATCGCCGTGGGCTTCGGCAATGGGACCGGCGCCCCCGCCGGCTACCTGTTCGCGACCGCAGTACTGACCGTCTTCGCCGTCGGCTACGTCGCCATGGCCAAGCGGATCACCGCGGCCGGCGCCTTCTACGGGTACATCTCACACGGCCTCGGCCGGATCGCCGGGATGGCCTCCGGCATGCTCGCGGTCCTCGCCTACATC
The DNA here is from genome assembly GCF_041200175.1 of Streptomyces sp. R33. Lineage (NCBI taxonomy): Bacteria > Bacillati > Actinomycetota > Actinomycetes > Kitasatosporales > Streptomycetaceae > Streptomyces > Streptomyces sp. R33. The sequence goes on along the minus strand of NZ_CP165727.1, from coordinate 501,715 downwards.
GTCTTCGAGGCCTCGATCGTCGGTGTCTTCTCCTACTTCACCAAGACCACCGTCCACGACCAACTCGGCATCGACCTGCCCTGGATCGTCTACGCAGCCGCCATGCTGGCGGTCACCGCCGTCCTCGCGCATTTCGACATCAACCTCACCGCCAAGGCGCTGGGGGTGATGCTCGTCGCCGAGATCGCCGTCCTGTTCGCCGTCGCAACCGCCGTACTGGTCGCGGGCGGCGGCCCGGACGCGATCCCTCTCGAGCCCGTGAACCCGAAGAACGCCTTCACCGGAACCTCCGCCGGACTCGGGCTCTTCTTCGCGTTCTGGTCCTGGGTCGGCTTCGAATCCACCGCCATGTACGGGGAGGAGTCCCGCGACCCGAAGCGGGTCATCCCCAAGGCCACCCTGATCTCGGTCATCGGCGTCGGTCTCTTCTACATCTACGTCTCCTGGATGACCATCGCGGGTAACGGCCTCGCCGAGTCGGTGGAGCTCTCCGCCTCCGCCAGCCCGCTCGACCTGTTCTTCGCGCCCACCCGGACCTTCATCGGCGGATGGGCCGTGGACGCCTTCCAATGGCTGCTGCTCACCGGCTCCTTCGCCTGCGGCATGGCCTTCCACCAGTGCGCCGCCCGCTACCTCTACGCCATCGGCCGCGAGGGCTTCCTGCACCCGGCTCTGGGCCGTACGCACGTCAAGCACGGGTCCCCGTACGTCTCCTCCGTGATGCAGACGGCCATTGCCACCGGCCTGGTCGCGCTGTTCTGGCTGACCGGACAGGACCCGTACATCCACCTGTACACGCTGCTCGCGATCCTCGGCACGATGGCGATCCTCATCGTCCAGACGCTGTGCTCATTCGCCGTGATCGGCTACTTCCGCAAGAACCATCCCGAGGACCGGCACTGGTTCCGAACCTTCACGGCTCCGCTGGCCGGCGGCATCGCCATGGCCGCCGTGGTCGTCCTGCTGCTGGTCAACATGCGGACGGCGGCCGGGCTGGCCGCCGACTCGTTCTTCTTCACGCTGATCCCGTGGATCGTCGGGGTCGTCTTCTTCGGCGGCCTCGGACTCGGCCTGTGGCTCAAGTACAAGGCCCCCGAGCGCTACGCGATCATCGGCCGCGTCGTCCTGGAGGACGCGACCGAACGCACCGACGAGCTCACCGGCACCCCCACCCCCTCCGCCGCGAACATCTGACGAGGAGCCACCACCATGGCCCGTACGCCACTGATGCACGAGCTCCGTCGGCTCGCCGCCGAACACGCCGCCGCCCGCCGGCTCGGCCTGCCCGTGGCCGAGGTCCGCGGCTCCACCCGCCGCCAGCTCCTGGGCCGGGCCGCCGCCCTCGGGCTCGGCTCCGCCGTCGCCTCGGCGGCGGGCGCCTCCGCGAGCGCCCGTGCTGCGGAGGCCCTGCCCGAGAAGAAGCCCGTCACACCCGCCCGCGTGGCCGTGGTGGGCGCCGGGATCTCGGGGCTGACCGCTGCCCTCACCCTCCAGGACGCGGGCGTCGCCTGCACGCTCTACGAAGCCGATCCGAACCGTGTCGGTGGCCGGATGTGGAGCCAGCGCTCCCTGTGGGCGTACGGGCAGACCTCCGAGATCGGCGGCGAGCTGATCGACACCAGCCACAAGAAGATCCTGGAGCTGTGCCGCCGCTTCAACCTGCCCGTCGAGGACTTCCTCGGCGGCGGGCCGAACGGCGCCGAGGAAGTCCTCCGGTTCAACGGGGTCTACTATGCGCGCAGCCAGGCGGACGAGGACTTCAAGGCCGTCTACCAGGCGCTGCACCGGGACCTCCAGGCGGCCGGCGAAGTCTCCTGGAACTCTTCGACCCCGGCGGGGACCGCGCTCGACAACATGACCCTGTACGAGTGGATCGAGACCCGGATCCCCGGCGGGCACGGCTCACAGCTGGGCCGCTTCATCGACGTGGCGTACAACGTCGAGTACGGGGCCGACACCGACCAGCAGTCGGCGTTGGCGCTCGTCCTGCTGATGGGCTACCAGCCCAACCCGGGCAACTTCAACGTCTGGGGCCTGTCCAACGAGCGCTACCACATCACCGGCGGCAACGACCAGCTGCCGAACGCCATGGCCCGGGCCCTGCCCGCCGGATCGCTCGTCATGGGCCGCGAGCTGGTCGCCGTACGCGTCTCCGCCGACGGCACCCAGACGCTGACCTTCAACGACGCGGGCGCCACCCGCACGGTCGTGGCCGATCACACCGTACTGTGCCTGCCGCTGCCGATCCTCCAGCGGATCGACATCACCGCGGCCGGCTTCGACCCGTTGATGAAGAACCTGCTGCGGGACGCCCGCATGGGCTACTGCACCAAGCTCAACATGCAGTTCACCAGCCGCCCTTGGCGCGGCAGCGGCCCCTGGCCAGGGGTTTCCGCCGGCGATTGTTTCACCGACAGCGATGTCCAGCAGACCTGGGACACCACCAGGGTTCAGCCGGGCAACGGGGGCATCCTCCTCCAGTACGGTGGCGGAAGCCTGGCCGGCTCGCTCACCCCCGGCAGCCCCTTCGCCACCGATTCCGACCCCTACGTACGTGCCCTCGCGAGCCGGATGCTCACCGGGATCGACGCCTTCTTCCCCGGCACCAAGGCGGCCTGGACCGGTCGGGCGCAGCTGTCTGCCTGGCACCGCAACCCGTACTCGCTCGGCGCGTACTCGTACTGGCCGACCGGCTACCTGCACAAGTACGCCAAGTACGAGGGCACCGCGCAGGGCCGCATCCACATCGGCGGCGAGCACTGCAGCTACGACTTCCAGGGCTTCATGGAGGGCGGGGCGACGGAGGGGGAGCGGGCGGCCAGGGAAGTGATCGCCGCCCTGACCTGACCTGCCGTCACCCGGCAGACCCACAGGGACGGGCGGCAGGTGCGGGACGTGGGGCACCGGCGGCCTCGGCCTGGGCTGGTCCTGCGGTGAGCCTGAGCACTGGTGTGACTGGGGGCCGGTCAGATGCGCGACCGCCGACACCCGCAGGCCCCCAGCCACACTTGCCACCTCTCCCGCACCGCGATCCCACGTCCCGAGAAGGCTCGGCGCATTCCAGCTGATCCCGCCGACAGGGTGGTTTCCTGTGATGGCCTGGGGCGTCCCCCGCGGCATCCCGCCGTACGTGTGACGCGGACCCGGTGGCATCGGGTGTCCTTTCCTCGTGTTTGGATCGGCGCTGTTTCGTTGGGTGCGTTCGGGTGGGTGATCTCCATACCTGGTCCGGTGGCTGGTGGGCGGCGGCTGGGGGTGGGCGTCGTCGGTGTGGTGACTGCTTGTGCCGTCGCGATGTCCGGGTGTACGCCGTCGAAGACGGATGCGAAGGCGCACGCGCCCGCGCCATCGACCGCGCCGTCACCCACGGCAACGTTGGTCATTGCGAGGGAGCAGGCCGAGAAGGTCTTCAACACCTACACCTGGGAGCAGTCGCAGTTCCGTAAGCCCGGAGGGCAGGACGGCATCGCGTCGGTCGCAACCGATCCGCTGCTGTCAACTGCCTCCAGCCGGCCTTGCTTTCAGCTGAGGGAACAGCCGACCGACGCATGGGCGGCCTTCCGCAAGCCTGCGACGGACGCACCCGCGCCGGCCGCCGGCGACCAGGCGGGCGCCGGCACCCACGCTGGGTACGGTGGGCACGCCAAGATGAGTAGGAAGACTCACGCTCCAGCGGCACCGGTCACCCGACGATGAGGATCACCACTGTCGAGACCGGGAGATCTTCCATGCTCAGCAGCATTGCCGACATCCTGGTGCCCGCATTCGGGCGCCTGTCGGTGACCACCGACACCGATACCGTGCTTGCGCCGGGCAGCATCATCGCCGCGAACCACACTTCGCTCGCGGATCCGGCCATCGTGCTCGCTGCCCTGCACCGCCTCGGCGCCGAGCCGGTCGTGATGGCGGCCGCCGGCCTCTGGCGCGTTCCGCTGCTCGGCCGCGCCCTTGCCGGCGGGGGCCACATCCCGGTGTTCCGCGGGGACGCGCGGGCCGCGGCCGCTCTCGACGCCGCTACGGATGCTCTTGAACAGGGGCGGCTGGTCCTTATCTACGCGGAGGGTGGCCTGCCACGCCGTACGGACGCCGCCGAGGCCGCCCCCGGTACCTTCCGAAGCGGCCTCGCCCGCCTCGCCGAGCGCACGGGCGCGCCTATCGTCCCCGTGGGCCAGGCCGGCGCCCGGCGCATCACCTCCGGCAGGGTCGCCAAACAGCTCGCGGGGCTCGCCACCGCACCGCTGCGTCGTCCGGACCTGCACGTGCACGTGGGAGCTCCGCTTCAGCTGATCGGCGACCACCAGGTGTGCACGACGCGGGCCCGGACTGCGGTCACCGGCGCCTGGCGGACCGCGGCCGCCCACCTCGGCGAGCCCGCGGCGCTCGCTGCGTAGTCCGCAGCGCCCACCAGCCGCCGTGCCGTTCAGCCGCCCGGTAGGCAGCACCGAAGAGTTTTCTGCGATCTCCCAGCGACTCGAGGACGACTGATCAAGCTCCCGGCCGCCGAGTGCGAAGTGGCCGGCCCGTCAGGCCACGCCTACGTCCCGCTCGACGGCCTGCCGGGCGCGCGGCGAGTCTGCGGCGGGGTGATCAACGGGGAGCCCCTCCCGCGTACAACCTCCCGTCCCGCCCGCGTGTCACACAGGCGACACGTACACGGGACGAAGGGGAACCATGAAGCGCACGACGGCCATCGCCGTTCTCGTCGCGGCCACGCTCGCCGCGTCGCTGACTGCCTGTGGGGACAGCAGCGACGACAAGGCCGCACCCAGCACGCCGCCGACCGCCACCACGACCGCGCCCAAGCCCGCGCAGTCAGCGACCGCATCGGCCGGCAAGCCCGTGAACGGCATTCCGCCGAAGCCCACCGGCGCAGAGCGCGAGGCGTACCTCGCAGCGATCAAGGCCGTCGCGCTGAACGCTGCCGCGGATCCCGACAAGGCGATCGACGCAGGCCGCAACCAATGCTCCGCACTCAACGGCGGGGCTCAAAACGTAGACCACTCCGCCGCACAGCGCTTCGGCAACGATGCCCACCCGCTCACCGACGGTCAGGGCAAAGCCATCAACGTCGCATTGCGTGCGACCATGTGCCCCGCGTCCTGACACACCCTGGTGAGAGCACCGCTCCTGCTGAGAGGCCGTTGTCGTACCGATCGCGGGGTTCGTCGACCGAGCGGGAGTCCTGCTCGGGTGATCGCGGTCGGTGCCGGGCTGCGAAAGCCCAGTCGGCCTGACGGGCGATCTTGCGTGCTTTGACCGGGACCGCCGCGGCTGCTCACTGATCGCCGGCGGGAAGCTGACATTCCGGTACCCGGCTACTTGGGCCTCTCCGCTGCCGTGGCGCTGGCACAGACGGGGTGGGTGCGGGCGGCATAGGAGCGGGCGGCCACGACGAGGCCGAGGCCCAGACCGGCGAATCCCAGGCCGCCGAACTCGACCATCCAGGTGATTCCCGAACTGGTGGTGAACGGCGGGGACGGCTTGATCTTGGGCAGCACGCCGACGGCCATGAGCGGGGCCATGACGATGAGGACGGCGCCGTACATCGCCAGGGGGATGCCGGTCAGCCAGGCGGGGATCAAGGGCAGCAGGCGCGGGACCCGTCGTCCGGACAGGACCAGCGTCCAGCGGGGGAACACCTGCCCCCACGCGTACAGCAACCCCAGGAGCAGGAAGACCCCGACCATCGCGGCCAGCACGGTCACGTCGATCCCCGCCGACGCGGTTGCCTTCGACGGCCCCGACGCGCCGGCGCTCGTCGTCCTCTGCCAGTCATCGCCCTCGACGCCGAGCGCGTTGCCGCCCAGCGTCCAGATGGTCTTGGCTCCCGCCCACGGCAGAAGTCCGCCCATGAGCAGGTACACCGCGACGCGGGTCCGCCTCGGGGCTCGGGAGGCGGCCGGGTGGGCAAGCGGGCCGTCGGCTGCGCCGGCGTGCGGCTGCCCGCACCGCGGGCAGTCTCCGCGCAGCCGTCGGCGGTACGACAAACCGACGAGGAACAGGAGGGCGGCACCGGCGGTGTTCAGCAGCACCTGGGCCAGTCCGGTGGCGCTCTCGACCCCCGAGAGCGTCGCAATTGCCACGAAATGGATCGGCAGCCCGGCCATTGCCACGACGAACACCGGGAGCGCCACGATCAGCGCCGTCGCCACCACAACCCGGCCGAGCTTGGCGAGAGTTCGGGTGCTGGCCAGGCAGGCGCCGCCGGCCAGGAGCGCGAGGGCCGCCAGGAAGAACTGGACCCCCGGCGCGTACGCGGAGTGCTCCTTCCACAGCACGGTGGTGCCCGTCACCGCCCAGGTGACCTCGACAGCGGCGTACAGCACGCTCCACACTGCAGCGATCATGGGCGCCCACACAGGCCACCGCCGCCACCACAACATCCGCCCCGGGCTTGCGGTCGGTGGCTCAGGAACGCCACTTAGCTCCGAGTTCGCAGGAACAACCACCGTGACCCCCGTATGTCCGGATTGCCGACGCTCCAAGATTCCGGGTCACCGGCGCTGCTCACATCCATCCCACGGATCATCGGGCTTCCCCCGCCCGGGGGAAGCCCGATCATGAGTGTCAGCCCTGCCGGAACTGTCGCGATCGTGTGCAATGGGCGCGAGCGGCACGTCGTCGACACGCTCCAGAGGTATACCGGCCGTCGCGCGGCGGTTGCGTGGCGGCGCTGTCACCCGTGTGCGTTGGTCAGGGCCCGCTCCCCGGGGGCACATCCTTCCCGCAGCGCGGCGAGTTCGGCCGCGGGCAGCCGCCGGGAAGTGCCCCGCCGGCCGCCGTCCAGGCGCGAGGTCCCGGTGTCGAGCCATCGCGGGAGCGGCTCGACGCCGATGAAGTCTGCCAGGCGCGTCAGTTCCCGGCGGGGGTCCTCGAGGAGGTCCTCGTAGGAGAGCGTGGTCCGCATCGGCGCGGGCACGTCCTCGAGAAGGGCCACACCCCGCACGACGAGCTCCGACCACAGCGCGGCGAAGCCCGCCGCCGGCAGCTCACGGTCCAGTACCAGTGCGGAGTCGAACCGCTCGGTCAGCAGCGGCGACAGCTCAGGCGGCAGGGAGCGGACTTGTTCCTCGGTCAGGTCCTCGACGCGCTCGGCGCCGCTCCGGGCGAGGATCTCCCGCAGCAGGAAGATCAGCCGGTAGCCCGTGTGTCGGCTCATGGACAGGGCGCAGTCGGGCCCGTTCCTGAAGAGGTGGACGAAGCGTGCCTGCGGGAAGGTCCTCCGCAGCAGCGGTACCCGCTCCAGCGAGTAGCCCGACCGCTCGACCGCGGCCGTACGCCCGAACCGCTCGCACAGCAGGTCGAACAGAGCCTCGTAATGTCCGGCGGCGGTGCGCCCGGGCCATCCGCACACCTGCTTCTCCAGTGCGTCGAACAGGCCGTCCGGATCTTCGGTCAGGTGCGGGAGGACCATCAGGGACAGGGCGGGAATTCCGGTCGTCTCGGTCGCGAAGCGCCCGGGACGGCGCGTGTAGAGGAATTCCGGCATGGGTACTCCGTTGCGGATCATCCGCTCGAACAGGGGATTGGGATCGGCCAGGAGGCGCCAGAACTCCCCGCCGTCGAGGAGGCCCTCGGGCAAGCCCCGGCTCTGCACCGACGACAGCAGCTCGTTCAAGCTGAGCACGTCCGGATGCGCGTTGAGGATGCCCGACAGCGCGGTCGACCCACTGCGCCCCGTACCGACAACGAAGGTCAGAGCACGCATCTCGTCAATCCCTTCGACGAACCGTTCCGGTCCGAGGACACTTCCCCCGATGAGGCGCGGTATCCACGATGCGGAGCCCGGCCCGCGCCGCACGAAGGACCGGGAGACCAGCTTGTTCCTCTCCGAGGATCTCGCCGTCGACGCGGACGCGGCCTCCGCCCTGGATGTCTGGGGAGGGGCGATCGCGCGTGGGAGTCAACTCTTCCACCCTGGTGGTGGCTGTCAGGTCCGAAGGAGGGTACGCCCGGCCACTGCTGGACGCTCATTACCCCCGGGGTAATCGACCGCCCTGACCTCTACCGGCAGGATCAAGCACGCCGACGGGTACCCCCGCCGGGATCCGGCCGCAGCCGCGAGGAGAGTCCCATGTCCGCCAAATCCACGGCCAGTTCAGTCACCATTGCGAGTTCCGTCGCCGAGGCCACCCGGGCCGTCGTACAGGAGTTCCTCGCCGCCCGGGCGGCCGGGGACACCAGGCGACTTGTCGCGCTTTTCGCCGACGAGGTCGACTGGTTGCTCGCCGAGAACCCCGCCGCCCCGTGGATCCGCCCGCGATCCACCGCCGCAGAATGCGCCGCCCAGTTCGCGGAGTTGATGGAGCACACCGTGCCGGAGGATGCGCGCGCCTCCGTCGATACGCTCCTCGTTGACGGCACCGACGCGGTCTTGATGGGGCGCTTGGCGGGGACCGTACGCCTGACGGCGAAGTCCTTCGAGGGCCCGTTCGCGTTGCGCCTCACCGTCGAGGACGGCCGGATCACCCGGCACCATCTCTACGAGAACAGCGCGTCGATCGCCGAGGCTTGTACTCCGTGAGAGTGCGGCGCTCCCGGTCGGCCGCACGGTGCGCGGCTTCCGACCCGATCAGGCCAGGGGTTCGGCGACGAGCTGGATGACCTCTGCGGGTCCCGCTCGGAACGCCGGGCTGGCTGCGTCGGCTTCGATCATGTGGGGAGTGGCGTCGTGTGCGGCAAGCGCTTCCTTTGACGCCCACCGCTCGATGAGAACGAAGCGGTCCGAGGTGCCGCTCACCTGGTGCATGTCGTACTGCAAGCATCCCGGTTCGGCCCGCACGATCGGTGCGAGACGCTCGAACGCACTGACCTGTTCCTGGCCGCGGCCCGGGAGAGTGGTGATCAGGACGACGAGTTGTATCGGCTGCGACATGTGCCAAAGCCTACCTACTGTCGTGATCAGCACGTTCGTCGGGTACGCGGTCACTCAGAAGAAGGCAGCCCATCAGCTATCGCGGACGGAGTCGCCACCCTCGACCACATCTACGCAAGCCTCCCTCCCACGGCGCCGACTGGGGGCGCAGGGCAGAATGCCGCTGTGAAGTCCACGGGGGATCTGGCCGAGCTGGAAGCGCGCATGGCGGAACTGTCCACGCCGACGCGGGTGTACGTGGCGGCCGGGCGGTTCACCGAGCCGGAGCCCGACCTGCCGGAGCTGGCGGCCCGGATCCGTGCGCTGCTGGCCGAGGTCGCGGCCGACGAGGCCTGGCGGCGCTTCGTCCCCGGGTACGCCCCGCCGTCCGTCCCGCAGATCTGTGCCGCCCTGGAACCGTTGGAGACGCACGAGGCCGCCGCGTTCCTCGCCGGGGTCGCGGCCGTTGACCTCGTATGGCCGGACCACCGGCACATGTCTGCCGAGGCCGCCGAGTGCGTGGCGGAGCGGGTGGTGTCCCTGCTCGGGTCGGAGGGAAGCTGGTGGACCAACCACGACGCCGGGTGCGGCGCCGTGAACGGGCTCACCCCGCTGTTCGACAGCCTGCTCGCGGGGACGGACGGCGAGCACTTCGCCTTGGCCCTGCAGATCGCCGATGACTGAGCGGCCCGCCCGCCGGCTCCCTGGGAGGGTGAACCGCAGACACGCGGCACATCCGACACGGCCATGGCCAACAGCCGCGCGGCCGCGACCGACGAGCTGGCCCAGGCGCTGCAATGCGCCCGCTTCCGTCCTGCTGAAACGGGCACCGGATGCAGCGGCACTCGCCAGTCACGGCGCGCATGCCGTGCCGGCCTGCCGCGGTCCCCAACGGGGGCTGGACGTGGCCGGCCCGCGCACGACTCGTGGGCCAACTCGAGCGGCCGTGGCGTGCACCGTTGGAGGACGGCCAGGGCGTCCTCGACGCGGCCGATGGAGTGCGGGCTGAGCGACCTGCCGGTCGGCAGCATCGACGGCCGTGCGGACAGGCGCAGGACGTCGACCACCTGGCGCATCCGCCCTCCCCGGGGCGGTCGCCCGTCGTTCGGCGGGGCCGATTTCGCGCCACGATGATCATCCGGATGGCTGGGACCGTTCTGGGCTGTGCCGGGATGGAGCGCGCGGGACAGGCTGCGGTTCCCATCCCAGTGAGACCCTCGTGCCCTCGGCGGGTGAACCGGCCGTGGGCTCCGCGGTTTCCGGACCGGGTCATAATCTCGCCATGAACATGCTTGCTCTGCGGGTGTTGTTGGCGGTGCTGCTCGTCGGGACCGGTCTGAGCGGATGTTCCCTCCTCCCTCCGTTCGAGACCTGCGAGGGAACCGAGTCGGCCGTGGCCGAGCTCGACGAGCTGCCCGTGCTGGCGTCGCGTCCGCAGGGGGCCGTGCCCGTCGGCGGCGGCCCGTGGGCCGGGTCCTCCTGCGTCGACGACACCGCGGGTGCCTGGCTCACCGCGCAGCGGCTGTACGCGTACGGGGGGACCAGGGAGGAAGTGCTGCAGTACTACGGCCGGGAGGCGCGGGCGGCGGGATGGCGTCCGGTGCACGACCTGGACATGGGACCCGACGGCCGGATCGCCGTCTTCTGCTTCGAATCCGCCGCCCGGCCGAGCATCACTCTTGCCTTCGAATCACCCGAAATGCTCCGCGAGATCTACGGCGTGGAGCCGGACCCGGGGGATGTGCTCGGCGTGGACGCCCGGACCTGGTTCTCGTGGTCCGCCGAGGCGGCGCCCGACGGTTCGCGCACGAGCTGCTAAGGGCTGTCCCGTAATCCCTGGCGGATCAGCGCACGGCGTCAGATGCGGTGCATCGCAAGGCGGAGGGCGTCCGCATACTGGGCGTATGCGGACGTTCCGACAACGCAGCGAGGCGCCGTAGCTGTCGTCGTGCGCCCGCCGGGGATTACGGGACAGCCCTTGCTACGGGCCCTTACCCGTATGGACTCAGGTTCGCCAGGGACCGGAACCAGCCGCGCCCGAGCAGGGCAAGGCATGAGCGTCTCGACCCTCGTGAGCGGCCAGAGGGCGAGCAAACCACGGCGGGGTTCAACGGTGATCGGCAGGGTAGGCGACGGCCACCTGATGGATCCGCTGGCGAAAGGCAACCCCCATGTTGATGGCTCACCCCGCCGTGCTCCCCGGCCTCGTCGACCGCTACTGGGCGCTGTCCGTCCTCGATGCCGCGGAAGGCGACTCGCCCGTGCGCAAAGAGATCGAGGCCGTCGAGCGCGCCCTGTGCGTGGCCACCGGTACGACGGACGTGCACGCCGGCCTGATCGCCGCCCGCCACCATTTGCCGGGCACGGGCACCCTCGACGACTCAGTGCTCGCCTCCAGCTGATTGCGTTCAGCCGTGAGCAGGTGCCAGGCGCCGTCACGAAGAGGGAGGCACGGGATACGGGGATCCTCGGGCACGCCCCGGTCTGAGAGCGGACGGTTCGGCGTGGACCGGCCCGGTCGGCGCTGCCCAGGGCGATAGGTACCCGCTTGAGGTCACCCGCTCGGCTGCGAAGGCGTGCCGATGCCGTTGGTACGACAGAGGCTGAATCCATGTCCGCCGAGCTGATCGCCTACTCCCCGAACAGCAGGGCTGGTGGGGTGTCCGCCATGACGGCGTCGCCATTGGAGGACACGGCCGCCTGCTTCTACGCCCCGCCGCGCCTGGCCGGGGCTGAGAGGGGTGACCCCAGACTGAACGGAGACGGCCGTGCGGCGACCATAGGAGCAGAGCGGTGACTGAGACGGGCCCGATCGTTGTGTTCGCGAACTTCCTCTCGGACCTGGCGGTGGATCTCAACGAGGGGCAGATCCTGATGCAGTGGGCCCAGCAGGCGCCGCGGAAGGCATGGCTGCTCCGGCCGGGGGACGTACTGGTCACTCCCGTGCCCCTGAGCCCGGAGTTCTTGCGTTACGTGTACGGCCTGACAGGGGTTTCCCCGGAAACGGTGGCGGTCGTCGAGGTGCCCCCTGCCGGCGCCGTCCCGCTGGCGCAGGCGGTGCGCGAGGCCGGACTCGTCGAGCACGTCCGGGCACTCGCCGGAGACCGGGGTGCGGCGCTGCTGCCGACGGCGTTGGACGCGTCGACGATCGAGTTCGCCCGGGAGATCCGCCTCGCGGTCCATCCGTACCCCACGATCGAGGCCGCCGAGGCCGCTCTGAAGATGACCATGCTGCTCAACACGAAGACCGGATTCCGCGAAACGGCCGCGCAACTGGGCATGCGGCTGCCGACGGGACGGGTGTGCCGACGCCTGGAGGTCGAAGGCGTGGCCCGCGAGCTTCTGCGGGACCACGAGCGCGTAGTGGTGAAGCCCGATCGCTCGGCAGGAGGGCACGGGATGCGCTTCGTGTCCCGTGACGACCTGAGCAGCGGGGCGATCCTGGCGCTCGAGACCGTCGGCGGACCCGAGGGCATGTGGGTGGTGGAGGAGTGCCTCGACGTCGCCGAATCGGTCAGCATCCAGCTGGAGGTCACCACCTCCGGGGCACACGCGCTCTTCAGCGGAGTGATGCGTACGGCTCAGGGCTCCTTCACCGGGTACGCTTCCCCGCTTCCGCCGTCCTTCGCACATGTGGCCGACGAGCTCGAGGAGTGGGGGACGGCCCTGGGACGCTACCTGGCCGACCACGGCTACGTGGGTCCCTTCGGACTCGATGCGTTGGTGGACGAGGGCGGCGCCGCGTACGCGAGCGAAAGCAACATCCGCCGTACGGCCACCACCACACCGCACACCATGGTCACCCGGTTGACTGCGGGATCGGCCAACCCGGATCCGGCATGGTCGGTGTCGAAGGGCTGGACGCGGAGCCCCATGGGTTTCGAAGGAGCCCTTGCCCGGCTGCGCGCATCCCGCCTTGCGTTCGATGTGGAGCGTGGCGAGGGTGTGGTCCTCTATGCGGACGCGCCGCCCGACGGGCACTCCTGGCGGTACGCGGTGATCGCCAGGAGTACTGGAGCCGTGGAGGAACACGAAGCCGCGTTGGCTCAGGCCTTCCAATTCGAGGGCGGTTGAATCTCATTGGGCTGCGGCCGTAGTACGTGACCAGCTCCTCCCGGTACCCGGCACCGCCGAGTACGTGTCCCGGTGGAACTGGAACTCGGGGGCGTTCTCTCGATATCTGCGTTCAGTGCTTACGAGTTCACGAGAACTTTCCGATGCGACATGGCGGTGGCCGGTCAAGCCCGGGAAGGGGGTGACCGGCCACCGCCATGCAGTGTCGGAACTGCGCTGTTGTCGTACGGCTACCAGCGATACCAGCGGCCGCTACCACCCTTCGGTCGGGCGACGAAACCGATCAGCCACAGAATCAGGACCGCGATGGCCACCCACCAGAGTATCTTCAACGCGAAACCCGCACCGAAGAGGATCAGGACCAGCAGGAGAACGAGAAGCAGGGGAACCATGGTTATCAACCTCCGAAGCGTCACCTGCCCGACTGCAACCGGGACATGTATTCGATTCGTGTTTGTTTCCCATCCTGCTGGCCGGGAAGGAGACCCGCCCGTATTCCCCGGTAGCCCGTGATGAAGTTCCGCCGGAGTTCTGTCGGGCCCGATACAAGTGGGGAGACTGCCTTACGCTGCGTGGCCCTATCGACCATCGGGGTCGCTGCGGGGCCCGTCGCCGCGCAGAGCTCCTGGCGGACAAGGCCCCCGAGCCGTTGCTGGAAAGGGCCGGCCAGGCCGCGACGGTCGCGCGCGCCAACCGCACGCCGCTCCTCGTCGTCGCGGGCGCTGTGATCGTCGCGCTCGTGCTGGTGCGTCGTAGCCGTGGGCGTCGCCGATGAAGGCCTGCACGGTCCCTACGAGCCGGTCGGCCTCGCCGTCGGCGGGCTGTTTTTCACTGGCTGCGGCCGGGCAGGCGAGGAGCATGAACCAGTCGAAGGCACCGGTCCTCGAGGCATTGGCCGCCTACCACGCCGGCGGGCAGACACCGTTCACGCCTCCGGGTCACAAGCAGGGCAGGGGTACTGACCCCCGCGTACGCGCCGTGCTCGGTGACGCGGTGTTCCGCTCCGACGTGCTGGCCACCAGCGGGCTGGACGACCGTACGTCCTCCCACGCCGTGCTGGAGGCGGCCCAGGCCCTGATGGCTGAGGCGGTCGGCGCCGACCGGGCCTTCTTCTCCACCTGTGGCAGCTCCCTGTCGGTGAAGTCGGCGATGCTGTCCGTAGCCGGCCCGCACGAGAAACTGCTGGTGGGGCGGGACGCCCACAAGTCCGTCGTCTCGGGCCTGATCCTCTCGGGCATCCGCCCCGTCTGGGTCGACCCGCAGTGGGACGCCGAACGCCACCTCGCCCACCCGCCGTCCGCCGAGGCCTTCGAGGCGGCCTTCGCCGAGCATCCCGACGCCCGCGGAGCGCTGGTGACCACGCCGACCCCCTACGGCACCTGCTCGGACCTCGCCGCCATCGCCGAGGTCTGCCACGAGCGCGGGCGTCCCCTGGTCGTCGACGAGGCATGGGGCGCCCACCTGCCCTTCCACCCCGACCTGCCGACCTGGGCCATGGACGCCGGCGCCGACGTGTGCGTCACCTCCGTCCACAAAATGGGGTCCGGCCTGGAACAGAGTTCCGTCTTCCACCTCCAGGGCGATCTGATCAAACCCGAGGTGCTCAAGAGCCGCGAGGACCTGCTCGGCACCACCAGCCCCTCCGTCCTCATGTACGCGGCCCTGGACGGATGGCGTCGGCAGATGGTCGAACAGGGAAGGGTCCTCTACGACGACGCACTCGCCCTGGCCGAACAGGTCCGCACCCGCATCTCCCGCATCGACGGCATGCAGGTGCACGGCCGTGAGGACTTCTGCGGGCCCGGCAAGGCAGCGGACATCGACCTCCTGCAGATCGTCATCGACGTCAGCGCGTGGGAGGTCACCGGCTACCGGGCCGCTGACTGGCTGCGGGAGAACCACCGGATCAACCTCCACATCGGCGACCATCGCCGCATCAGCGCGCAGTTCACCCACGCCGACGACGACAGCACGGCCGAGACCCTGCTGACGGCCCTGACCGACCTGGCCGCGCACGCCGGCGAACTGCGCACGGGACAGCCCGTTCACGTCCCGCCGTCCTCCCGGCTGAGGCTGGAACAGGCGGTCCTGCCGCGCGATGCCTTCTTCGGTGCGACCGAGCAGGTGCCCTGGGAGAAGGCGGACGGAAGGATCGCCTCCGAGATGCTGACCCCCTACCCTCCGGGCATACCGGCGGCGCTGCCCGGCGAACGCCTCACCAAGGACGTACTGCGCTACCTCCGCTCCGGAGTCGAGGCCGGCATGGTCGTCCCGGACGCGGTCGACACGAACGTCGAAAGCGTCCGGGTGCTTCGCGAGGACTGACACAGGCGACGACGAGGTACCACCGCGACCGGCTCGGGGTCAGAGCCCTGCGGCCGCCTTCATGCGCAGCCGGGCCCCTGCCCGGGCGGACAGCGCGGCGTCGGTGAGGACTTCGGCCCCCGTGCAGGCCATAGCCTCGGCGGCCACCGGCATCACCGGGCGGCCCTGACCCGAGCCGGCCGCTCGTGCGAACGCGGGGGTGTGATCGGATTCGGATGCGCGCCCGGCTGTGCCCGCATGCGTGTCCCAACTCCGGCAGTCCTGCCAGGACGAGCGAGCGCCAGGCGCCGGGCAGGCAGCGGGTGGTCACGCGCTCAGTCCCACGCGTGACCGCCACCCCCGCCCTGACCGGCATTCCGGTCCGTCACAGGGCCTGGGACTACCAGATCAGCTCTGCGTGAACGGCCTTGCCGTCGCCATCGTGGCGGGCGACGACGCGCACCCGGCGTGCGAGGGCCTGGACGATGCCCCACCCGCGACCGCCGGTCCGGTCGGGAGTCCGGGAGTACGGGCGGCGTGGGCTCGTGTCCCGCACGGTGATCTCGATCCCGCCAGGAACCAGGCCGAGTTCCAGGACGAAGGGGCCGGGAGCGTGGCGGACGGCGTTGGTCACCAGTTCGGAGACGACCAGCAGGACGTCATCGTGAAAGGTGCTGCGCGCGGGCGGGGAGTGGTGGCGAAGGAAGGCGACGGCGGCTTCCCGTGCTTCGGCGATGCAGCCGGGCGCGCCGTCGAAGTCCAGGCACTCCTCCGCATGACGGGCGTCGTGCGGAATGGCCGACGGGAGCTCCATCCCCACCCCCCTTCCACTGAATGCCTACGGCTCGGGTACCCCACCGCTGCCCGGTAGCCCGAAGGGCTGTCGGGGCCCTGTCCCTTGGCGCTTTCCCCAACAGCAGGGTACCCAGCCCGATTGAAATGTTCACGGGTTCGCGCCGCCTGCCGTCGCGCGCTTTCAGGCCGAATCCGGCCACGAGATGGTGACCCGTCAGGAGAACGGGTTTTCTTCTAGTGCAGATTCACTATCCTTGGCTGGTGCTCATTACCCAGGCTGGGGGCTGCACCATGAGAGAAGACGCAACGTGACCGGCCCGGTGTTCCAGGTCAGCACCGCACTCGACGCCAATGTGGCAGGGCTGCGGCTGGTCGGCGCGTTGGACCTGGACGGTACCGCGCAGTTGCTCGCCGCCGTCGACGACTGCTTCGCGCGGCGGCCCGACCGCGTCGTGCTCGACCTGTCGGGCCTGCGGTTCTGCGACTGTGCGGGGCTCAACGTGCTGCTTGAGGCCAAGGCCACAGCGGATAAGATCGGCACCGAGCTGCGCTTGGAGGGCGCCCGCACGCAGGTCGCCCGACTGTTCGCTCTCACTGGCGTCGACGAGCTGTTCGCCGGCGGCGTGCCGCGTCTACCACCGAGGACCCTGTGATGCCTTCGACACCGCGGACCACAGCGGATACCGTGCCGCGCACCGCCGGGGGACGCATCACCATCCTGCTCGTCGAGGACCACGACATGGTGGCCGAGGCGATCCGGCTCGCCCTTGACCGCACCCACGACCTGGAGGTGGTCGGCCGTAGCCTGTGCTTGAAGGACGCGCTGGCCGACGCGGCCCGGCTGCGTCCCGCCGTGGTGGTGCTGGACCGGCGACTGCCCGACGGCGACGGCATTGCCGCCATCACCGCGCTCAAGGCCGCCGCACCCGGCACCCGGGTACTGGTGCTGACCGGCGAAGGCACACCGGCGGTGGCCGCCCACGTCGCCGAGGCCGGTGGCTCGGGACTCATCCTCAAGGTCGACAACCTACGCGAGCTCCAGGACGGCGTACGCCTGGTGGCGGCGGGTGAAGTGGCCTTCAGCAAGGGACTGCTCAGCGGAGCGCTGGACCGGCTGGCCGGCAGGACCGTCGACTTGGGCGCGACCCTCACCCCGCGCGAGCGCGAGACCCTCTGCCTGCTCGGCGACGGCCTGGGCACAGCCGAGATCGGTCAGCGGCTGGGCGTCGCCCTCAACACCGCCAGGAACCACGTCCAGCGGGTCCTGGAGAAGCTCGGCGCGCGCTCCCAACTGGAGGCGGTCGCCGTGGCACGCCGTGAGGGCCTTCTCCCATGAACCGTGACGACCGCGCCGAACGAAGTGGCGCCCTCGCTCCGACCGAGACGGCGTTCACCCTGCTGGTCACGAGCGTCCTCGACTACGGCATCTTCATGCTCGACCCCGGAGGCCACGTCTCCAGCTGGAACGCCGGAGCCGAGCGGATCAAGGGTTTCCGTGCCGCAGACATCATCGGCCAACACTTCTCGGTCTTCTACCCGCCCGAGGACATCGCTGCCCGCAAGCCCCACAAGGAACTTGAAACGGCCATCGCCGACGGCCGGCTGGAGGACGAGGGCTGGCGCATCCGCAAGGACGGCTCCCGCTTCTGGGCCAACGTGGTGATCACCCCCCTCTTCGACGAGTCCGGGGAACTGCGCGGCTTCGGCAAGGTCACGCGGGACATGACCGAGCGCCGCGCCGCCGAGCAGGCGCTCACCGAACGCCGCCGCCTGTTCACCCACCTCGTCCAGGCCCAGGAGTTGGAACGCCGTCGCATCGCCTGGGACGTGCACGACGACTCCATCCAGGCCATGGTCGCCGTCGGCATGCGTCTACAGCTCCTCGCCGACCAGGTCGGCGAGCCCTACGCGCGTGAACTCTCCCTGCTGGACGCGTCGGTGCGCGAGGCGGTGAGCCGCCTGCGCAACCTCACCTTCCGGCTCCAGCCGCCCGGCATCGACCGGCACGGCTTGATCGAGTCGCTCTCCCAGCACCTCAACGACGTGGTGGCCGGGAGCTGGGGTCTTGAGCCCACCCTGGAACACGACATGGAAAAGGAACCGGCCCCCGAGACCGCGATCACCATCTTCCGCATCGTGCAGGAGGCACTGCTGAACGTGCGCAAACACGCCCGAGCGCGAACCGTACGGGTCAGCGTCACCACCGAGAACCAGGGGCTGCAGGTCCAAGTGGCCGACGACGGCACCGGCCACGCGGCGGGCGCCCACAGGCTGCAGGAGCACTTCGGGCTGATGGAGATGCGGGAGCGGGCCGAGACCGCCGGCGGCTGGTGGACACTGCGCAGCGAGCCCGGTACCGGCACGACCGTGGAGTTCTGGGTGCCCGACCTGCCGACGGGCGAGCTGGACGAACCGCTGCCCGGTGCACCCGTCAGGAGCTTCGACTCCCTGATCGCCCCCCAGGGGCTGTCGTGACCCCGCCGGCCGCGCCCAGCGGTCCCCTGCGGGTGCTGCTCTGCGACGACAACGACATGCTGCGCGCGGCGCTGGCAGAGGTCGTCGGGTCCCAGCCCGACCTCGCCCTGGCCGGCAGTGCGGCCAACGCCGACGAGGCGATCCGGCTCGCCACCGCCCAAAGGCCGCACGTCGTGGTGCTCGACGTGCGCTTCCCCGGCGGCGGCCCGTACACCGCCGAGCAGATCCTCCGCGCCGTTCCCGGCGTCCGCATCCTGGCGTTCTCCGCATACGGGGACCAGGGCCCGCGCACCGAGATGGCTGTCGTCGGCGTCGCGGGATACCTCGTCAAGGGCATCACCAACGCCCGGCTGCTGGCCGAGGTCCGGGCCCTGGGAGCCGAAGCCCTCAAGGAGACTCCCTCCGTCGCCGAAGGGGGAGCCGACGCATGAGGGCGGGCCGCGGTGAGGGCTGGTTGCGCTGACGCGAACGCCCCGCCCGGGGTGTGCGAGCGACGGGGCCTCCGCGTGGGCGCGCAGCGTCATGTGCGCAAGTCGTCGAAGAACTTCGGGACATGCTCGGCGGCCCAGCCATGCAGGGCCGCTTATGGTTCGACGCCGAATGAGGGCGAGGCCGCCGAGGTCAGCGCCTGCCTCGAAGGCGCCTGAACATTCCGCGGGCCTGTTCCCGCTTGCGCGGGTCGGAAGCCGCACGCCGCACCGAAGCGATCGTCCGCTGACCCTGCGGGCTGCGACTGAACTGCTTGATCTTTGCGAATAGTCCGGACATACGCCCTCCCGATGTGGCCCAGCGTGACGCTACGCCGTGTGCCCCGGGGCTCGTTCTCCAAACTGCGCGGTGCCGCCGCGCACGGCGCGACGCGGCACCTCTGCCGGACGGCCACGCCTCTTTCGACGCGGCCGCGGGGCGCCCTCCGCTGCACGAGGGGGATGGCCCGGTCAGTTGCGGGCGGGGCCGCGCCCGCAGGCGCTGAATGCCCCCGGGCGCCGCAGGCACCCCCCAGCGCCCTGTCCGGCATGCGCCGATTTGGTATATACGTCCTGTTTTTCGTGTATTTCTTGACGTGCGTAGGTCGGGGGCTGAAGATGCTGATGGGAAGCAGTGGCAGCCCCAGAACGTGTGGGGAGGCGGTGATGACCGCGACCTTGAACGCCAGCTGGCCGGACACCCCGGAAACCGTCGCTCTGGAGATCGGGGTGACGACCGGCCGTCCGTCGGGGACGGTTCACGTCTGCGTGAGCGGCGAGTTCGACTGCGACAACGCCGCAGTCCGCCGCGAAGACCTCTTGGCCGCCCTGCGAGTCGGCCCGCGCCTTGCTGGTCACCGCCGCCGGCCGTCCCGTCGAGCGCCTCCTCCACCTCACCGCCACGCGCTTCCTGCTCACCTGACCGTGTCCGCCGGAAAGCAAGTGATCTCCATGACCGCGTCCATACCTCTCACGGGGCCCGAAGCCGGTCGCCGTCACGCCCCTGAAAGCCCCGGCCCCGCCGTGCGTGACTCCCAGGCAGTCCCGTGGGCGGTGGGCACGCTGATGGCGACGACCCCGGCCACGGCCTACGAGGCCGAGTGCATCCTGTCCGCCGCGGCCGCCCAGGCCGGCCTGCCCGAGACCGTCCTGGCCGCCGCGATGCGTGAAGCCCTCCGCGGCGCACCGGTACCCGCTCGCGCCGAGCGGGCCCTGCGCGAGGCCGTCCAGGCCAGCCGTATCCAGGGCACCGCATTCCAGGCCTCCGGCCCCTACCTGCTCCCGCTGCGGACAGACGCCGAGAAGGCTGTGGGACGCTTCTTCGAAGCCCGCCTGCGTCTGACCGCAGCCCCGGCCGACCCGGAGGCCCGCCGCGCCTTCGAGGACGTCCTGTTCACCCTGTGCGTCCTCATGGGCCGGCCCTCAGCGCCCCAGGCGCTGCACGAGGCCATCCAGTACACCGAGAGCTGACCCCGCGATCCCAAGGCCTTGCCGGCAGGGGCCGCCGCCCGGCACCGACATCGTCGGCTACAAGGTCGAGGCCACGGACGGCAGCATCGGCAAGATCAGCAAGCATTCCGAGGAGGTCGGCGCCTCCTACGTCGTCGTGGACACCGGGGTATGGATCTTCGGAAGCACGTGCTGCTGCCCGCCGGGACGATCAAGATGATCGACCTGGGGGAGGAAAAGGTCTACGTCGACCGGACCAAGGACCAGATCAAGGACGCTCCCGGGTTCGACGAATCCAAGCACAGCGGCGAACCGTCCTACCTGGAGCAGTTCGCCCGCTACTACAACCAACCGCACATGCAGCACGGGCATGCGTGGCGCGGGGTCCCGCGCCGTGCGCGCGGTGCGGCGTCACTGGCTCCGGCGGTGTCCAGGGCTGTGCGCGGGAAGCGGGACCCCGGTGCCGGACGGCGGGGCAGCGGTCTCCGCGGTCGGGTCGATGCGGGGGCGTGCCCATCGCTGTCCGCGCACCACCAGCCTGTCTATCGAGGGGGTCCGTCCGAGCATCCACTCGGAGGGCGGCCGACGCTCGTCGGCGGGTCCTGATCCAGGGGGAAGAGGGACAGGGCGCCCGTCAGCTCAAGGAGGCGCAGGAGCTGGGAATTGGGGGCGGCGAGGCGGATCACGGTGCCGGTCTCCTGCGCTGAGCGTCGCGCCGTGAGGAGCGCGTTGAGCCCCGAGGAGTCGCAGAAGGTGAGGAGGCTGCAGTCGACCGCCACGGGCCTGGTGGGGGAGGCGTGGGTGAGTGCTTCGGTGAGGGCGAGCTGCAGGGCGGGTGCTGTCTCGATGTCTATCTCGCCGGCGGGCCGGACCGTGACCGTGCGGTCCTGGACCTCTACGGCGACGCCGTTGCCGCCGGCGTCCCGGGGCGGATGTTCACCCATGGTGGATCACTCCTTGGATCTACGAGCGGGGCCGCTTGGGGCGCCCGTCGGCCAGTCGGTGGTTCTCGGGTTTACGAGTCACGTGCTGCGCTGGTCATGGGTGTCCTGTCGGAGCTGGTCGGTGTGTCGGGTCAAGGCATCGATGCGTTCGGCGAGCTCGGCGTCCTCGGGCCGCAGATGAGTCCGGGTGTCGGACAGCGGCCGGACGAGGCGGGCAGCGTCATTGTCGGCGAGGGCCGCGTTCAGGTCGTCGACGGCACCCTGGGCGCTGGCGGGAAGGCCGGCGAGGGCAGTGATCTGGCCCGCGAGCCGGCGCAGGTCGGCCGCGTTGTCGCGGGCCCAGGCGGTCACGGTGCGGTCGGCGGCGCGCATGTCGCGGGTGGCCTGGACGCGTTCCTCGCCGGTGGTTCCGGCGGTGCCGGGGCGCAGGCGCAGGTATCGGCGTTCGGCGGCCTGGCGGCTGGCGACCCCGAGGGGGCCGGCAAGGTCGGCCCAGCTCGCGCCCTGGCCGCGCGCGGTTTCGATCAGGCCGCTCTCCCAGCCCGCGAGCTGTTCGCGGACCTCACGCAGCATGAGCAGGGCGGCGAGGGCCGGGTGCGGGCCCGAGGCCAGTACGGACGCCGCTCGGGCCGTCGGTGTACTTCCGGGGTCCTCCTGCGCGCTTCTCACGGCCTGGTCGATGGTCTCCAGCGCCGCGGCGGCGGCCAGGAAGGAGACCTGCGGGGTCGGTGGGGTGGTTTCCTTCACAGCGCTCTCCGACTCTGTCATCCTTCAGGTGACACCTTGCTTGTCATCGTTTCGATGACATGTTACAACGGAAGCACGTTGAAGCGCATTGGCAGTTTCTGCCTGAACCAACTGGAGGTGTTTCGCGATGTTGATGCGCACCGACCCGTTCCGCGAGATGGACCGCATCGTCCAGCAGCTGTCGGGTGCGTCGGGTACCTGGTCGAAGCCGTCCGTGATGCCGATGGACGCCTACCGTCAGGGCGACGTGTACGTGATCGCCTTCGACCTCCCCGGAGTGAGCACCGAGGCGATCGACATCGACGTCGAGCGGAACATGCTGACCGTGAAGGCCGAGCGCCGGCCCGCGGAGAAGTCCGACGGCGTGCAGATGGAGCTCTCCGAGCGGCCCCTGGGTGTCTTCTCCCGCCAGATCATGCTGGCTGACACCCTCGACACCGAGCGCATCGAAGCCGACTACGACGCCGGTGTCCTGACCCTGCGGATCCCGATCGCCGAGCGTGCCAAGCCCCGCAAGATCTCCATCGGCGGCGAGTCCGGCCGCAAGCAGATCTCCGGCTGAACAGCCCGGCACCAGCGGCGGAGGACGGGGACTGACCCCTCCGCACCCCCTCCTCCGCCGCCCCTTCCCCCTCCCTCGGAGGTGACGTGATGTCGATGCGCGGGGAGGCGTTCCTGGACCACGTCCAGGAACGCGGCGAGTACCAGTCTCGGGAAGAAGCCGAACGAGCGGCCCGCGTCGTCCTGGCCCTCCTGGGCGCGCACCTGGTCGGCACCGTGCGGGCCGAGCTCGCCGCCCGGCTCCCGGAAACGTACGCCCTGATCCTCCTGAACCCGCTGCAGGCCGCCGAACCGCTCTCCCCCGAACGCTACGTCCGCGCGACCGCGGCCTGGATCGAAGGCGCCACCGAGAAGACGGCCCTGTGGGACATCGGCGCGGTCCTGTCCACCGTGGCCGCCGCAGCGGGAGACGCCCTCATGCGCGAGGTCCTGCTCCAGCTCCCGCCCGGCTACGACCTCCTCTTCGGCCGCCCCCAGCCCACCTGACCGCCCGCCGTCACCGGCAGGAAACCGAACCCTCGAAGAGACCTCGAAGAGAAAGGCAACCGCAGCACCATGTACGACCAGCCTCGAGCGAACCCGTCCCGTGCGGCCATGACGTTCGACCAGATGCTGGAACGCGTGCGCTACGAAGGCGCCTACCCCACCCGCGAACGCGCCGCAGATGCCGTCCACAACGTCCTCGCAGCCCTCGGCCGCCAGCTCACCGGAGACGAACGCGTCGACCTCGCACAATGCCTGCCCATCGAGGCCGCCCTCACCCTCACCGCCCAGATCCCCGACACCGAACAGCTCACCGGCTGGGGCTTCGTCAAAGACCTGGCCGCCCGCACCGGCGGCACACCGGCCACCACCCGCTGGGACACCGGGGCCGTCCTCGCCACCGTCACGCGCCTGGCCGGCCCCGACCTCCTCGCCCGGATCCTCCACCAGCTCCCGGGCGGCTACGCCCTCCTCTTCGGGCAGGCAGAACTACGGCAGCCCCAGCCCGCCTGATTCTGTCCCGGCGTACCGCATCAGGCACGGTTCGTCCCCTTCGCTCTCGCTGTGAGTCACTTGCACGACTGCTTCTGGGTGAAGGTCCATCGTGGCCTGGCGTGCCGAGGATGTGACCAGGGAAGCCGGGGGTGACGATTCGGTTCGTGTGCCGTTCCGGCGATGCGAGTGAGCGCAGAGGGGTCCCGTGTCCACTGAGGAGAACAAGAGGCTGGTTCGCCGCTTCTACCAGGAGATCGACGCGGGCAACGTGGATGCCATGGACGAGCTCGTGGCCGAGGACTACCTAGACCACTCGCCTCCGCCCTTTCCAGGGTTCGCACCCGGTCGCGAGGGACTCAAGCAGGCGTTCCGTCTGTTCTGGGAGGCGACACCCGGAACCCACGAGATCGAAGACCAGATCGCGGAGGGGGACAGAGTCGTGACCCGGCTGACGGCCCGGGGAGTGCACGAGAGGGACCTCCCGGGC
The DNA here is from genome assembly GCF_041200175.1 of Streptomyces sp. R33. Classification (NCBI taxonomy): domain Bacteria; kingdom Bacillati; phylum Actinomycetota; class Actinomycetes; order Kitasatosporales; family Streptomycetaceae; genus Streptomyces; species Streptomyces sp. R33. Next base: position 477,580 of record NZ_CP165727.1, on the reverse strand, counting down.
ATCCCTGCCACCGGCAGGCCGATCACGATGACCGGGACGGTGATCCACCGCATCGAGAACGGCAAGCTCGCCGAGAAGTGGTCGGACAAGGACGTCCTCGGCTTCCTTCAGCAGCTCGGCGTCATCCCGACGCCCGGCGGGGCATCGGGATGAGGCAGGCCGGCCCGGCCAGCCGGCACCGACGACGCCGGACCCGGCGGCCTGGTCCTCGGCGGGGGAGTGCGGCTGGCGGGGTGCTATTCGGCGGCCCGGAGCCGGTCGCGTTGGAGCCGGTGGGCGAGGGCGCGGCGTACCGAGGCAGGTGCGGTGGCGGTGCTCGGGGCCGGCGAGGGGACGTCCAGTGCGCGGCTGATCTCGTCGTACGCATCGCGGTAGCTGCCGGGCATGTCCGCCCGGTGCAGCAGGAGGTCCTCTTCGAGGAGGCGTCGCAGTTCGTCGACGTGCCGCGGGGTGAAGCGCTTCCTGCCCCGGGCGATGGCGTTGACGTGGCGTGTACAGCGGGCGGTGTCGTGGAAGTTCTCGGAGATCTCCTCCGCGAGGCCCCATAGCCGCCCCTCCAGCCACGGCGTGTCGTGCTGGTCGAGGGAGAGCCTCATCGGGGGGAGCGGATCGGCCGAGCGGTACTTCGCCATCTGCTTGGAGACGGCGGGCTGGCTCATGTCGGTGAGCCGGGCGATCTTCTCCTGAGTCCATCCCAGGCCGACGAGTACCTTGATCATTTCAGCGCGGAGCTGTCTCATCTCCTCGCCCGCCCGGATGACCTCGTTCATCTCGGCGAGCATCCGCCCGGCCTGTTCCTCGGTCAGCGCCGCGGGGTTCTGTACGTCCTCTTCGCCTGCCATGGCTCGGTTATACACCCTGGACGCCACGGATATAACCAGGTTGTATAACCCGGTTATCGATGGCAGGGTGCGCCTCATGCCCACCTTCCACACACCTGACGGCACCCTGCTCGCCTATCGAGTCCTCGGAGAGGGCGACCCCGTCGTGTGCATCCCCGGCGGCCCTGCCGACTCGCGCTACCTCGGCGACATCGGCGGCCTGTCAGCGCACCGCCGGCTGATCGTCCTGGACCTGCGCGGCACCGGCCGGTCCGCGATACCTGCGGACGCCGCTTCCTACCGCTGCGACCGCCTGGTCGACGACGTCGAGGCCCTGCGGGAACACCTGGGCCTCCCGCAAATGGACCTACTCGCCCACTCCGCCGGCACGAACGTCGCGACGCAGTACGCGGCCCGCTACCCGCAGCACCTCAGCAAGCTCGTACTCGTCGGCCCCAGCACCCGAGCCGTCGGTATCGAGATCACCGGGGAGATGCGGCGCGAACTCGCCCGGCTACGGAAGGACGAGCCGTGGTTCCCAGCGGCATACACCGCCCTGGAGGCCCTCACCACCGGTGCAGGCGGCGACCCGGAGGCGATCGCACCCTTCTTCCACGGCCGTTGGGACACCGCGGCCCAGCAGCACCACACGGCCAGCCGACCCGACAACCAGGAAGCCGTCGCCCTCTTCGGAACCGAGGGCGCCTTCAGCCCGAAAGCCACTCGCGCGGCACTCGCCACCTGCCAGGCCCCCACCCTGCTGCTCGCCGGGGAGTTCGACGTGAACAGCCCTCCGGAGTCGGCAGCCGAGTTCGCGGGCCTCTTCCCTCATGCCGCACTCGTCGTACAGCCAGGGGCGGGCCACTACCCCTGGCTCGACGACGGCCACTGGTTCGTGGCGGCGATAGCCCGATTCCTGGGGCGATGACTCGCCCTGCTTCCCCAGCGCACGCCGGCGTCGCGCCATTCCTGACGGGCGGCCTTGCGCTGCAAGCCGCCGCCTGGTGCGACTTCTTCAGCACCAGCGGCTGAATCTGGACGCGATGGGGATGTGCCGGGGGCCGGCGGGCCTCCGGCCGCGGCCGCCGGCCGACGCGCCGTGCGGTGTGTCGCGGGCGGCTGCCGCAGGGGGCCGCGTCCGGTGCGTCATGAGCCCCCAACGGGGTCTCGGGGGTCTCGCTCGGGGCTCCGGCCAGGATCGTGGCGACCTCTGCCAGGCGCCTACCCAGCGGCCGCTGCGAAAGGTCGTAGAGCAGGCTCGCGGGGCGGACCAGATCGGTCACCCACATGATGCGAAATGTCACTGTGCGTGTCAGTGTGGGAGGGAGCCTTCAGCGCATAGAGGAGTTTCGTCATGGGCGGTAAGCAGGACAAGCGCCAGGACCCGCGCAAGAGCCGTGAGGAGCAGGAGCGCATGCGTCCTGTGGGGCAGGATCCCGTCCACCCAGGTACCCGCGAGGAGCGCTCCGGCAAGATGAGCCCCGAGGAGATGGCCCAGCGCCGCCTGGAGCAGATGCGCCGTGAGCGCGGCGATGACGAAATGCGCGAAGACGAGTTCTGACCTCATCAGATCGGTCTTTGCGCCCCCGTACACAGGACCCGGCCGGGCCCGTAGTCACCATCACCGGCCGGGTCCTGTCATGTGGCCGGGCCAACGGGCCAACGGGCCGACGCGGTCGTCGGCCGCCGCTGCCGCAACCGCGAGGCTGGTGTCGGAGCGGCCGTAGTCCTCCTGCCGGGCGGCAGGTTGGCACGCCTCCGCCGGAGAGGGGCCGGGGCCGGCCCGACCGCGGCCTCTGGCTTGTGGTCCCCGGTGCAGCGGTGGGGGTGGCCTCTACGGTCGTGCAGGGCGGGATGGACGGAGACGCATTCCGGGACGGCGGGGGAGTGGGGTGAGCAGCAGGGACGGGGCCGGCGGCAGGTGCCCGTCACCGTGCCGTAGCCGGGCCCGAGACCGCCCCGGATGCTGACGCAGGCCGCGGGCCGCGGAGCCAGTGCCGGGCCCCGGCGTGCGGGACCCGCTGGCCTTTGAGCCGAAGTGCGACGGCACCGGGCGATCCTGTTCACACCGGCTGGACCAGGCGGCCGGATGTTGTTGCAGACCCGGCGCGGCCTCACCAGGACCGGTTCCCGGACCTGGTGGGGGCCGCGGAGCAGCTCCCCGACGGCCTGGTCCTCGACGGCGAGCCGGTGGGGGACGCGGAAGCGGGCCGGTTGTCGATCGAGGCCCGCCCTCGCTGGCGAACGCGATATCGAAACGGCCCGCCTCCGCACTGGGCATGTCCTGTGCCGAAGCCGCCCTCTACCTGTAGAGGTCCGTGGTGGCGGGGCTCGGTTCGGCGGTCAGCGGAGGCCGACTCAGATGTCGAGGAACCGAACGTCCTTGGCGTTGCGCTGGATGAAGGAGCGCCGTGCCTCGACGTCCTCGCCCATCAGCACCGAGAACAGGTCGTCGGCCTGGGCCGCGTCGTCCAGGGTGACCTGGCCGAGCACGCGGTGGTCGACGTCCATGGTGGTGACGCGCAGCTCCTCGGCGTTCATCTCGCCCAGACCCTTGAAGCGCTGGATCGAGTCTTCCTTGATCCGCTTGCCGTTCTGCTTGCCGAGCTCCACCAGCGCGTCGCGCTCGCGGTCCGAGTACGCGTACTCGAAGTCGTCCCGGCCCCACTTGATCTTGTACAGCGGCGGGCGCGACAGGTACACGTGACCAGCCTCGACCAGCGGCCGCATGAAGCGGAACAGGAAGGTCAGCAGCAGGGTGTTGATGTGCTGGCCGTCGACGTCGGCGTCCGCCATCAGGATGATCTTGTGGTAGCGGAGCTTCTCGATGTCGAAGTCCTCGTGCACACCGGTACCGAACGCGCTGATCAGCGCCTGGACTTCGGTGTTCTGGAGGATCTTGTCGATACGGGCCTTCTCGACGTTCAGGATCTTGCCGCGAATCGGCAGGATGGCCTGGTACATCGGGTTGCGGCCGGACTTCGCGGAGCCGCCGGCCGAGTCGCCCTCGACGATGAAGATCTCGCACTTGGTCGGGTCGTTCGACTGGCAGTCGGACAGCTTGCCCGGCAGCGAGGCGCTCTCCAGCAGACCCTTGCGGCGCGTCAGGTCACGGGCCTTGCGGGCCGCGACGCGCGCGGTGGCCGCCTGGATCGACTTGCGGACGATGTCCGCGGCCTCGACCGGGTTGCGGTCGAACCAGTCGGACAGGAGCTCGTACGTCACGCGCTGGACGAAGGACTTGGCTTCGGTGTTGCCCAGCTTGGTCTTGGTCTGGCCCTCGAACTGCGGCTCGCCCAGCTTGACCGAGATGATCGCCGTCAGACCCTCGCGGATGTCCTCGCCGGCGAGGTTGTCGTCCTTCTCGCGGAGCAGCTTTTTGTCGCGCGCGTACTTGTTGACCAAAGCGGTCAGGGCGGTGCGGAACCCTTCTTCGTGCGTACCTCCGTCATGGGTGCGGATGGCGTTCGCGAAGGAGTAGACGCCTTCGTTGTAGCCGGTGTTCCACTGCATCGCGATCTCGACGGACATTGTCCGCTCGGGGTCGGAGCCTCCGATGGAGATGACGGTGGGGTGGACGGTCTCGCCCTTGCGGGAGTTGAGGTGGGTGACGAAGTCGGCAATGCCTTCCTCGTAGTGGTAGGTCACCGTGCGGGCGGGCCGGTCGGTGTCACCGTCGGCCGATTCGGCGCCGGTGGTGGCTCTTGCCGAGGCGCGTTCGTCGGCGAGTGAGATGGTCAGGCCCTTGTTGAGGAAGGCGACTTCCTGGAAGCGCCGGGAGAGGGTCTCGAAGGAGTAGGCGGTGGTCTCGAAGATGCTGTCGTCAGCCCAGAACGTGATGGTGGTGCCCGTGACGGTGGTGGCTTCGTGCCGGGCGAGCGGAGCGGTGGGCGCGCCGGCTTTGAACTCCTGACTCCACCGGTAACCGTCCTTGCGCACCTCCGCGGACACCCTCGTCGACAGGGCGTTGACGACGGAGAGGCCGACGCCGTGCAGGCCTCCGGAGACGGCGTAGCCGCCGCTGCCGAACTTGCCGCCGGCGTGCAGCACGGTGAGGACGACTTCCAGGGCGGGCCTGCCCTGGGAGGCAACGATGTCGATGGGAATGCCGCGGCCGTTGTCGGCGACCTGGAGGCCACCGTCGGCGAGGATCGTGACGGCGATGGTGTCGGCCACGCCGGCCAGCGCCTCGTCCACGGAGTTGTCGACCACTTCCTGCACCAGGTGGTGCAGGCCGCGTTCGCCGGTCGATCCGATGTACATGCCCGGTCGTTTGCGGACCGCATCGAGCCCGTCGAGGACGCTGATGGTATTGGCGTCGTAAGACGGCGTCGGCGCCGGGCTCTTGCCGGCGAGCGAGGCGGGAACGGCGGCCGGGGCGGGCACGGTCGGGTTGCCGGGATCGGTCACGAAAGACTCCTTCAGGGCAGCACAAGCCGCGCTCCCTCATGGAGCGGGCGTGTGGAGAGGGGGATGCAACAGGCAGTGCGGAGTGGCCGGACGTGGTCATGGATGGATGTCCGGCTCCGGGGCCGACATCCACTCCATCCTATTTCCCGTCAGCGTGTATGCCATGGTCTATCGGCCCTTCAGGTCGCTTAGATGCCTCCGTGGGGCGATGCGAGATAGGTGGCCTATCCCCCCTGCGTGAGGTGCGTGTTTGGCGCTCAGGTGGCCGCACGAGGCCCCGAGGGGGCTTCGTGCAAGAAGGGTCGCGGGGGCAATTGAAAAACCCTGTCGACGGCGCGGCAGACCGGACTCGCCGAGGGCTGGGGCAGGGCTCTCCTGGCGGGGCCGTCCGCCTCTGAGGGCTCGACGCCGCCATCGCCACCTGCGGGCCTGACCCGCGCCGCGCCGCTTCGGCGGGCGAGCCCGTCGTTGGGCCGCCGAAGCGGCTCACCTCGCAGATCGTGCTCACCGCGCGTCTCTTGTCGGGCCGAGCGGGCCGGTGGACGTCCTCGGGCTGCTCGGTGTCCTCGAGTAGCCCGAGGAGCACTGTCAGCGCGCGTGGTTCGTCTTCGCTGATGAGTTTCGGGCACGGTTCGGTGACGCAGTCGAGGAGCGCGCTCAGTAGGTCCCCGGTGTTCCGTACATGCCGGGGACAATGCTGTGAGTACGTCTCGTACGACGAGGACGCTGCTCGCCCGAGCCGGGCGGTGGTGCCGCACTCGACTGGCCGGCAGTACCCGAGGCGCTGTCTTGCGCTCGCAGGTACGTGATGACGACCCCGACCAGGTCACCCGTTGTGCGAGACCTGCAGAACCTGCGGTCCGTCGGCTGAGCCCGCAACAAGAGCTTGGGTCTTCTTCCGCGGAACCCGGCCGCGCGGCCGGGCCGTCAACGCCCCAGCGCGTTGCGGACGGTCAGCCCGTGGTGGCGGCGCAGTCGGTGCATCTCCCACCAGGACAGGGCCGTGACGGTGATGGGGGCGCCGAGGATGAAGACCGCCCGGGCGCCCGCCGGGACCTGCGGGTAGGCGCCTGTGACCAGGTCCAGGAGCGCCATCTCCCACACCAGGGTGCCGGCGAGGATCGGCGGCACCACCTCGTGGATGTCGGCGGTGCGGAAGACGTGCACGAGCGACAAGCCGATGCCGTAGAGAGCGAAACCGATCGACCACAGGCACAGCACCCCGATGATGATCTTCCCCGGCAGCCCGACAGCGTCCCGGAGCCCCGCCAACTCCGGCGCCATCGCGAGCGCCGAGGTGCCCATGGACGCCATGATGGCCACCACCGCGCCGAGCGAACGCAGGGCCCGTCGCAGGTAGACGCGCCGCAACGCTCCCCGGGCGGCTGCCACGAACGCGCCGACCACCACGGGGAAGGTGCAGACCAGCACCAGAACGCTGGACCAGCTCTGGTTGAAGCGATCGTCCGCCACGGCCTTGACGTCGTCGGCGCTGACGACGGCGTTGTAGGTGACCATCAGGCCTACCCAGGCCACGAGCCCCAGCGCGGTCCGCCACAGCTGGAGCTTGCGGACCTCCGGATCGTTCACGATCTCTGGACGCGAAGGGCGGAAGGCCAGCTGGGCGGCGTAGAACGGGTTGTAGATGCCGCGCAGGATCTTCCGCCCCCGCGACGGCTCGACGCGGGGCGGCGGGACCGGCGGATGGGCCCAGGCGTACGGGTACCCCTGCGGCGGGACCGGCTGCGCGTACGGATACCCCGGCGGCGGGGCGTAGGGGGGTCCCGGCGGCGGGACCGGGGAGCCCTGGCCCGCCCACCCCGCCGGCGGCGGACTGCCCGCCCCGCCCACCGGACCCCCGTACCCGCCCCCGCCGTAACCGCTCACGCCACGCCCCCGCCGTCCTGCCCTGCCGAACCCACGCATCGTAGTCGCCACGAACCCCACGAAGCGTTCCACCGTCGGCCCGTGATGGACCGACATTTACCTCCGGCGGGCCGTGGAGCGTGCCTCCAGGGCCGTCCGTTCCGCCCGCATGTGGCTCGGCGAAGCACGGCGGTGACGGGGTGGTGGCCAATGATCGTGCCAGATACGGGCCTATCCGTACGGATTGAGGGCCCAGAAGCGGAGGGTGTCGCTGCGACGGTCGAACCACAGTTTGGTGGAGTAGCCGCTGCCGTCACGGTCGAGCTCGTGGGAGCGGACCCACTGTGGGTTCTCCGGCCCCTCGCCCTTGAGGGGCTTCTCGAACCATGAGGAGAAGCCATCGGCCGGTCCCTCGGAGACGAAGGCGTGGGTCGCTGTCAGCTCGGCAAGTTTCCCCGGTGTCAGCCGGGCGAAGCCCGAGATCACCAACTCCGGCGACGGTATGCCCCGGTCGTCGTTGTCCCGGCTGCTGACCCACTTGGCGTCGCTGAGCGGACCCAGCAGCGGGAAGGCCCGCTCCAGCGGTGCGGTGTCGGTGTGCCAGTCCCGCTTGGTCTCGTTCGACACCTGGCGCAGGACCCACCAGGCGGGTAGGACCGCCAGTCCCGCCCCGATCCCGATCACCTTCCGTCGCTCCAACGCGATCCCCCTCATGCCGGACTTCGAGGGCACCCTATCTGGCTCGTGCACGTCACCGGACGACCTGTTGATCACGACCGACTACGTGATAGGTGCCCCAAGAGGCTGTGGGTCTTGCGGGCGGCGTGTGCCCGCTCCGGTGCCCCGCTCGACAAGCCACGCGGCCCTGCCCGTGACGTCGAGTACGTGTAGCGCTTGTTCGGGGACTCCGCAGCTCCGGGTCCCGCCGCCGGCTGACCGAGACCATCCCGGACGTGGTCATCACAGGGACGTAAAGCGCCCGTTCATCCCTCGTGGGACGCCTTGGCCGTCCCCGACCGCAGGGCAGCGGGCTGTCTCGTACAGGGGGCGCAAGGGGTTATCGGGGGAAAGCGGGTATTCCGGGGCATTGTATTGCCCCAGTCTCGCGGAATCCTCAACTCCGAATTGGCGGATTCTTTAATTCCGTGCCTTTGGCGGTCTGCGGAGTCGTCTTAACTCAGATGATCCTCAAATGATTTGAGATCGATTGACGTGCTGCGGCGCTCTCGGGCACTGTTTGTGAGGCGCGACCGAGGGGATCGAAAAGGCGGGCGCGCAACACGGGGGGCAAGGGCCTTGGGGTACACGTTTGTGCATCTCTCCCTTTCTTTCCCGAATTAATCGAGTGGAAGCTAAGAGGAGAGAATCCAGCATGCGCTCCGTTATCAGAAAAGGCCTCACCACCACTGCCGGCGTCGCTCTTGCCGGAATAGCCCTGGCGATGCTGCCCGGCTCGGCTCAAGCCGACGACGGCCTGGTCTCGCAGGCCTCGCGGGTCGCCAAGTACCAGGCCTACCTCGCGATGAAGGTGGCTCAGGGGGACGAGCAGGCCAAGGAGACCGCGCAGGGATTCTCGGCCCTTTCGAGCACCCAGAAGACCCGGTTCCTGGACCTGCTCGAGGACCGCTCCCTGATGAAGCAGCTCTTCGAGGACGCCGAGTCCCCGGCTGCGGCGGGTATCACGCGGTCGGTGCTGGCGGGCGGCGATGTCGTGGTCGAGCGCGAGTCCGCCGGCGGCGGCGATGATGCGTCCCCCAACTCCAGTGTCGCGCTGAGGGCGGCCGGCTACCGCGACATGTGGGCCTCGTACTCGTACACCGACAAGTTCATGGGCGTGAAGGTCTCGCGGGTCTCGGTGCGAACCAACTACCAGGTCAAGGGCAAGGACACCACGAAGGTGTACCCCGGCAGCGCCTCCCACTACCTCTTCGTGCCGGGGTGCGACTTCTCCCACAGCCCTGTGAAGGAGTGGATCTCCTCGCCGCCGGCCGACAACGCCCAGAGCGAGACCATTTGGACGGCGTCGTGCTGGGGCAGCTCCTGGGACGAGCGCGAACGTGTCTGGGGTGACTACCGGGGCTTCGTCGGCGGTTACCTCAAGGACGAGTAGACCCGATCCTGGGCCGCGCGGGCAGGGAACGCTTCACGACCCCGCCCGCAAGCCCCAGCCGATTGCAGCGGGGAGCGACCATGGGCAAGGCCGGGAATTCCCGCTGGAGCCCTGACTCGGCGAGTTGACGCCCCGCTCACCAAGGAGGTGTTGTGTTCGAGGCTATGGGCTTGGCCCGCTGATCCCCGTTCTGTTTTCGTTCCTCATCGTTTGTGCGGTGGGCGGCCGGTTCGGAAGAAGAGTCACACGCGTTCGGCTGGCGACGATTGATTGATCGGTTTGGCTGCGCTGCCTGAATGGTCGTTCGTGAATATCCCTGCCTCTCGACAGAGGTGGGGACATTCGCATGAAGGCGGGTTGTGTGCCGTGACCCTGAGGTGCGTCTGACAGGAGTGTGCTCGTGAACACCTCGTCAGCCGTGAATTCGCCCGGGCTCGGGGGAGCCACCGCCGCAAGAGCTCCGCGCGGACCGGACACGTGAGGCGCGCAGGCTTCGTCAGCCGGTCGGTTGCAGCGGGTCGGGCAGGGCGCGCGCGTGGACACATGCGATGTCGGCCGGGGTGATGGGGATGCGCATGCGACGCAGCAGGTTGCGTGTGGTGCGCAAGGTCAGGGTGCTGCGCCAGGTGGTGCCTGGGTGGCGGGATCGCAGGTGGGACAGGGCGCGGGTGGGCAGTCCGCTGGAGAGGAAGTGTTCGTCGATGTCGACGCCGGTGATCACACCCTCTCCGCAAGTCGTGCAGAGCCGGTAGTGGATCTGGCCGACGACCTTGCGGCCGTGGACCAGGAGCAGGCACTCCTGGCCGGGGCCGGGGTCGCCGGGGATGCGGGTGGAGAGGAACTCGATGTCGCGGTACGCGAGGATCCTGCGGCGTAGCCGCCTGCCCAACCCTTCGCGGCGCCCATGCCTTGCTCCGTGCGGTGGCGTCTCGGTGGCGGAGGCAGGGGCGGGACGGAAAAGAGCGCTCGTGGGACGTGCGTGGTCTCCGGACATGCACCGCGTGTGCCCAGGCGGCTGGTCCTGATGCACCCGCGGCAGAACGCCCCCGGCTCCAGGAGCATCATCGGGGTCCCAGCGGTTTGAGACAGTGCGGCGGGGGAGGCCCACCACAGGCGGTTCGTCTCGGCAGACCCGCAGCTCCCGGACCACGAAGACGGGAAGGCCGCCGAACGGGCGCGCCAACGGAGTGTGCCAGTGTGCCTGGTGGAGCCGTACCGCGACTCGCTGCAGCGGCTCCCGTCATGAATGCCGGCAGCGGCCGCCGGGGGAGTCGGCCGGCGGGGTGCACTGGTACGCATAGTCGCCCTGGTCGTTACTGAGGTAGCGGCCGATGCACTCGTTGGCGGTGGTCCGGCCCTTCTGTGCGCAGAAGGTGAGTGCCGCCCGGCCGTCGGCGAACGGGCCGGGGGCGTAGACCACCCAGTAACCGGGTTTGAGGGAGGCGTAGTCCCGGCTGCGCAGCACCCGGGCCTCCGGGGCCGTGGCGTGGATGGCCGCCAGCCGCTGATCGCGTACGGCGGTACCGGTGCTCTCCGGCTCGGAGTAGAGCTGGGCGATCCAGCGGCCGGCTCCGGGTGCCGGGTCGTCGCCACCGGGCACGATGGCCGCCGGGGTGCTCGGCGGCATACCGGCCGGGGTGTCCGTGGCGCCCGGCGCGCCGGCGGTACCCGCGGTAGTGCCCGGAGTGGGGACGGGGCCCGTCGACGGTGTGCCGGTGGAGCCCGGTGTGGGGGTTGCCGAGGGTGACCCCGGGCTCGTGGAGACCACAGAGATTGTCGGCGAGGCCGTGCCCTTACCGTCCGTGCGGCCGCCCGCGCCCGGTGCGAACAGGGCGTGCCCGCCGATGCCGAGCAGCGCCAGGGCCGTCACGGCGGCCGCTGCGGCGAGCGCGGTGGCCTTTCGTCGGCGGTCCGGTCCGGTCTCGTGCGGGCCGCCGCCGTTCAGGGGGCCGAGGGTCGGCAGTGCGTCCCTGGGGGTGGTCTCGTGCGGCGGGAAGGGCACGGAAGTGGGCGGTGGTGTGGCCGCCGGCGCAGGCGCGGGCTGGTCCGGCCGAGGAGCCGGGCCCGGCGGCGGCGGCGACGGCGGCGGGCCGAACCGGCCGGCGGACGGCGGGCGGCCGGACACGGGCGAGGCATCGGGAGGGGAGCCGGGCGCCCGGTCGAGGCGGGTGGGCTCCGGCGGTACGGCGCGGCCGGTGCCCTCGGCGACGGCGGCCAGCAGACGGTCCAGCCGTTCCGCAGCGGGCCGCGCGGCCGGGTCGCGGACCAGTAGCTCGGCCAGTACGGCGGCCAGCGGCCCGGCCCGGCGGGGTGCGGGCACCGGCTCGTCGAGGACCGCGGCCAGCGTGGCCAGGGTGGTGGCGCGGCGCATCGGGCTGACACCCTCCACGCACACGTACAGCATCATGCCCAGCGACCACAGGTCGGAGGCGGGCAGGTCGGCGCCGCGGATCCGCTCGGGCGCCAGGTATTCGGGGGTCCCGATGACCTCCCCGGTCATCGTGAGAGAGGCGGCGTCCTGGAGGGCGGCGATGCCGAAGTCGGTGAGCACAGCCGAACCATCCGCCCGCATCAGCACGTTGGCGGGTTTCACGTCCCGGTGGCGGATGCCTGCCGCGTGCGCCGCTCGCAGCCCGGCGAGCACCTCGCGGCCGGTCCGGGCGGCCTCGGCGGGCGACAACGGTCCCTGCTCCAGACGCTGGTCGAGGGAGTGGCCGGGCAGCAGCTCCATCACCAGCCAGGGGTGCTCGCCCTCGTCGACGATGTGATGGATGGTGACCACGTTCGGATGGCTGATCCGGGCCTGGGCGCGGGCCTCGCGCAACACCCGCTCCCGCAGCACCCGCCGGAATTCCGGATCGTCCCGCCCGGCCGCCGACCGTACTTCCTTGACGGCCACTTCACGATGAAGAGCACGGTCCAGCGCTCGCCAGACCGTGCCCATCCCCCCGCTGCCGAGCCGATCAACCAGCTCGAACCGTCCGCCGATCACGTCCCCTGGCGCGCTCATGCCGCAAGGTTAGGGCAGCGGTGGACGCGGTGCCCCGGGCTCCGCGGTATGCCGTCCAGTGACCGTCCCCACCGGCAAGGTGGCTCGTACTCCGCGTACTCATGCGGGGTCGCTGGTGGGCGCGTGACGAGCAAACCGAAGGAACCCGCGGACAGAGCCACTTACCTCGGGGCCCCAAGCGGGCCCCACCGATTGCTGGGCATGGTGTGGGCTGGTGCGGGCTGAGTCAGCCCGCCCTCGCCAGGACCTTCACCGAGCCCAGGAAGCCCTTCTCCACGGCCGTGCCGTCCGTCCCGATTCCGTTGGCGGACTTGCTGCTCAGCACACGGCGCCGGTGGCCCGGCTTGTGCTCCTGCACAGCCAGTTTGCCCAGATCCCCTGCGGGCACAACGCCGGGCCGGCGCGTGCAGCTGCGCCCCGACGGGAGGTCGGCCTCGAATGCCTCGGCCTCCTTCACGACGCCGTGGAAGACGAGCGTGCGTCGGAAGTCCTCCCGCACCGACGCCTGTAGCAGGGCGGTCTGGAGAGCGGCGAACCGGTCCCCGCGGACCCCGGCCGAGCGGCCCTCCGAGCCCAGGAGCTGGGAGGTCGGGCATACGGAGCAACGAAACAGACGATGGTCCGCGCCCTCCGGGCAGAGTAGGGGAATGGAAGACCCCGAGACGAGGCCGGTGGAATCTCATAGGAGACAACGATTCGAGATCGTGCACAAGTGGTCTGCTACGGCGGCAGCTGTCGTCGCGCTCGTTATTTCGCTCTACAATTTCGCCGAGTTGCACCGTCAGCCAAGCATCGAAATGACGCTTCCTCATCTATTCCGTCTCGAAAAGCTTGGCGATGGGGTGCGGTTCTATGTGCGGCCGACCGTGTCTACCAGGTTCAAGAGCGAGGACGTCGAAGTAATCACTGAAGCGCGCTTGCAGCTCACTCCGACCGATGCCAATTCTATTTCTAAGCGGCCGGTCTTCTATTGGAGGGAGAGCGTCGAGTGGTATTACGACCCGGATTCGGACACCGTCAATAATCGCTGGAGCGGCGATCCTGCCCCGTTTATCGTAAGCCAGGACAAGCCTCAACAGCCGTCCTTCGAGTTCCGGGCCAGCGGCTGGATGTATCAGGCGGGCCGGTACGAAGGCTCCCTTGTATTGCTACGTTCGGGGGATCGCGCTCCATTGATCAAGAAGTTTTGTCTGATCATTTCTGCAGCGGCCGTCAATGAACTGCAAAATCCACAGCCGCCGGACCAGACGATCCGCTTCTTCCGCAACGACCTGCCCAAGTTCGCCTCGTCCGGCAGCGATGCGGGCTGCTACCGGAGGGACATGGATTAGAGACCGCTTCCGAGCAGGTAGGGGTGGGTCCATTGATCGGTTTATCGCACGCTTCCTCTGGTCAGCGGGGCATGCGGCGCTCCAGCTCGCATGCTTTGTCGCGCATTCCCGCAATCCAGGCTCCGCCTTCCGTCGGGCGGACATCCCTGTGACTGCGGAAATCTGCACGTTTCGAGCGCGCTGTCCGGGGTGGCTCGGAACCGCGCCCAGTCCACTTTCGATGCGGTCAGGCCCTCCGCCACCTTCTCCGAGCAGAGCTGGGCAGCTGCACCTGGAGTACCTCGAGAACGACAACAACACCACCGACGGAAAGTGACCCTCCGTATGCGGAGACCCTGGCGGCAGCATTCGCGTGCCACAAGTGCCCTCGTGGGTCCTCAGGTTGAGCCCGGGCGCCACCCGATGTCGAGTGGCTGCCGTCAGGTCGTAGCCGGCCGTACGGTAGGCACGGGTTGCGGAGTTGAGCACCGCGTACGTCTCGCGCCTGCGCTGCAAGTCGCCCTCGTCACGTTGCTGCTGGAGCTGGAGATCCGCGCGCTCCGCCGCCTCCGCCAGTTCCTGACGCCGCGCACACTGGGCGAGCAGCGGCGCCTTCCTGGCGGACGGCGCCGAAGGGAGGCCGCCAGGCCGGCGCCTGTCGAGGGCGCGTCGTCAGGATCCGCGGGCGGTGCCCCCGACGCACCTGGTGCCCGGCGAGCTGTCACGTTTCTGCGGTGAAGCACTGCCCCCGGGCGGGTGAGTGAGCCGATCAACCCTGGTGGTTTCAACCGCCGGGCACGCTACAAACCTCACGTGATCAGGAACCTGTTGCGGAGCTTGCTCGCGCTCCCCCTCGTACTCATGCCTCTCCTTCCCGCCCCCGCTTCCGCCGCCGACCGGCAAGACGACCGCCCCGATCCCGTCGTCTTCGTCCACGGCTGGAACTCCGACGGCTCCACCTGGAACACCATGGCCGGCCACTTCCGGGCCGACGGCTGGCCAACCACCCACCTCGACCAGTGGACCTACAACGCCACACAGTCCAACGCCACGACCGCAGCCCAGCTAGCCGATGAGATCGACCGTGTCCTGGACATCACCGGCGCCACCAAGGTCGACGTCATCACCCACTCGATGGGCGCCCTGCCTTCCCGCTACTACCTCAAGAACCTGGGCGGAACTTCCAAGGTCGACGCCTGGGTCTCCCTGGCAGGACCCAACCACGGCACCGAAACCGCACGCTGGTGCGGCGGCGCCCCCTGCATCGAGATGCGGCCGGGATCCGACTTCCTCAACGCCCTCAACTCAGGTGACGAAACCCCCGGTTCCCCCCGCTACGCCACATGGGGGTCGCCATGCGACATGCTCATCAACCCCAAGAGCAGCGTTGCCCTCTCCGGTGCCGTCAACAGCACGACCGGCTGCCTCAGCCACAGCGAGCTGCAGAGCAGCCGGGCGGTGTACGGCGAGGTCAAGACGCACGTTCGCTAGGTCAGGCTTTGCCGCACGCGGCGTCCGGGCCTCCGGGGCGGCCCAGGTTCTCGGGGAGGTCGATGGTGTGGCCGTCCTTGGAGGCGGGCACGTTCACGCCTTGTCCGCCGGCATTGCGGCGACGTTTCCGACCGGTCCTGCCGGTGCGGGCTCAGCAGTCGTCGGCCGCTGGCCCGTACGCGATGCGCGGCGTAACTCCTGATCTTGCCTGGCGTTGATCTTCCCGGGCCCTCGCATATCGGACGACGCGATCTGTCTGGCCTTGAGGGACAGGATCCAATGCCTCCATGTGAGGCCGGGAAGAATGCTTGAGGTCGCTTGCCGTGTACTCCGTTACGAAGAAGATCGCTGCAGGGGTCGGAACAGCCGCCGCCGCACTCTGCTGCGTCGTCGCCGCCGGACCGCCCGCAGCGGCTGAGGGCAAATGGTGTAACAACTCTGTCTGCATCGAGACCTACGACCATGGCACCTACCTGGGCAGGGTCGAGGTGTCGGTCACCAACACCAACCAGCCGAACCGCATCCACGCCCGCGTGTGGACCACCAACGGCTGGAGCGCCAACACGAAGGTCGAGGACGTCGCCAAGTTCAGGACCTACCGGGACCAGGCATACCCCCAAAGGCACTTCCCGGCGGGCACGCGGCTGTGCGCGGAAGGCTTCCGAGGGGGCTCCAGCGTGGGGCTGGCCTGCGTCACCATCACTGAATGACCCGCCCCTCACACCGGCGCCGCCAGGATCTTGCTCGATGTTCCACCGACTCGAAGCGTCGGGCTCCTCCTTACCCTCGCACGTCGAATGAGATCCATACGTCGGGCGGCAGATCGGGCCGAGCTGGAACAGGCCTGCGATCCTCCGCCCATCCGTCAGCTGCGATCTCGGCCGCGACGCGGCGCCAGAAGTGCGCTGCGGCCATGTTGGCGTCCTGGAAGGCGACTTCCCACGGGCCCGGGTGCTTGGCGACCACCTCCTGAACGGCCCGTAGCCCGATCCCGGATCTCCGGGCCCCACGCACCACGAAGAAGCTATTGAGCACGCGCGTGTGGCCGGCCAGGCCGCGGACGAGAGCCAGACCGACGGGGTGTTCGCCCCGCATCAGCAGGTACGGCGCCCAATCGGTGTCGTCGAAGGCTGCGTGGAGCCATTCGCTTCGGAACGTCCCGTCCGGGTTGGGAAGCAGGTCACTGAACTCGGACAGGTCATGGCGGAACATCAGCCAGAGGCGTTCCAGCACGGAACGGTCGGCTTCGTTCGCGAGGCGCACAGATACGTCAGACATGAAACCCCTTTACGGGAACGACGAACAACGGGTGGCACCGCATGCCGAATCTGTGGTCATACGGCGGCACGAAACATGACACCTACGCGGGCGGGCACACCGGCGGGAAGGACAAGGCGGGCCAGGGCACAAAAAAAGCCTCTCGGTCGGATACGCATCCGGCCCGAAAGGCTGACAGCGTGATCTTAGCAGGCGCACTGGCGAGACCGGCTGGCAGGGCACCGCCGATCGACGGTGCGGACTGCCCACTGCGGAACCGGGCTTGGAGGGAGGACGGTCCAGGTTGTGCTTCCGGGCTGGTGGGCCCGGGCTTGGTTGCCCCGGCCGGGCCGCGAGGAGGTGCTGTTGGGCGGCCTCGACGTCGTCGTAGGCCAGGTCGAGGCGGAAGACGGGTTCGTCGGACGGCCAGTTCCGGGCCTTGAAGCTTTCGGCGGTGTAGAAGACGTACGTGGTGGTGCCGTCGCTGATCACGGCCGGGCTCGCCGTAGGCGATGACGAAGGTTCGTCGCAAGACCCGCGCAGGCCGATGCAATGGCCGAAGACGGGAAGGGCGGGCCCGTCCGCGTACCGCAAGGGCCTGCAGGTCGATGACGTGGGCGCCCACCTGGAAGGCCACGGGGGCTGGTACCGGGGCGAGCCCGGCGAGCGGGGTGGCTGGTTTGGTGTTCCTGACTTCTTGTAGGACGCCGGGCTAGCGTCATGCAGTGATACCTGCGTGGCTTTGGGCGGGCGAATCCGGACGGCGGGGTGGCGGCGTGAGTCTTGAGAGTGCGGCGAGGGCTGAGGTGGCGGCGCGCCGCTACTACGGAACGGCTGATGTCGACGCCTTCTACGCCGAGGTGTGGGGCGGCGAGGACATCCACACCGGTGTGTACGCCGACCGGAACGAGTCGGTCGCGGTGGCCTCCAGGCGGACGGTGGAGCTGGCGGCGGCGAAGGTCGCCGGCCGTCTCGGTCCGGGGCACACGGTGCTGGACCTGGGCTCCGGATACGGCGGTCCGGCCCGGTACCTGGCCCGGACGTTCGGCTGCAGGGTGGTGGCGCTGAACATCAGCGAATCGCAGAACCAGCGCCACCGTCAGACCAACGCCGACCGGGGTCTGGACGGGCTCATCGAGGTCGTCACGGGATCCTTCCAGGACATCCCGTACCCCGAAGACCATTTCGACGTCGTCTGGTCGCAGGAGGCCTTCTGCCACAGCGGCGATCGCGAACAGCTCCTCGGCGAGGCCGTCCGCGTCCTGAAGACCACGGGTGAAATGGTCTTCACCGACCTCATGGCGGCTGACACGGCCCCTCCGGAGGCGCTGCGCGGCGCGGTGGCCCGCCTCGAGGTGGAGGGGTTCGCCACGCCCGCCTTCTACCGCCGGACGATCACCGGACTCGGTTTGACCCGCTTCGACTTCGACGACCGCAGCGACCAGATGCTCACCCACTACCTCCGCCTCACCGAGGAGACCGGGCAGCGCGCGAAAGAACTCGCCGACGTCATCCACCCCGCCTATCTGCAGGTGATCCAGGAGAATCTTCCGCTCTGGGTGGAGGCCTGCCGGGAAGGCCTCACGAGCTGGGGAATCTTCCACTGCCGTCGCCCCTGACACCAGCGGTCCGACGGCTCGCGGCCGGTACGGAACCCACCCGGGGACGGTGGTCAGGCGGAGTTCGGCGCCGTGCCTGATGCAGGCGCCAAGCCACTGGCGTCACGACGACGCGGCGCGGGTCCGGGCCGCGGCCGCTGGCCGGTCAGGTGTTGGCGCTGATGCACAGCATTCGCACATCATCGGGGTGAAGGTCGGCTCGTCGAAGGAAGTCGAGGGAGCTTCCGGGACCGAAGGCGCGACGGACCATTCCGGCGTCGACGCGCACGCGGTGCCCTGGGCATACGTCGGGTAGACGACGGCGCGCCAAGTCACGGCTTATCACTCCACCTTGGCGGTGCGTGGTCACTCCAACACTTCGAGGGCGTTGTGGGCTGCCAGGGGTTCGGTTCCGTCAGCCCACCGCCCTGTCGGTCGGGGCGAGGCCGGGCGCGCCGGCGGCGGCGAGGCGGGTGGAGACCAGGGTGACCTCGGCATCGGCGGGTAGGGCGTCAATCGGGGTTCTGGGGTCGAGCGGGCGGGGGGCCGTCTCGCCGGGCAAGAGGTACTGCCAGTTCAGGCGGCGGGTGACGATGCCGGTGATGGGGTGGTCGCGGTAGTACCGGACCCATTCGCCCCACGGCCAGGAGCGGGTGGTCATGGCGGGGTCGGTGAGTCGCCGGGTCTCTTCGTCGGCCGTGGCCTCGATCCGGCGGGCGACGTTACGGGCGATGGTGATGCTGTCGGTGAGGCCCGATTTGGCGTAGTGCCGGGGCAGGGGGAACGGCGCCCGGGTGGGCACGGGACCGTCGGCGGCGTCGAGCCAGGTGAGGGTGACGCGGCCGTCGGCACCCAGGGTGACGAGGGTGTCGGTCCATGTGTTGATCCACTCGGCTCCGGTGCCGGGCGGGGCCATCCGCAGGGCGCCGTCGGGGCCGAGGCCATGGCGGGGTACGGTGCGTTCGGCGAGGCCATCGGCAGGGATCCGGCGCCGCTTGGCCGCGCGTTTCACGGCGCGTACCAGGGTCGGGCGCGCGGGTGTGGACGTGGGAACGGCGCTGTACAGGACCCACAGGTGCTCCATGGCGTCGGGACCGGCCAGGTCGCCGAGGGCGGTGAACGCGGCGCCGGCCAGAGCGTTGTCGGGGAGATACCACGTATCCATGGCCTGGGAGTTCTTGCGGCCGACGAGGGCGAGGTCGACGCCGACCCCGTCGTCCGCGCGGAGTTGGCCGGCAGCGAGGAGGAAGCCCACGGCCAGGCCCTTGGTGCGGGCCCGGACCGCGGCCCGGGTTCGTGGGTCGAGGGGGCTGTCCGCGCGGTGGGCGAGGACCTGCGGGGTCTCCTCGTGGAAGGAGCCGTCCCGGGCCAACTCCCGGACGGCGTCGCGGACGAGGCTGTCGGCACCGGTGGTCTTCAGATGGGCTTTGACCTGCCGCTTCCACTCGCCGTTCACGGCGTGCCTATGGTTCCACCACTCGGGGGTGGTGCCCAGGTGCAGGACGAGGGCAACCAGCTCGGGCGGGAGGGCGTTGAGCCGGTCGCGCACGCGCAGGCTCCATGCGTTGTCGGAGGCGAGCAGGGCGGCGACGGAATCGATCATAATCCCGATCCTGGCACGTCTCTCCGACAGACCCCCGGCAGGTGCCACCGGAGCCCTGGTGGACCTTGCGCATCCGAGCCGCGTGCCCGGGCCTCGGCGACCTGCCGGGTCGCGCTTGCGGCCACGGTGCGGCGCCAGCGGTCGGCAAGGTCGCCGGGCGGTTGGCATCCGGAGGTCGGGACCGCCCCATGTATCCGTTACTGACTGGTCTGGTTGGTGAGGGGCCGTTGAGTGGCGGTCGGTGCCGTGAATAGTGCCTGGACGGTTTCGGTGGCCAGGTCTCGTAGCCAGGTGTGGGCGCGGTCGTCGTCGTAGCGCTGGTGCCACAGCAGGTACAGGGGGACGTCGGGCAGCGGCAGGGGCAGGGGCAGTGTGGCCAGGCCGAGTTGGTCGCGCGCTGTGCGGGTGACGGCGTCGGGGAGGGTGACGACGAGGTCGGTCTCGAGGGCGAGTTGTAGTGCGAAGGCGGCGGTGGGCCCGGCAGCGGCGACGCGTCGTTCGAGGCCGCGTGTGGTCAGGGCGTCGTCGATCGGGTCGCGCAGGCTGCCGCGTCGCGAGACGGTGAGGTGTTCGGCGGCTGCGTACCGCTCGAGGCTCAGCGGGCCTTCGGTGAGCGGGTGGCCCGGTCGTACGGCGACGACGAGTCGGTCCCTGCCGACGAGCCGGTGGCGGATGTCGGGGAGCGCCGGAGTGCTGGAGCTCGATTCGAGGTCGACCTCACCCCGGCGCAGCTCGGCGTCGTCCGTTGCGGGTTCGGCGGACAGGCGGAGCCGGACGCCAGGAGCCTGGCGGTGGACGGCGGTGATCAGGGCAGTGCCGGAGGCTGCGGTGAGGGCGTCGTGCCAGCGCACGGTGAACACCCGCTCGAGTGCCGCCAGGTCGAGTTCCTGCTGCGCGGAAAGAAGTTGGTGGGCCTGCTGCACGAGGGTGTGTACCTGGGCGCGGATGGCCAGCGCCCGGATGGTGGGGACCATGCTGCGGCCGGTGCGGACCAGGATCTGGTCACCGGTGGCCTTGCGGATGCGGCCCAGGGAGCGGCTCATCGCCGGTGCGGTGACGTGGAGGCGTGCTGCCGCGCCGGCGACACTGCCCTCTTCCAGCAGGGCGTCCAGGGCCGTGAGCAGGTTCAGATCCAGTTGCATGGCAGTAACTCTACAAGTGACAAGCATGCACTTGTTGTTAATCGTCGAGCCGCCTACTTTCGAAGTGCGGGGGCGAACAACCGCCCCGCTTCTACCGATTCCCCAGGGAGCCCGCCATGAGCACGGCCATGCCTTTCGACGCCGACGCGACGCTGCTGTCCGACGTGACCGCTGCGGTGAAGGCCGCCGGCGTCACGCTGCGCGACCGCTACACCTCCCACGCCCGGGGCGTGAGTCTGGACGAGGTCGTCGGCGAGATCCACGCCAACGACGACGCGGTACTGGATGTGCTGCGCGAACCCCTGCTGCGGGCCCGGCAAGGGTCGCAGTGGGCCGAGGACGAGCTGGCCGGCGGTGCGCTCCCGCCCGGGGAGTGGTGGGTCGTCGACCCCGCCGAGGGCAACATCAACCACGTCCACGGCCTGGAGGACTGGGCCGTCACCGCCACCCTGGTCAGCGACAACCTGCCGGTACTCACCGTCGTGCACCTGCCGCTGACGGGCGACACCTACACCGCCGTCGCCGGCGGCGGTGCCCGACTCAACGACCGGCCCCTGAAGGTGTCCGCCAAGACCGACCTGGGCGCCGCCCTCATCGGCACCGGTCAGGCCAAGCCCGGCGAGGACGAGCGCACCTTCCGGCGGATCGGTGACTCCGTCACCGCCATGCTCATCAACGGCCTGGTCGTACGCGTGTCCGTTCCCGCCACGATGCAGCTCATCCACGTCGCCGCCGGACGCATGGACGCGTTCTGGCAGTTCTCCGACGTCCGCTCGGGCCTGGTCGCCGGCGCCCTGCTGGTCTCCGAGGCCGGAGGCACCGTCACCGACCTGGCGGGCGAACCCTGGAACACGGGCAGCCGCGACTTCCTGGCCGCCGCCCCCGGCATCCAGGCCGCCGCCCTCAAGGTCCTCTCGCCGATCGCCTGACCGGACACCTCCACCGTTCCCACCCGATACCGCAAGGAGCATCACCGCATGACCACCATCGGCATCCTGGGCGCCGGCCGCGTCGGTACCAACCTCGCCAGCAAGCTCTCCGCAGCCGGACACCACGTCACCCTCGGCACCCGGAACCCCGAAGACACCACCGCCCGCACCATTGGGCTCGCCCCGCGGATCGCCTTCGCCGACCACCGCACCACCGCCCGCACCACGGACATCGTGATCAACGCGACGCCCGGCGACAGCTCCCTGGACCGCCTCACCGACCTGCGCGCCGAGCTCTCCGGAAAGATCCTCATCGACGTCTCCAACGCAACCCGCGACACAGCCGAGGGCCTGCCGGGCGACCTGTGCTACCCCGGCAGCAGCCTCGCCGAGAGACTCCAGGCCGCCCTCCCCGACACCCATGTGGTCAAGACCCTCAACACCATGCTGTTCACGGTCATGACCGCCCCCGAAACCCTGGCAACCCCACCGACCGCCTATCTCTCGGGCGACTCCGAACACGCGAAGAAGACCGTCTCCGGCCTGCTCGGCGACCTGGGCTGGCAGCCCGAACGGATCGAGGACCTCGGCGACATCACCACCGCCCGCGCCACCGAGGCCATGATCCTGGTCGTGCCCCACATCATGCGCCGGCACGGCTTCAAGCCCTTCGCCGTGTCCGTCGCCCGCTGACCGCCAAGAGCGGGTCAGACCAAAACCAGGTGGCGGGGGGCGTGCGAGGCGGATGGGTGCTGGCCGGGACAACGCCCGCTGGGCTGGCCCGGAGCTGCGCCTGGTCGTGTGTACCAGGTCGAGGACTGGGGGTCTTGCGCAGGGCGATCAGCCCAGCTGGCGTCTCTCTGAAGCCACAGGCATCGGCTGCCGCCCGCCGCGCCGAGCAATGGGCCCCAGCCGAAGTCATCCGAGACCGGCATCGGCACCACACTGTCGTCAACGCGCGGAACTCCACCCGCACATCCAGCACTTGGTGGCGGCCGCCGAGACGCAGCTGCCGCAGGGCCTGGTCCTTGATACTGCTCGCGTAGGGATCGACCATGGTGGGCCGGTAGTTCGGGGTTTGGATCAGACGGTCGGGCGCGTCGTGGCGGGCATACCGTTTGACGGTGGTTCAGGGCCAGGCACAGCTGGCGTGCGCATTCCAGCAGGTTGGAGGCCGGCATCGAGCATCCCGTGGACCTGCCGCCAGCGTTCACGGGTGCTCGCGGCCCCGTTGCCCCTCGCGCAGTGGTGGTCTGTGCTTGGTAGGAGCTGTGGGTGCCGGCCTCCTTCCAGACCGTCTCGAGCAAGCCACGCCAGAGGTGCCAACGGTCTGCAACTTGCACGATCTCCGGGCATTGACGACTGCTGTTGGGCGTCGCTGATGCCGGACGACTGACTGTAGGCGGCGGACTTCCCGGAAGTGGTGGAATGTCGATACCTCGTCTGGCATTTCCTGACCGTTGAGACGCGCCACGTACACGCTGCCTGACGTGGGCAGGAGTTCATCGAGAGGTAGGCCACCGCCTGGCGTGATGACATGCATCCAAGGGGCGATGTGGATCGCCGACGTCTCTTCCTGCATCAATCCACCCAACGGGGGGCTTCTGCCCACAATGTACGTCTGATAGTGAGTCGGAGTGTAGTAGGCGGACCCGTCGCTCCCGAACACCCAGTGTTCGCCGCCCGGCGCAGGATTGCAGAGCCCTCGCTCAGGCGGGCAAGGGCTCTGCTTGCGCGGTGTTGCTGGGCTCGCGCCGTACCGAACGGCCGGACCGCCGCTGGTAGTTACCCAAGTATCACCCTCGAGGCGGCCGATGGCCTTGAAAGGAGGACCTGCCGTTGTGGGCGCGGGTGGGTCAGCCAAGAGCAGGGGGCATGAGGTCAAGGATCAGCAGGTTCCCCCAGTCGTTGGTGAAGGTGGCACGCATGCCCTCGTAGTGCACGCTGACGAATGGGTTGGAATGAAACATGACGGCGACCCACCGCAACGATGAGTCGGCGTTGAGACGGGCGAGGTAACCGATGTTGCCCATCCCACCACCCCCGCCGGACATCCATCCTGCTCCGTCCGGCAGCGGGTCCTCGAAGTAGGTGGTCACCTCATCGATGTTGTGCCTCTCAAGGGCCTGGGCCACGTCGAACGGCTCTCCGATACGAAAAGGAATCGGCTGCGCAGCGTCCGGGTGGTACGCCCCCGGGCCGTCAACATGCAACTCCAAGCCAGTGTCGTCCGACCGGTACAGACCGTTGCAAAGCGGTATTTCCCCGGCCTTCCAGAGCCCCTCGACCTTTGCCATAACCCACCCCCACCGTCAATTACCGAAGTTCCGAAGTCTGGCTGCGTGCACGGCTGGCTGCGCCATGCCCACATAACCCAGTCCGCCAGGTTCCCCTACCTGCCCCAATGACCGGGCTCTGGCAAGAGGTTTGCCGATCAGGTGGGCGCTGGCCAACCCGAACATCGGCGAGCGTGTAGTCCTGGCGGCGATGCTCGAGGTCGACGCCGACCTGCTGGCCGCCGTACGCGACGGCACCCTTCCCGAGCCGTCGCTTTCCGGTGCGGGGAAGGCGGCGACGGCCTGACCGGCTCAGCGTCTAGGCACCGGCGAGGGGCAGGGTCACCTCGAAGCAGCAGCCGTCGGCCACGTTGCGTACGCTGGCGCGGCCCGCGTGCGCCTCGACGATGCCCCGTACGATCGCCAGGCCGAGGCCCGCACCGGCCGGAGGCTTGAGCGTCTCGGTGCCGCGCCAGCCGGTGTCGAAGACCCGGGGCAGGTCCTGCTCGCGGATGCCGCCGCAGCCGTCGGTCACCGAGAGCACCACCGTGTCCTCCTCCCCGGACTCCGCGGAAATGGCGACCGTGCCGTCCGCCGGCGTCCGGTGGAGGGCGTTGCTGAGCAGGTTGCACAGGACGCGCGTCATCTCCTTGCCGTCGACCTCGATGGGCAGCGGCGCGACCCGCTCTCCGACGAGCCGCACGCCGCGCTGCCGGGCGAGCGCCTCGACGCCGGCCACCGCGTCGCCGACCAGGTCGTACGTCGAGATCCGCGTCGGCATCAGTGAGAGGGCCCCCGCATGGATGCGGGAGAGCTCGAAAAGATCGCCCACCATGGTGTTCAGCCGCTCGGCCTCAGTCCGGATCTGGCGGAAGTACCGCTCGGGGTCGGCGGCCACACCGTCCTCCAGGGCTTCCGCCATCGCCCGCACTCCCGCCAGTGGAGTCCGCAGGTCGTGTGAGATCCATGCAACGAGTTCCCGCCGAGAGGTCTCCAACGCCCGTTCGCGTTCGCGTGACTCGTTCAACTTGGCGCTGGTGGCAGCCAGTTCCCGGCTCAGCGCGGCCAGTTCCGCGGTCCCGGCCTCCTCCGGCGCATCGAACGAGCCATCGTCGCCGAAGGAGCGCGCCGCCAGGGCCAGAGCCGTGCTGCGGGCGACCACCCAGCGACCCAGTACGAGTGCCAAGGCGAAGGAGACGACAGCGGCCACGGCGACGACCGTGGTGACCACGGTCAGGTCATGCGGCGAAAGGAACATTGCCCAGGCGACGGTGAGCGTCCCGGCGAGCATCGTCGTCAGGGAGGCCGCCGCGACAACGGCCAGTGAGACTGCCGCCGACCGGTGTCGTACCGCACGGAGGACCGCGGCCCCGAGCACACCGGCCGCCGCCGCCCCGGCCAGGGCGTACAGGGCGATGAGGAGGATGTCCTGCTCCCGCATCGTGGTCATCCCTTCTCCTCGGAGGAGTCGAAACGGTAACCCACACCCCAGACGGTTTGGATGAGCCTCGGGTTCGCCGGATCTGCCTCGATCTTGGTTCGCAGCCGTCGCGCATGAACCGTCACGGTGGACAGGTCACCGAACTCCCAGTCCCATACCTCTTGCAGGAGCTGCTCCCGGCTGACGGCCCGCCCCGGATTGCGCATCAGGTACACGAGGAGATCGAACTCGCGCAAGGTGAGGGAGAGCTCGGCCCCTCCCCGGACGGCTCGGCGAGCGGCCGTGTCGACCACCAGGTCCGCAGCCCTCAGGACGGTCCCGGTCCCGGTCCCGGTCCCGGGCCCGACCGCGGCGGCCGTACGGCGGCGCAGTACGGCCTCCACCCTCAGTACGAGTTCGCGGGGGCTGAAGGGCTTGGTGACGTAGTCGTCGGCGCCGACTTCCAGGCCGAGCACACGGTCTTCCTCCTCCCCCCGCGCCGTGAGCATGATGACGGCGGGCGCCGGCGAGCCCTCGCGCAGCGCGCGGCACACTTCGATGCCGTCCATTCCGGGGAGCATCAGGTCCAGGACGACGAGATCGGGCCGCCCGCGCGAGGCGCACACCAGGGCCTCGTGTCCGTCGTCGGCCGTGTCGACGACGAAGCCGGCGTTCTTCAGATAGCCGGTGACGACTTCAGTGACCGTCGGGTCGTCATCGACGACAAGTATCCGACGCGGTGGTTCAGGCTGCATGCCGTCAGCCTCGCACGCCGCTCCGGGCGACGTGACGGCGCACCCGCCATCACTGGCCGGGAACGGACGATGTCCCGGCGGGGGTCCCGGCTCGTGTGGTCCGGGACGTCCGCGTAAGTGATCCGTAAGCGGCGGATCCCTACCGCGCCGGAGCCCGACGGTCAACCATGAACGAGACATGACCCGGTCGGGGAGATCGGCTCCCGACGCGCGGGAATCGACGGGTGACCAGAGCCGACCACCCACGCGGACGCCGGACTGAGCGCGGCGTGGCGAGCTGACATAGGGGGATGAGGTGCACAGTTCGTTCCGAAGCAGGGGCGCAGCTGCGATAGGGCCCGTGGCCACGGGAACGGCGGGTCCGGATCAACGGATCCCGGTCGTGGTCCACGCGGCGGATCCGATCTCCCGCGCGGGGGTGGTCAGCCAGCTGCGGCCGCACCCGATGATCGACCTTCGTGACGAGGCGGAGACCGGGCCCGGGACCGTGGCGGTGCTGATCGGCGAGACGCTGGACGAGACCGTGTTCACGCGGCTGCGGCGGGTGGTGCGCGGTGAAGGGGCCCGACCCGTCCTCGTGGTGAGCGCCGTACGGGAGGCCGAACTCCTCGATGTCATCGAGTGCGGTGTCGGGGCCGTCGTCTGGCGCCACGAGGCCACAGCCCACCGCCTGCTGCAGGCCGTGCTCGCGGCCTCGAGGGGTGACGGCGACCTCCCCGCCGACCTGCTGGGCCGCCTGATGAGCCAGGTGGGCACGCTCCAGCGATCCGCCGCCGGAGGTGCCGCCGCGCCCGCGATGGGGGTGACGGCACGTGAGGCGGATGTCCTGCGGCTGGTCGCGGAGGGGCTGGACACCGCCGAGATCGCGGGCAAACTCTCCTACTCCGAACGCACCGTAAAAAACGTCATGCACGGGCTCACCACCCGTCTGCACCTGCGCAACCGTGCGCATGCCGTGGCCCATGCACTGCGGGAGGGCTACATCTGACCTCAAAGGGCAACGGCACAGGGCCGCCCGGACGCCCGGGTCCGCCCCGCCGCCGTCCCCTGAGTGCTTGTCGGCGGGCCGCGGTGACGAGAAGGATCGGCAGCACCCGTCCGGCGATCGCGGCAGGCGGCCCGGCGGCACCGCGGCACAGCGATACCTCAGGCAAGGCGGGAGCGCGACGATGATCCACGAGGTGGACGAAATCCTGGAACGGCTGCTGAACGGCGGCGCGCTGGCCGGCTCCGGCATCGAGGTCTCCTTCGAAGCGCCGACCCGTGACTGGGCCGCCAGGCGCAACTCCACGGCTGTCAACGCCTACTTGTACGACATTCGCGAGGACGTCGCCCGGCGCCAACGCGGCACGGTCCCGGTCAAGGACGACCGGGGAGCGGTGCTGAAGCGCCGTCAACCACCCCGCTGGTTCCGACTGTCCTATCTCCTCACGGCCTGGACCAAGCAGCCCAGGGACGAACACCGGCTGCTCTCAGCGGTGCTGGCCACCCTGCTGCCCCGCGAGGTACTTCCCGCAGACGAACTTCCGGGCTCGCTGCGCACGCTGGGACTGTCCGTGCCGCTCACCGTCGCCGGGATCCAGACCGAGGCACGGTCCCTGGCCGAGATCTGGTCAGCGCTCGGGGGTGAGCTCAAGCCGTCCCTGGACCTGGTGGTGACCGCGCCCTTCCCCGCGTTCCCCGAGTACGACGCCGGGCCGCCGGTCACGGAAGGCGCGGGGGTGCGCGTACGTACGATCGACGGCAGCTTGGAGGACCTCCCGGTGTGGCGGTACCGGCCGCGGCATGCCCCCGACGGTCGCCGGAGCCCGGAGCCGCGCCGGTGATGACCCAGCACGCTTCTTCCCGCCCCGACCCGGACGTGGCCCACGCGCTCCTGACGCGACTGGCCCGGGTGCGCGACCGGGCGGCCCTGCTGGTCGAGCAGCGCAGCGCCACCGATCCCACCGCCTCCGACCCGCTGCGAGGCCTGTACCTCTCCGACGACTCCGTACGGCACTTGCTGGACTCCGCCCCGATGCCCGGGGAAGGAGTGGCAGCGGCAGTGGACGGGGTGATGCGCGCGGCGACGACGGCAGCGGGCGGCGACCGGCTGGCGCGGCTCGTGCACCGGCACGGACTCACCGAGTTGGACGCGGGCCTGCTCCTGGTGGCCCTCGCGCCCGACGTCGACCGTACCTTCGAGCCGTTGTACGGCTACCTGAACGACGACGTCAGCCGGCGCCGGGCCACCACCGGTCTGGCCCTCGACCTGTGCGGACTTCCCGTGCACCTGGCGTGGGCCCGGGCCAGGTTCCATCCGTCGGCCCCGCTGTCCGCGCTCGGCCTGGTCGAGGTCGCGGAACCCGAACGCCCCTTCCTCAGCCGCACGCTGCGCGTCCCCGACCGGCTGGTCGCCCACCTGCTCGGCGACGACGAGCCCGATGCCGCGCTCGCCGGGCACATCCGCCCTCTCATCGCGCCCTCGGGCCCGTACGACGGGGAATTCACCCGCAGGCTCGCCGAACGGCTGGCCGCCACCCCGCTCACCGTCTACCTGCGCGAACACCGCGAGGGCGACGGGCTGGCCGTCGCCTCGGCAGCCCTGCGGGCGGCCGAGCTCGACGCCCTGCAGATCACCGCCGACGACGGCGACATCCCGTTCCCGGAGCTCCTGCGCGAGGCCCGGCTGCGCTGCTGCGCGCTCGTCGTGTCACCGGTGCCGGACGAGCCGGGCCCGCTGGTCCGCGCGCTGTCCACGGCTGACGTCCCCGTGGTGTTCACCGGCGAGCGGCCCTACGACCCCCGGTGGTGCGACCGCGACCCGCTGGTCCTGGAGGCGCCCCGGCTGCCGGCGGGAGCCGGGGCGGCATGGTCGGCCGCGCTCGGCGAGGAGCCGGCGTTCGATCTTGCGGCGACCGTGGCCCCGTACCACCTCGGTGGCGACCGGATCGGCCGGGCTGCGCGCGCCGCACAGGAGCTCGCCGCGTTCGACGGCACCCCCACGACCGCCGCGCATCTGCGGCTGGCCGCCCGTCAGCAGTCCGCGTCCGGTCTGGAGCGGCACGCTCGCCGGATCAGGCCCGACGTCGGCTGGGAGGACCTCGTCCTGCCGGACAAGCCCCTGGCCCAGCTGCGTGAGATCGCCCTGCGCGCCCGCCACCGCGACCAGGTCCTCGGCGACTGGCGGCTCAGTGCCGGCGGTGGCCGGGGCCGTGGTGTCCTCGGGCTCTTCGCCGGCGAGTCCGGTACCGGAAAGACGATGTCGGCCGAGGTCGTCGCCGCCGAACTCGGCCTCGATCTCTACGTCGTCCAGCTGTCCTCGATCGTCGACAAGTACGTGGGCGAGACCGAGAAGAACCTGGAGCGGATCTTCACCGAGGCCGGGCGCACCGACGCCGTGCTCTTGTTCGACGAGGCCGACGCCGTTTTCGGCAAGCGTTCCGAGGTCAAGGATTCGCACGACCGCTACGCCAACATGGAGAGCGCCTACCTGCTCCAGCGCCTGGAGTCCTTCGACGGCATCGCCCTGCTCACCACCAATCTGCGGGCGAACATCGACGAGGCGTTCACCCGGCGGCTCGACCTGGTGATCGACTTCCCCTTCCCAGACGCCCAGCAGCGGCTGGCCCTGTGGCGGCACAGCCTCGTCCGCGTGCCGTGCGCGGAGGGCACCGACCCCGGCGCGTGCGCCCGCGACTTCGAGCTGGCCGGCGGGTCGATCCGCAGCGCCGTCGTCACCGCCGCCTACGCCGCGGCTGGTCGCGGCGATCCGGTCACCACCGCCGACCTGCTGGAGGGGGCCCGCCGCGAGTACCGCAAGGCGGGCCGCCTGGTGCCGGGTGAGGGCGGTTGGTAGCGGGCGCGGGCGGCCGACAACGGGCGAGGGGCGGCTGGTGGCAGCCGCCCCTCGCCCGGCACCGAACGACCCGGTCAGGGGACGGGGCGGAGGGCCTGCCAGTTCGGCTGAGTGGGGTTGAGGATCTGCCACAGATCCTCACCCTTGCGGCAGTCATTGATCCTCAGCCTGAGCCTGGCCGACGTGGCGGCCGTGCTGGGGCCCGTCCAGTCCAGGCACCGGCCGTTGCTCGTGTGGTTGCGAATCCAGTAGGAATCGTCGTCCTTCTTCTCCAGCCACCACAGCTGGTTTCCGCTGATGTTGCCATTGCAGCCGAACACGTCCACCTCGGTGCCGGTGGGCTTCTCGCCGAACCCGCCCGGCAGGTCCAGGCAGTGTCCGCTCTTGACGTTGCGGATCTGGAACAGGGCGGCACCGTAGGGCCCCGCGTTCTTGCTCACCAGCTCCACGTTCCAGAGCTGGTTGTCCTGCGTGCCGGGATTGCAGGTGGCCGTGTTGCCCGGAGCACCCCGGTCGGCCGCGCCTGCGCCCGGGAGGTCGGCGCACACCTTGGCCGGCTTGAGCCTCAGCAGGACGTTGTTCACGGTCTGCGGCCCGGGTTTCTGCTCGCCCGCCGGGGGCTTCGCGGCACCTCCCCCGCCGCCTCCGCCTCCGCCGCCCCCGCCGGAGCCCTCAGGAGCCTTCGACGGAGCCGGTTCGGCAGGCGGGGCCAAGGGGGGCGACGGTGCGGGGCTGGGCTCCCCGGCGGCACTCGGACCAGGCGGCGCGAGCGTATTCGCACCGGCCTCTTGGAGCTTCTCCGTGGCGGCGCTGCGGACTTGGGGCTTGTACGCGATCCAGAGCATCAGGAACGTGATGGTGAGTGCCAGGAGGATTCCGAGGAGGGTGGCGAGCCAGCCGGGCAGGAACCCGCGCTGGACGTACCTGCCGTCGACGCTCAGCGGGGCCGCCCCCGAGCGTTGCACGGCCAGCGTGTACGGCCGCTGCTGCTTCGAACCGAACCAGATGACGTCGCGTGGCTTGAGCGTCGTCTTCACGAACGCGGCGCGGCCCGGCTGGATCTGGACGTTGCTCGGCCGGATGTCGTACGAGAGCTCGTCGCCGTTGTCGCTGCCGCTGATGGACGCGGTGAGCGTGGTGTTGCCGACGTTGTCGATGGCGAGCCTGGGGCGTCCGCGGAAGCGGCCCTTGACGGTGGGCGGGACCAGCTCCGCGCGTACCTCGGTGAACGGAGTGATGGTGAGGTTGCCCTCGGGAACGGTGACCGCCTCGGGGTGCTCGGTCGGTGTGATGCGTACGGCGTACGGGTTCGGGCCGGCCGTCGCGTCGGGCGTGCGCGGTGGCGCGAACGTCAGCTCCACCGTCCCCGTGGTCCCCGGATACAGGCGGAGCGTGGCCGGTTCCACGGTGGTCCACGGTGCGATGTCGCCGACCGGCTCGAAGAGGTACTCGTCGACGACATCACCGGTGTTGCGCAGCCGCAACCGAACGGTGGTGCTGCCGCCCGGATCCACGGTCGCGGAGGCAGGTTCCAAAGAAGTCCAAAGGCTCACGCCACGACGCTACGTCGGCTCCCCGAGGCCGGTCAGAGGCCCCGGGGCACCCTTGCCTGCCCGAAGGGGCACCGCCATGGGCTGCACCTGCGGGCATCCGTGCTGCCCCGGAACAGGTACCGGTGGCCGTTTCGGCGGACCGGCTCGCGGTCGAGGGTGGATGGCGTCCCGTCTCGTACCCGAGGAGAGCACAGCATGCCGTCCTACCTGTCGCCGGGCGTGTACGTCGAGGAGGTGGCCAGTGGCTCCCGCCCCATCGAGGGTGTGGGTACCTCGGTGGCGGCCTTCGTGGGTCTCGCGCCGGCCGGTCCGCTGAACGAGCCGACTCTGGTCACCAACTGGACCCAGTACGTCGCGTCCTTCGGTGATTTCACCGACGGGTACTACCTCGCGCACAGCGTCTACGGCTTCTTCAACAACGGCGGTACGGCCGCCTATGTCGTCCGGGTCGGCGGCGCCCCCGGGGGCGTGTCCGGCGATTCCGCCGCGCCCGCCGCGGTGAAGAGCTCCGCGGCCCCCGCCGCGTTGCCGCTCGGTGAGCCGCACCGGCTCGGCACCTTCACGGTGGCGGCCGCGGCCCCCGGCGCACTGAGTGTCGAGGTGGCCGACCCGGAGGGCGACGGCCCCGCGGAGCGGTTCAAGCTGATCGTCAAGGACGGCGACAAGGTCGCCGAGACGTTCGACGTGACTGCCAAGAAGGGCGGCCGCAACTACGTCGTCACGCAGGTCAAGGAACAGTCCAAGCTCATCACCCTGCAGGAGGCGGCTCCCGCCGGGCAGCTGGCGCGCCCCGAGAACCAGACGGTGGCGCTGGCAGCCCCCGGCTCGGCTCCGACTCCCGTGCCGGCCGTCCCGTCCGGGGCGACCGTCTCCCACCCCGGCCCCGCCGAGTACCTCGGCGACTCCGCCGACCGCACCGGCTTCGGTGGCCTGGAGGCAGTCGACGAGGTCTCGATGGTCGCCGTTCCCGACCTGATGGCCGCCTACCAGCGCGGCGCGATCGACCTGGAGGCGGTCAAGGCGGTGCAGCTCGGGCTGATCGCGCACTGCGAGCTGATGGGCGACCGCGTCGCCGTCATCGACCCACCGCCCGGCCTGAACGCCCGCCAGATCCGGGTCTGGCGACAGGAGACCGCGGGCTACGACTCCAAGTACGCTGCCCTGTACTACCCCTGGATCAAGGCGTTCGACCCGGCCACCGGCCAATCCCGGATGATCCCGCCGAGCGGCCACATCGCCGGCATCTGGGCCCGCAACGACGCCGAGCGCGGCGTGCACAAGGCGCCCGCCAACGAGGTCGTACGGGGCGCGGTGGACCTGGAGATGCAGATCACCCGCGGCGAGCAGGACCTGCTCAACCCCGTCGGCGTCAACTGCATCCGCGCCTTCCCGGGCCGCGGCATCCGCGTCTGGGGCGCCCGCACCCTGTCCTCCGACCCGGCCTGGCGCTACCTGAACGTACGCCGCTACTTCAACTACCTGGAGGAGTCGATCCTCATCGGCACCCAGTGGGTGGTGTTCGAGCCGAACGACCACAACCTGTGGGCCCGGATCCGGCGCAACGTCTCCGCCTTCCTGGTCAACGAGTGGCGCAACGGCGCCCTCTTCGGCTCCCGGCCCGAAGAGGCGTACTACGTCAAGTGTGACGAGGAGACCAACCCTCCGGAGTCGGTCGACCTCGGGCGGGTCATCTGCGAGATCGGCATCGCGCCGGTCAAGCCCGCCGAGTTCGTGATCTTCCGACTGGCCCAGTTCTCCAGCGGCAGCGGGGAGCTGGAGGAGTAGAGCCGAGTCAGGCACCCCGAGTCCAGCACCGAGTCCAGCACTCCGAGTCAGAGCCCCGAGCTCCGCGTCGCAAGTCGTGAGTTCATGGCCTGCCTCTCCCTTTTCCCGTACGCGGTCACGATTTCTTGGAAGGACACAGTACAGATGAGTCTCCAGCCGGGTGACGCCCTCACCTCACATAATTTCGGGCTCCAGATCGACGGCGTGATGGTCGAGTACCTCGCGGAGGTCAGCGGCCTCAGCATCGAACAGGACGTCATCGAATACCAGCAGGTCTCCTCGCAGGGCAAGGCCGTGACGAAGAAGCTGCCGGGCGTGAAGAAGGCCGGCACGTGCACCGTCGTCCGCGGTATGACGCACTCGAACGCCTTCAACCAGTGGATCAGCGAGTCGGTCCACGGCAACATGTCCACGGCCCGGAAGAACGCCACCATCATGGTGATGGACTATCAGGACAACCCGGTCAAGCGGTACAACATGCGCAATGCCTGGTGCAGCAAGATCGACACCAGCACGGTGAAGGCCGGTGAGGCGGCTGCACTCACCGAGACCGTGACCATCACGTTCGAAGAACTGGTCATCGAATAATGCGCCGTACGACTCCCAGGGCGGGTGGTGCGGCCACGGGCCCCGGTGCCGGTGCGGTCCCGGTCGCCGACCCCTCGGCGGAAGCCGGGGCGGCGACGCCGGGGCTGCAGGCCGGGGCTCCGGCTGCCCAGCGGCTGCGCACGGAGTTCGCCTTCGAACTGCCGCGCGGATACGTCGACGAAGCCGGGACCGTGCACCGGGACGGAACCATGCGGCTCGCGACCGCCCGGGACGAGCTGATCCCGCTGCGGGACGTGCGGGTGCAGGAGAGCCCGGCCTATCTGTCCGTGGTGCTGCTCGGCCGGGTGATCACCCGCCTGGGCAAGCTGCCGATGGTGCACGACGGGGTGGTGGAGAGCATGTTCGCCTCCGACCTCGCGTTCCTGCAGGACTTCTACCGACAGATCAACGCCGAGGGCCACACCCGGGCGGGAGTCACCTGCCCGCACTGCGAGCAGCCGTTCGAGGTCGAACTCGGCGGGAGCCGCCTGGGGGAATCGTGACGTACGCGACCGACCGCCTGCACGAGGAGATCGCGTACATCGCCTACCACTTCCACTGGAGCCTGGAGGAGATCCTGGACCTCGAACACCGTGACCGCCGCCGGTACACCGAGCAGATCGCCGGGCTCGTCGCACGTGCGTCGGCGGAGGGGTGAGGGAATGGGACTTCTTGATCGACTGAAGGATGGTTTGGCCGGTGGCCGCCGGGGCCGGCGAGCTGCCGCGGCGGAGCCGGGTTCCAAGGCGGGTGCGGGTGCGGGGGCGGGGGCGGGGGTGGTCCGGTCGGAGTCCGATGCCGTCGAGCCCGTGTCCGATACGGTCCGGCCGTCGGCCGGCTGGTCCGCGCTGCCGCCGATACAGCGTGTGACCGCCGGTGCGGCCGGACCGGTCGCGGACTCGGGGTTCGGGGGTCGCCTGACCACATGGCAGGACCCCTCCTTCCGCGGGACCTTGTCCCATGCCGTGCTCGACGGTGCGCCGGGCGGCCTGGTCAAGGGGGTGCTCACGGCCTCGGCGAAGCCCAGCTCCGGACTCGAACTGCCCTCACTCACCCTGCCCGTGGTGGCGTACGGAGAGACAGCCGACCTGGCCGCCGGCGCACTGCCGGTGCAGAGGGCCGTGCAGGGGGCGACCCTTCCGGTCCCGGTATCCCGCCCGGTGGGCGTCGGGGTGACCCCCGTGAAGCCGCCTCAGACCCGGCCGACCGTTCTGACCAGGTCCCAAGGCGGGCCTGCGGTGCAGCGCCGCGCGCTGCCGGTGGCGCGGAGAGTGGCTGGGAGCGGTGGGGCGGCCGCTTCCGCGGCTGCTGCCGGTTCCGCGCTTTCCGCTGGTTCCAAGGCTTCCGTCGCTTCCGTCGCTTCCGTCGCTTCCGTCGCTTCCGCCGGTTCTGCCGGTTCCGTTGGTTCCCTTGGTTCCGGGGCTTCCGCCGGTTCTGCGGCTGCCGTCGGTTCCGTCGGTTCCGTCGGTTCGGAACCCGCTCCCGTCGGTTCGGCACGGGCTGCCGGCGGCTCGGTTCATCCGGCCTCGGGCCCGGGCCCGGAGTCGTCCGGTGGCCTGCCCCTGGCTCCGGCCCCAGCTGCCGACGTTTCCCCGTCTCCCGGTCCGCCATCGACCGGTCAGGCAACCCCCGTCCAGCGGAGCACCCCTGACGGGGCACGCCGAACGGGACTCGGCACACCGATATCCGTCGGCCCAGCCCCCGCTGCGGCCCCGGCCACGGCCCCGAGCTCTGGTTCGGGCCGGGAGTCTTCCGGTGCCCCGGGCCCGGGGCCGGTAGCCGCCTCGTTCGCATCCAGGAGCACCCAACCGACCAGCGAGGCCACACCGGTTCAGCGCAGTGCCGCCGCCCGCGCACGGGGGACGGAAGCGGCCCTGCCCGTGTCCATCGGCCCTGGCCCGGCTCCGGCCGCGGCCCCGGTGCCCACGTCCGGCTCCGGTTCGGGGCGGGAGCCCGCTGGGGCCCCGCGCCCGGCGCCGACCGGCGACGCGTCCCCGTTCCGGATCACGCCAACGGCAGGTCAGACGACCCCCGTCCAGCGGATCGCCGGAGAGGGAGCACGGACGACGGGACCGCTCGAGCTCGTAGCCCCGACACCCGAGCCGGCCTCCGCCCCGGGGCACGCGCCCTCCAACGGCACGCTCCTCCGGAACACGCCGACGACCGGCCCGGCGACCCCCGTCCAGCGGAGCGCTCCCGTCCGGGCAGGTCGTACGGGACTCGGTGCACCGATATCCGCCGGCTCGGTCTCCGTCCCGGCTTGGTCCGCACCCGCAACTCCCGTAACGCCCCTTGTACGGTCTCCCAGTGCGTCCGCGTCCCGGCAGACGCCGTCCGCCAGTGAAGTGGTGCCGGTCCGTGGGAGCGCTCCTGCCGCAGCACGGCAGCCGGACCCGAGCATGCCGGTGTCCGCCACCCCGGCCCCGGTGGTGTCCGGGTCTCAGCCGCGCAGGCGGCCGCTGTTGGGCGCGCCCCTGACGGCGACGCCGGGAGACGCCAGGCCGCCCACGGGCGGCACCGTTCAGGGTGGTGGAACCGGCGCTGTCCAACGTGCGGTGAGGGCATCAACGTCAACGTCAACGTCAGCGCACGGCGCACGGAGCGGTGGCGGCGCCGGAACAGCGGCCCCGGTCCCCAGGCCGATGCCCGGGCAGGGTCAGGCCGTCCAGCGTGCCGCTGTCCCTTCCACCGCGGGGCGCGCCCCGGGTTCCGACGACCGGATCAGGCGGGCCGTTGCGAGCACGGCCGGAGCCCCCGTACCTCGGCCCACGTCTCTGCCCGTGTGGGCGCTCGTGCCGACACCCGCGCCTGCGGCGACACCTGCGGTTGCTCCCGTACGCGCGCTTGCTCCCGCGCGTGCGTTGGCCTCCCCCCTGCCGGCCAGTGCGCCGCCCGTCGCCTCCCGTCAGCCCCAGGCGCGGGCGGCCGTACCCCTGCGCCGTGGTCCTTCCGTACCGCCCGTGCAGCGTGTCCCGGTACCGACCGCCGGAGTCCACCCGGTGCTGCCCCGCGCCGGCGCTCCCGCGACACCTGGTGCCGCGCCGGGCGGCGGTGGCCTCCAGGCGGCGGACTCCGGCGGCACCGTGCCGCCCGCACGACGGCTCGCCGTCCAGCGTCTCGCCGCCCCGAAGCCGTCGTCGGCGAACGGGGCGACCCGGGAACGGCCACAAGGAGTCGCCGCCCGGCCCCAGGCGGTACCGGGCACGCCGACCGGCCATGCCGGACGCGCTCCCGTACAGCAGCACGCCGGGCCGACCGTGGCCGGCGGCAACGTGCCCGCCTCTGTACAGCGCTCTGCGCTGCCCGCCGCAGCAGTCCTGCCGGTGCAGAGGTTCCCCGCAACCCCTCCACTGCCGCCCGTCTCCCGCACGACCCCGGCACCAGCCCCGCCCCGGGCTTCCCGCACCGTCCAGCGCGCCCCCGAACCCACGACTCACAGGGCACACGAGACGCAGAAGATGCAGAAGACGCCGCGAACGCACAAGGAGCACACCGCACAGAAGAGAGTCACGGCACCGCCCGCATCCACCTCCACCCCGATCGCCGGCGGTGTGTTCGACCCCCGCTCCCTGACCGAGTTCCAGCTCGACGAGCTGACCCACCGGCTCATCGGCCGGATCACACGGCAGCTCCGTACCGAACTCCGCCTGGACCGGGAGCGCGTCGGGAGACTCCGCGACCCGCGCCAGTGACCCGCCGCAACCCCGCAGCCCAACCCACCCGGCACCGCGCCAGAAAGGCCCACCCGATGCCCAGCCATCTCGACCCGGGCTCCACCGTCTTCTTCACCCTCACCATCGACGGCGAAAGCCTCGGCTTCTTCAACGGGTGTGAAGGACTGTCCTCCACGGTGGAGATCGAGCAGCGTCAGGAGGGCGGCAACAACGGGTTCATCTGGCAGCTTCCGTCCCGCGTGACCTTCTCCACCATCCGGCTGACCCGGCCCCTGACGCCGGAGACCGCCAAGGTCGCGGCCTGGATCTCCTCTGTGACCACCGGCGTCACCCGGCCCACCGCCCAGATCGCCGCGTTGCGCGCGGACGGCTCCGAAGTGGCCCGCTGGGGGTTGATCGACGTGCTGCCCGTCAGCTGGCAGGGGCCCTCCCTCGACCCGGCCAGCCCCGGTGTGGCGACGGAGGTTCTCGAGATCACGCACCACGGGTTCACGGACTGAGGGGACGACGCCACATGGCAGGCACGGGACGACGAAGCGGCAGCGGTGGCAAGGGCGGTGCGGGCAAGAGCCTGGTGCGCGCCTCGTTGGCCATCCATGAACCCCCGATCGGCCAGAGCACCACACCCGGCGGGCTGATCAAGAACTTCACCTTCGGGTTCAATCCGTCACAGCTCGCGCTCAGCCGGCGTGCGCAGTGGAAGACCACCCCGACCGCCGCCGTGCGCGACGGCGCCGTCCCGGAGTTCATGGGGCCCGAGCCCCGGGAGATGACGGTGGAGATCTTCCTGGACTCCTCCGGCGAGCCGGGCGGCAACACGGTGCTGAAGAAGGTGGAGGCCCTCTTCTCCTGCTGTGAGGTGACCGCGAAGAGCATCGCCGCCAAGCAGCCCTCCACCCCCTGGGTGGTGTTCCAGTGGGGATCCTTCTCGACGGCGCGCTTCACGGCGTACGTCTCCTCTGTGGACGCCACCTACTCGCTGTTCAGCACGACGGGTGTGCCGATCCGGGCCACCTGTCAGGTGCGGCTGCACGAAATCCCCAGCAGGACCAAGGGGCAGAACCCGACCTCCGGCGCGCTCACCGCACAGCGCGTGCACCGTGTCGTCGCGGGCGACACGCTGCAGTCGCTGGCTTGGCGGGAGTACGGCGACGCGAACGCCTGGCGAGCGATCGCCGAGGCGAACGGCATCGACGACCCTTCCGGGCTGCGGACCGGTACGCAAGTGGTGCTGCCGGCGGCCGAAGAATTGGGCGGTCACTGATGGTGCAGGCGTCCTTCTCCAACGTCGTCCACGTCTCGATCGGCGGCGGCAAGCTCCCGGACCGGGTCGCCGACGATCTCGTCGGTGCCTGGGTCGACCTCGGTGCCGGGGTGCCCGGGGCATTCCGGCTCACCTTCCGTGACCCGCACGGGCTGCTGCTCGGTGAGTTGAAGGTGAAGTTCGGCACCAAGGTGGTTGTGGCGCCCGTCTCGGCCGGCCAGGGCGCGGCGTCGCCGCTGCTCACCGGCGAGGTGACCGGCATGGAGACCGACTACGACGGCACCGGCACGTTCACCGTGATACGCGGCTACGACCTGGGCCACCGGCTGATGCGGCAGCGCAGGGTCGCCGCGTACCGCAACCAGACGGCCTCCGACATCGCCCGGAAGCTGGCCGCCCAGAGCGGCATCCCGATCGGCAAGGTCCAGCCCACCAAGACCGTCTACGAGTTCATCAGCCAGTCGAACGTCACCGACTGGGACTTCCTCTCCCGGCTCGCCGACGAGAACGCGATGGTCATGTCGCTGGACTCCAGGGGCAGGTTCCGGTTCGTCCGGCCCGCCCCGGCGTCCGGCGCACCGCCGACGAGCACCGACGGCGAGAAGAGCCCGTTCGTACTGCACGCCGGCCGGGACGTGCTGCGCTGCCGGGCCGCTGTATCCTCCGCGGACCAGATCGGCAAGGTCGAGTCGCGCGGCTGGGACGTCGCCACCAAGAAGGCGCTCACCGCGACGGCGCCCGCGACCGGCACCCAGGCCGTCGCCATCGGCACCACCCCGGGGCAGGCGGCCTCTGCGTTCAAGGCCGGGAAGCTGGCGGAGACCGAGACTCCGTACGACCGTCAGTCCGAGGTCAAGTATGCCGCCGAGTCCCTCGCCGACGACATCGCCTCCTCCTTCGCCGAGCTGGAGGTCACGGTGCGCGGCAATCCGAAGCTGCGCCCCGGTGTGCCGGTCACGCTCAGGGATGTGGGCACGCCGTTCGAGGGCAAGTACACGGTCACCTCCGTCCGGCACGTATTCGGCGACGACAGCCACTACCAGACCTGGGTGACCGTCAGCGGCCGGCAGTGGCGTTCCCTGTACGGCCTTGCCTCCGGTGCCGGCGGTGGCGCGGCCGCGCCGAGGCTGCCGGGCGTGGCCAACGCCCTGGTCACCGATGTACAGGACCCGCTGAAGCAAGGCCGGGTGAAGCTGCGGTTCCCGTGGCTGGACGACACGTACGTCAGCGACTGGACCCGTACCGTGCAGATGGGTGGCAAGGCGGGGGGCGGCGTCTTCCCGCTGGACGTCGGCGACGAGGTGCTGGTGGCCTTCGACCGCGGGGCCCTGGACCATCCGTTCGTCATTGGCGGCCTCTACAACGGCCGGGACACCCCGACCCCGGTCAGGGACGTGCCGCTGCACGACGGGCTGAGGAAGAAGGCGATCCGGCACACGCTGTCCGACCGGGACGGCAACCGGCTTGACCTGCTCAGCCAGACGACGGGGGCGCGCAGGCAGGGTGTGCGCGTTGCCACGGGCGACAACCGGCTGACCATCAACCTCGACCGCACCAGGACCGAGATCACGGTGGACAGCAAGGGGTCCGTCACCATCAAGGGCAGCCGGTCGGTGTCGGTGGAGGCGGGCACGGACCTCACACTGAGCGCACGCCGGGCCCTGACCATCAAGAGCGGCGGTCCCCTCAACATCCAGGGCAGCGGCCTGGTCAACCTCAGGTCGCTCGGCGGGGCGGTCAACGTGGACGCGCTGGGCGCACTCAGCCTCAAGGCGGCGGGCGCGGCGACCCTGAGCGCGGCCGGGACCATCCAGGTCAACGCCGCCGCGAACGTGGGCATTCGGGCCGCCTCGCTCCTGCTGCAGGGCATGGTCCTGGTCAACAACAAGCCGTATCCGATCCCGTGAGGGCCGTGAGGGCCGTGAAGGCCGTGACGGCCGACGGCATGGCGCGGACGGTCGTGAAGTTCGTGAAGTTCGTGAAGTTCGACACGATAAGGAGAAGGCGGGTGGTCTGCTGATGGCCGAGCAGTTCGTCGGGTCCGGCTGGGCGTTCCCCCTGCGCATCGGCCCGACCGGAGGCATCGCCCTGGTCAGCGGGGAGCGGGAGATCGAGGAGGCCATCCGGCTGGTGCTGGCCACCGCGCCGGGAGAACGGCCGATGCGGCCCGAATTCGGCTGTGCCATCCACGACTTGGTCTTCGCGCCGGTCAACGAGGCCACCGCAGGCCGGATCCAGCACGAGGTGTACGTCAGTCTCGACCGCTGGGAGCCCCGGATCGAGGTGCACGACGTCGAGGTGACCGCGGGCGCGGAGCAGGGCGTGCTCTTCATCGACGTCCGCTATGAGATCCGTGGCACCAACAACCCGCGCAGTCTGGTCTTCCCCTTCTACGTGATCCCGTCCCACGATGAGAGCGAACGCTGATGGCCCTGCCCTCCCCGAACCTCGACGACCGCCGGTTCCAGCAGTTCGTCGACGACGCCAAGCGCTACATCCAGCGGCGCGCCCCCGAGTGGACGGACCACAACGTCTCCGACCCGGGCGTCACCCTCGTGGAGACGGTCGCGCACATGGCCGACCAGATCGTCTACCGGCTGAACCGGGTGCCGGAGAAGAACCATCTGGCCTTCCTCGACCTGGTCGGCATCACTCTCTTCCCGCCGTCGGCCGCCCGTACGGACGTCACGTTCTGGCTCTCCGCGCCGCAGGAGGAACCGGTGGTTCTGCCCGTCGGCACCGAGGTCGCCACCGCGCGTACGGAGAGCGAGGAGGCGGTCGTCTTCGCCACCGAACGCGAACTGAGCATTGTACCGAGTGAGTTGGTGCATCTCATGGTGCAGCGCCAGGGCGAACCCGTCGCCGATGCGACCGCCGACCTCGCCGAGGCCAAGGACGTGATGTGCTTCGCCGAGGCCCCGCGCCCCGGCGACTGCATGCTGCTCGGGCTGAGCGCCGCCGTGCCGCACTGTGCGGTGGCGCTGGGTCTGGACAGTCGGGTCGACGGTGTCGGTGTGGATCCGCGGCAGCCGCCGCTGGTGTGGGAGGCGTGGACCGAGGACGGCTGGGCCGCGTGCGAGGTCGACCGGGACGGTACCGGCGGCCTCAACCGACCGGGCGAGGCCGTGCTGCACGTTCCCGGCGGGCACGTGTTGTCCCGCACCGGCGGGCGGGAGGCCGGCTGGCTGCGCTGCCGGGTCACCGAACCACTGCCCGACCAGCCCTTCTACACGACATCGCCGAGCGTGCGGTCCGCGGAGGCGTTCACCATCGGCGGTACCACCGGCGTCGTGCACGCCGAGACCGTGTACGACGAGGTCCTCGGCGAGTCCACCGGGCTGCCCGGCCAGCGGGTGCGGCTGGCCCACGCGCCCGTGGTGGGCGATGACCCGCCGGTGCTGCTGGAGACCGCCGGGGACGACGGCTGGCGGGACTGGGACGTCGTGCCCCACTTCGCCGGCTCCGGCCCGCGTGACCGGCACATCACGCTCGACGCCGCGACCGGGGAGATCGCCTTCGGGCCGGCGGTACGGGAGCCGGACGGCACCCTGCGGCAGTACGGGGCGGTACCTCCACAGGGCGCGGTCGTCCGGGCGCGCCGCTACCGCAAGGGCGGCGGCCGGGCCGGGAACGTCGCGCGCGGCGCGGTGCAGGTGCTCCGCACCTCCGTCCCGTACGTCTGCGAGGTCGTCAACCGCGAGGCGGCGCGCGGCGGGGTCGACGGCGAGACGGTGCAGGAGGCCAAGACGCGGGCGCCGATCACCCTGCGGGCGCACGAGCGTGCGGTGACCTTGCGCGACTACGAGGAGCTGGCGCGCCGTGCCGCCCCCGAGACGGCCCGGATCGCCTGCCTGGAGGGCGAGGAGAGCGAGCACGGGGCGTACGCGGTACGGGTACTGGTGGTCCCGCAGGCGGTCCCGGACCCCGGCGGGCGGCTGCGCTTCGAGCAACTGGTCCCCGGTGACGCCCTGTTGCAGCGCATCACCCGCCATCTCAACGACCGCAGGCTCATCGGGACGCGGCTGGCGGTCGGCCCGCCCTTCTACCAGGGCGTCACCGTCGTCGCCACCGTGCACGCCTTCCGCGGCGTGGACACCGACCGGGTGCGGCGGCAGGCGCACGACGCCCTCTACCGCCACCTCGACCCGCTGACCGGCGGCGCCGACGGTTCGGGCTGGCCCTTCGGCCGCAGGGTCCAGGCCGGCGAGATCTTCGCGGTGCTCCAGCGTGTGCCCGGCGTGGAGCTGGTCGACGAGGTCCTGCTGCATCCGGCGGACCCGCTGACCGGCAAGCGGGGCGAGGCCACGGAGCGCATCGACCTCGAACCGCCGGCGCTGGTGTTCTCCTTCGACCACCGGGTGCGTGTGATCGGAGACGACGCATGAGCACGAGGGGATCCATCGACGGGCTGAGGTCCTCCGCGCCCCTCGGCGAGATGCTGCCCGCGGTCTTCGCCGACGACGAGCTGGCGCAGCGCTTCGTCGCGGGGCTGGACGAGGTCCTCGCTCCGATCCTCACCGTCCTGGACTGCCTGGACTCCTACTTCACCCCGGTACTGGCCCCGATGGATTTCACCCGCTGGCTCGGTGGCTGGGTCGGTGCCGAGACCGACGGCACGGAAGCCGAGGACCGGCTGCGGGCGGCCGTCTCCGCCGCCGTGTATCTGCACCGGGTACGAGGCACCCGGCGCGGCCTGTCCGAGGCGATCCGGCTGGCCTTCGGCGTGGAACCGGAGATCAGCGAGAGCGGAGGCGCCGACTGGAGCGCCCGGCCGCTCGGACCGGTCCCCGGCGAATGCCGCCCGCGGCTGCGCGTCGTGCTGCGGCTGCCGGACCCGACCCGCGCGGACGAACACCGGCTCGACAGCCTCGTGGCGGCGGCCCGCCCCGCCCACATGCCCTACACGGTCCAGGTGACCGCCACCGAAAGGAACCCCGAGAGATGAGCAGCCAGACCCCTGCCCGCGGTCCCGGGAGGGACGGGGCCGCGAACTGCGCCGAGTGCGGCACCCGGGCGGAACCCGGCCAGTCCTTCTGCGACTCCTGCGGCTCGGTGCTGAGCTGGGCCGACCGTACGGAAACGCGTGGCGAGACGTCCGGCCCCGCCCCGGCAGCGGGCGACCGGCCCGGTGCCGGAGTCGAGGAGACCGTGCGGGCCGCTGCCCGGAGCGACGGCGGCGACGATGCGGGCCCGGGGCTTGCCGACCGCGCCGACGCCGATGCGGCGCCGACCGGCCGGGGCGGGGCCCGGTCGGAGCCGCGGGCGCCGCAGGCAGACTCCGACGGCGCGAGCCCGTCCAGGCCCGCTTCCGGCGGACGGGGCGCCACCGAGCCGGGTACGGCCGGGGCGGACCCCGCCGTCGGCGCGGGGTCGTCGATGCTCACCGCGGCCCTGGTCGCCTCCCCGGACGACCCCGCCGCACGGGCCAGGTCCCTGCTCGTGCCCGTCGCCGATCCCGAAGCGCGGGCGGCGGTGACACCGTCCGTGGCGCCCGTACTGCCGGGCCGTCCCCTCGCGGACCGCCCCCAGGTCCGCACTCCGGGCCGGGAGCCCGGCTCCGAGGGCGGTGTCCCGTGCCCCTGGTGCGCCACGCCCAACCGGCCGGACCGGCACTTCTGCGTCCTGTGCTCCATGCCGCTCTCCGAAGGCCCCGCGGTCCCAGTGCGCCGCCCCTGGTGGCGCCGCATGCTGGACTTCCGCAACCGGGAGGCCCCGTGGGCCGGCGACCGGCCGCGGCTGCGGCGCGGTTTCGGATACCTCATGACCTGGGTGCTCTGGGCGTCGGTGCTTGCCCTGCTGATCACCGCCATCGTCTACACCGGCGACGCGGTCAACGCAGTCCGCGATCACTTCGCCAAGCGCACCCCGGTCGGGCCGGACAGCATCGCGGCCTCACGTTCCTACCCGGGGCACGAGCCCCAGCTCGTCTTCGACAAGCTGAACAACACCTGGTGGGGCCCGGGGGTCAGCCAGTCCGGGGCGGGGGAGTGGGTCGAAGCCCGCTTCGACAGGCCCACCCGGCTGCTCGACGTCATCA
The DNA here is from genome assembly GCF_041200175.1 of Streptomyces sp. R33. NCBI lineage: Bacteria > Bacillati > Actinomycetota > Actinomycetes > Kitasatosporales > Streptomycetaceae > Streptomyces > Streptomyces sp. R33. The sequence goes on along the minus strand of NZ_CP165727.1, from coordinate 432,843 downwards.
TCACCCCGGGCGTGTCCACCCGCGCCGACCAGCTCTCCCAGTCGGCCCTCCCGCACCGCGTCGAGGCCGTGATCACCACCGCCGACGGCAAGACGACCACCCGCGTGCTCACCCTCGACCAGGGTGCCGGTGGCCAGCGCCGTACCTTCAGGGTCGGCGACACCACCGCCGTGCGCTTCAACCTGCGCTCGGCCTACGGCACTGCCCCCGACAAGCAAGTCGCCATAGCCGAGATCGAGTTCTTCGGCCCGTCGAACAGCAGCCGATCGCAGTAGCACTCGGTCGGGACATCGGAGAGGGCGGAGCAGCGTGCGGACTCAACCACAGCCGGGCAACGGCCGGGCCGGCGACTCCCATCAGGGCCCCCGGGTGCCCCGCCCCACCAGGCCACCCACCTCCGCACCCGCACCCGCCGCCGATCCCCACGCCCTGCTCGCCTTCCAGCAGTCGGCGGGGAACGCGGCCACGGCGAACGCGGTGCGGCGGGCGCGGAACGGCGCCCCCCGGCCCGCGCCGCAGCAACGGCCCCGCCCCGCGCTGGCCGGCATCGAGGAACGCACGGAGACCGGGTTCGAGCTGCCGTCGTACCTCATGGACCTCCAGGCGGGAGGGCTCTCCACGGCGTACGGGCTGACGGGGGACTCCTTCGTGAGCCACGCGATCGCCGCAGCGGTCGGGCACGGCGACGGCACCGTCGCCGACGTCGCGAGCGAGCTGGCCGGACGACCGGAGTGCTTCTACGGGTCCGGCCGCGCCTTCGCCGTGCAGGGCAGGACGGGCGCGGAGTGGTACGACGTCACCGTCCGCATCCGGCGGGCACCCGACGACCGGCCACCCGTCTTCTACAAGGACCTTCCGGCCGCCGCCCCGACGGGCCCCGGAGGGCTGCCGCAGGCCGAACTGGAGGACCCCGAGGGCAAGGACACCAAGGTCGACGTCCAGCACAACACCGCCGCCACCGCGAGCGCCACGGCCGGCGGGTCGTCGAGCAAGGGCGCCGGCGGCCTGGCCTTCGGCCTCGCACCCGTCGTCCCGGGGCTGTGGCTCGGCGGCGCCGGCACGGGCAGCCTCCAGCCCTGGCAGTCCTCCCGCGAGTCCCGCCGCCAGCGGAACGTGGCCGAACCCCGCGTGCTGCGCAGTGACAAGGGCTCGGTCGAGGTGCCGCGTAAGGTGGGCTACGAGGTACGGATCAAGAAACACGGCGCCGGGACCGCGGAGACCTACCGGGGCTCCGGCACGCTCACCCAGCGCGTGCCGACCGAGCACCTCGTCCCGACCGTGGCTGGCGCCCCCAGCCCGCCGCGGCCCCTGGCGGCGGCCACCGCCCGGGCCGTCTCCCTCGCGGACTCCCTGGCCCCCGTCGCCGTGACCGACAGCGCCGCCCCACACCAAGGTGGTCATGGCCTCTTCGACGCCGTCGCCTCCGTCCTGCACCCTTCCATCACCGAATCCGGCGCGCCCGGCCGGGCCCGGCTGTACGCGGCGACCTCCACGGCCACCGTCCTGGAGGACCTGCCCCGGCTGCTGCGCGACGGCGTGGTCGGCGAGGACCTGCAGGCCAAGGACGGCACGACGGTGGGCAGCTACCACCTGCGCGCCGCGATCACGGGCCTTTCGCCCGCCTGGAGCACCGGCAAGACCCAGCTGCGCACCCACCAGCAGACGCAGACCTCGGTCACGGAGAGCGCGGGCAAGGGGCGGTCCGTCCAGGGCGGAGCGGGCCCGGCGATCGGCGTCGGGGCGTCGGGCAACGCGGCCGTCGTGCGGGCCACCGCCATGCCGGTCGCGGCCGCCCGCAAGGCGCGCTTCACCGTGACCGACCAGACCGTCTCCAGCCGGCAGGGCGCCGAGGTCCGGGGCGAGAAGGCGCTCTACCTCGGGACGGTGAGGTTCACCGTGGAAGGTACGGGAGCGCGCTCGCCGGACATGGTCCTGCGCCCGGGAACCCGGGTGGCCGGGCACTCGATGAACGTGTGGATCAGCCTGCGGGCCGACGAGGCGAAGGCGTTCGGTCTGCCGTTACCGTCGGGAATGGAGGCCGGGGACTTCGTCAGGAAGCCCACGAGGACGGACGAGAACGGCGACGAGGTGGACGTCGAGCGGCACCTCCCCTTCGGCGGCAAGGGTTCGAGCGTCGCGCTCAGCGGGCTCGACACCGGTCCCATGGTGCGGGCGGTGCGCGACCTGTTCGCCACCGACCCCCGGCTGGCCGGCTACCTTCCCGCCTTCGGCGCCACCCCTCCGGCCGCCGACCTCAGCGGCGAGGAGGCCGAGGCCCAGCGGCGCAACCACCGCGAGCTGACGACCGCCCTCTCGGAGACCAACCTCCGCATCAACAAAGACCAGTTGCTGTCCACCGGAATCCGGGTGCGGCTGCGCCGCAAGACGAGCCTGCACGCCCACGATGTGCAGCTCCTCGTGAAGGGCGCACTGGGCGGCACCTCCTACCAGGGCGACATCAAGGACTGGTCGGTGCGCAGCCACTCCGGTGTCTCGGGCAATGCGCAGAGCGGGCGCAGCAGTTTGCGGTCGATCGGCGGACTCGTCCTGGGCCAGGCCCGTCTGGTCCCCGGCGTGCTGACCGGCGCGGCCCGCTACGAGAGGCACGGCATCGGCACCCGCCGCAACCAGGCGGGCCCCACCGGCCGTACGGACATCGTGGCCAACGGCTCCGACACGGCGAGCGCCTTCGGGGCCGCCCTGAACCTCGACGTGGAGGTCACCATGACCTCCCGGCCCCGCAAACTCGCCCGGAGCCTCACTCCCGACGCGCCCGGCCGGACGGTCCCGCAGGCCGAGACGATGGCGTACATGAACCTCGGGCCCCAGGACGTGCGGCTGCTCACCCCGGCCGAGTTCACGGTGGACCAGGCGGGCAAGGAACGGCTCGACGCGGTGGCCGCGGCGCGCCGGGGCCAGGCCGCCGCTCCCGAGCACGACTTCAACGCCGAGGGCATCGGCGACCTGGCCGCGCTCACCCCGCAGCCCTCCACCGGGTCCCTGCTGCGGGACTGGCAGCTGGTGGAGACCCTCGACGGGGAGCCCGTCCGGGACCTCGCTCTCCAGCTGCTGTCCCGGGCGGCCGCCCGCAACAAGGGCCTGCGCGAGGACCCGGCGCTGGCCACGGAGGGGCTCGCCCCGCGTTTGGCGATCGAGGAGCGGTTCGGCGAGCGGGCCATCCAGGGCGCGCTGCGGCAGGCCGCGTCCTCTGGCTGGGTGGTGAAGAACCTCCGCTATCCGCGGCGCCTCGCGGGCCTGAACGGCGCGGTCGGCACCCGGCTTTCCCTGGCCAACCCGAAGTTCCTGCACAAGGGCGCGGGCCCGGGCACCGAGACCTTCGTGCTCGGCGGACACCAGTCGGCGGGGCAGAGCGGCCAAGGCACCTCCAGCACCGTCCAGTTCGGCTTCACCGCCTCCGAGAACGGCCCCGCGTGGCGCACCGGCCAGGGCCTGTCCACGTTCCGCACCACCAGCGAGGGAACCGCCGAGGCCTTCAGTCTGTCCGGCACCGTTGAGCGCAACGCGCATACCCCGAAGAAGGCCCCGCTGTATCTGGTCCTGTGCGACGTGCTGGTCAACATGGTCGCGGAGGTCAAGGCAACCGGCGGCGGGCCTTACGTGGCGAAGGGCGTCCGCACCCTGCCGGCCGCAGCGGGGGTGTGGCTGACGGAGGCGCAGCTGCCGCCGAGGATCCGGCGGGAACTGAGGCTGGACGCCACCACCGCGCCGAACTCGAACCCCTCCGTCCCGCCAGCGGCGCAGGGCGAGACCCGGGCGGAAAGCTCCCGGACCGCCGCCGAGCGGGCCAACACCCGAGCAGGGGCGGGTACGTCCTCGTCCTCGTCCGCGCGGGTCGCGGGTCCCGCCTCGAGGCTCGGCAGCGACCGCGCCCTGGGCTTCGGCATGATCGAGCGACTGCCGGACTTCGTCCCGCTGCTCGGGCAACTGCGCACCCGCCTCGCCGCGGGCCGGCACCGGGACCTCGCCGACGACCTGCTGCCCCGGCAGCAGCTGGGCGACCGCAACGACAACGTGCAGCGGCTGCTGCGCGTCCTGGACCGGGACGGCTCGGCCGGGATCCTGTCCAGTGCCATGGACGGAGGGGTCACCGTCGAGCTGTTCGACGGCCGCAAGACCCCGTACTGGGCGGTGTTCAAGGTGAGCCGCGTGGGCGACGGGGGCTCCGAGGGCGACGCGAACGACGGCCGGGACATGGAGTACATCACCTCGGCCGTCGTGCAGCAGGCCTCCTTCCACGACGAGGGCGCGGCGACCGGCATCGAGGGCATCCTCGCCGGATCGGGCAAACCCGACGGCGGGTCCGGCAAGTTGAAAGGCGTCGGCGGCGCGGCTGGCCTCGGCTACGCGTCCGGTGGTTCGCGGCGTAGCGGCGCCGCGAACCGTGCCCAGCTCGGTATGAAGTCCGTCGCGGACAGCTCCGCGAAGTCGGCCAAGATGCGCCTCCCGATCCGGGCGAGTCTCGAACTGTACAAGGGCAACACCCGGTTGGAGATCGCCCAGCTGGCGCATCTGACGCTCGCCCATCGCATCCTGCGCAAGGACTTGGAGGCGCTGTCCCGCGTGCGGCTCCCGGCGGACGACGTACGACTCGCCGCGCGGGGAGGGCGCGACGACGGTGGGGTCGCCCTCGGTGCCTGGCGGGCGGCCGGCGTACGGCTTCCGATGGAGGCACAGGTCAACGGTTTTCAAGGGGCGCCGCAAGTCCGGGAGTTGGTGAACTCGGCGATCCGGCAGGCGGGCGGTGGCGATCGGTTCCGCGACAAGGGACAGGCCGCGGCGTACGCGTTGAACGAGGCGGTGTCCACCGAGTGGATGATCGCCGCGCTGCCGCTGCTCACTTCTGCCGGCGCAGACCTGCCACCGGTGCACGCCTCCGGCGCGGAGGGCCAGGACCTGCGGGCCTCCCTGCACGCGCGGCTGCGCAACGGGCGGGTCCTGGGCCTCGGCGACAAGATGACCTTCGAGACGGTCGGCCAGAGCCATCTGGAGGCGCCCCGCCCCACGCAGGCGGACGGCCTGAGCTCCGCCGACCACGGCAGGGCCGCCCGCCCGGTCTTCGGTGCGGGGGTGCTCAACGCCACCGAGTTCCGCCTCAACCAGCTGATGGGCAACACGGGTGGTTCGGGCGGCGCGACCGAGGCCACGGCGAACTCCTCCGGCTCGATGCCGCTGCACAAGCCGAAGATGAAGGCGGTCCTGGTCCAGTTCACGCTGGACGTCCGGGTGGTGGCCAAGGTGACCGGCAGGGTCCGGGGCCGCGCGACCACGGCCGTGCGGGAGACGACCCTCGCGCAGCCGGTGGTGATCCGCATGCCGGAGCCCGTGGTCCGCCGCATGCTGGCTGCCCAGGGCGACCGGCTGCAGGACGTCGGAAACCACCTGGGCCCGGCCGTGCCCCCGCCTGTCTCCTAGGGATCAGGGGCGGCGGCCCGGCCCCGGCGCGCAGGTCGGGCACTACGGGATCGCGGCGGGAGCAGTGGGTACGGCGCCTGGCGCGCCCGCCTGCGCGGGCAGCGGCGGGGGCGCCGCCTTGAGGGCGTTGCAGATCGTCTGGTACAGTCTGATGGCCTGCTGGCAGAGCATCGCGAACTCACGCAAGGCGCCCTGCCGTTCCTCGCGCCGCCCCGCCTGTTCGGCGCTGTGGACCTCGGCGGACACCCGGGCGAGGGCGGTCACCAGGCGTTCGAGGCGAGTGAGGGATCGGGTCAGAGGGGTGAGGCCTGCACCGAACGCGCGCTTGTCGTACTCCTCGACGGGCTTCTCCAGCTTGTCCACCTCGTCCTCCATATGGTTGTGCCAACCCCTCAGGTTGTGGAGGAGACTGCCCGGCTGGTACCCCCGCAGTCCCTGCTCCGGCTGCAGCAGGTTGTACGGAACCCCGAAATTGTTCGCGATGTCGAGCACCTCGTGGAGCGTGTGGTAGCCCAAGGTGACGGTGTGGTCGTAGTCGAGGCGCCAGAAGGCGAACAGCGCCCACGCGGCGGCGCCGAGCTCGACGTTGTCGCCACCGGCCACAGCACCGAGGTTCAACATGCGCGCGGTCGTCTCCGACTGGCCCACCCAGACGGGGACCTTGTAGTCCCGGGCCAGCACGGTCGTGGGGTCCTTCTCGTCGCGGGTGATGAAGCCGACATTGCGGTCGACGTGCATTCCCTTGCTGGCCACCGTCGTGGACCGGTTGCCGAACAGGTCCACCTTCGAGGTCCCGCGCTTCTGGTCCGCGGTCGGGGCGCCGAGGAGACCGCTGCCCGCGGTCGCCGCACCGTGGCGTGCGGCGAGGAAGTACTCCATCACATCGTGCAGGACCACGACCTTGTCACGCATGCTGTACTTTTCCGGATGCCCCAGTACGGCGAGCATGTTGCCGTTGATTCCCGTCTTCACTGCGGGGTTGCGCGCGGCCGCCGTGATGTCGAAGTGGGTCCGGTAGGTACCGTACTCCTGCTGGTTCACGAGACCGGTCTGGAGCTCTTGGATGATCTGCTGGTGTTTGCCCGGATCCAGCGGCTTCAGGGCGAGCTCGGTGATCCAGCGGTGAACTCGGGCCAGAAGAATGTCGAGATAGACCTCGATCTCGTCGTTTCCCTTCACCTGTTGGGCGAGTTCCTTCTCACGGTGGCGCCCCGGCTTCTGCACCACCCAGCCCAACAGGCTCTGGTAGAGCTGCTCGACGTCGGGGAAGCTGTGGTTGCGGATCTTGCGGCCGTACACCGGATGGTGATGGCCGGAGCCGCCCTGGGTGTTCTTCTCGCCCGCCCCCAGGTCGTCGACCCACTTGGTCAACTGCTTCTTCAGAGCCGACCCATGTTTCCGAAACTCGGACTGGCGCCCGGCAGGCTCGTTCTGGACCCAGTTCTCCAGCTGCTTCCACAGCGGTTCTGGGTTCTTCTCGTGCGCCTGAGGATGGGAGTTGGAGTAGATCCGCCTGCCCACCACGACGGCCCGCTGTACGGGCGCCGCCAGCGCCGTCCGCGCCTCGGGGACGACGGAACGCTGGACTTCGGGCGACCGCGCGGGCACCGGACGGCTCATTACGGCCCGGGCGTTGGCCTCGGCCGCGCGCTCGAAACGGTCCGAGGGATCGCTCACCCGCAGGCCCGCGCCGTTGTCGGTGCCCGCGACGGCCCCCTGCCGCTGCTGGATCACGTGCGTCAGCTCATGGGCGAGCGTGTGCTTGTCGCTCCCGCCCTCTCCGATGATCACGTGGCTTCCCGACGTGTAGGCGCGAGCGCCCAGCTCGGCCGCGGACCGCTTCGCGGAGCTGTCGGTGTGGAGGCGTACGTCCGAGAAGTCGGCACCCAGACGTGATTCCATCTCGGACCGGGTGGTGTCGTCCAACGGTCGCCCGGGCCCCCGCAAGACATCGTGGGCGGTGGAACGTTGCACCACTGCCGCCTCTGCCCGGTGACCGCAGCTGTCGCTGTGCTCGTGCCGTTCCTGGGTCCACGGATGGCCGGCCTGCCGGAGCATCTGGACGACGGCGGCGTTCCCCGCCGCGTTCTGCAGCCCCAGCAGCCCCTGATCGGCGGCGCTCGCGGGAGCCGCGGGACGGTGCCGGGGCGCAGGATCGCGCTTGGCCGTGGAGTTCTTGTCCTTCGCGGAGATCATGGATCCTTCGTCACCTCGCGCTTTCATGAAGCGGGCTGTCCGACAGGCGGTCAGGCAAGTGAAACACGCCCCTGATGGCCGATCCGTAGGAGAGATGCGTCAACACGGCACCGAGGGGCAGGCTTTGTGCGTCTTCGGGCAACGCACCTTCACCTCCCCGTGGGCGGAAAGGGCAACCGGGGTGGGACTCCTCGGCCAAGGCAACCGACGCTCCGTCCCATAGCGGACAAGGTCGCCGCCATGACCCACCGAAGAGACCGCGTCTGTTCTTCGACTCGACTCGAGGCGTCCGGCACGCTGTCAGGTCATGAGTCCCTCAGCAGTGCCCGGAAGAGCGGCGACCGCGCATCTCGGAGCTCAAGGGCGGTAGTCGGCGGTCGCGCTGTCGACGAACGACCGCATCATCGGGTTCGCGTCGGCGGCCTTCCCCGCCGCAACTACGCGGCTCGGCGGTATGTCTGCGCGCAGCTCGAGGACGTCGCACCAGCCGGGGTGACGCGGCCCGGCGGCGCTGGCTATCGACTCACGTCCCGAGCTTCAGCGTTACGTCCGGCTGCGCTTGGCCGTCGCCGCCGAGGGTGATCGCCTCGGCGTGGTTGCGGGGAACCACCAAGTGTCCCTCGCGCTCGAAGAACTGGGCGGCGGCGTTGACGTACATAGCCCACTTGTCGGTCTGGCTGGTGCGCGGTTTCGGCTTCTCGTCCTCGCTGGCGGGCTCGATCTCCTCCAGCTGCTTGCGGCGCTCCCGCGTCAATGGCGACCGGTCACCGCGAGGCTCCCGAGGGACGATCCGGCGGCGGGGACTGGCGAAGCGCGCTGAGGAGGCAACGGGGCCGGTTTCCCTGTTCCGCCCCTGGGGAGAATCTGCGTGCAGCAGGAGGAGGTGAAGCCGGAAGGCCGCTGCAGGAGAGCCACGCGGCACCTGCGTGACGGGCCGCAGTGCAATGCGCCGACGAGGCGAGTGCTGTGAACGACCTCCACGCCACCCTTCGCGGAAAGCCGACGGAGACCTCATGCCACCTGACCCGCTCCCGCGCCGCATACGACGGTCGCGCGTCCTGCTGACCGTGTCCCTCGCCGCCGCGCTGCTGATCAGCGTCGCCGCCTTCTTCATCCTCCAGGCGATCCCGGACGTCCGTACCGCGTTCCTCATCGACACCTCGCAGACCAAGAGCGACGAGGACTTCGTCGCGATCACCAACGCCGTCGGCTCCGCGGCTCAGAACTCCGCCGACGCGGACTCCCTGTCCCTGCGCCGCTTCGGCGGCACGTGCGGCGACAGGCACAACACCGAGTCGATCGTGGAGCCCGGCACAGGGCAGGCCCGGAAGATCAACACCTCGGTGCGCACACTGACCCCGTCGGGCCAACCCACCCTGGAGAGCGGCCTCCTGGCCGCGATCGGCGAATTCTCCGGCCGTTACCCGTTCCGTGGGAGCAAGAGCAACCGGATCATCGTGGTGACCTCGCACGGAGTCGACGCCTGCACGGCGGACCGGGCCGCACTCGAGCGCGCCGTCGCCACGAAGGCTCAGGACAGCGGGGTCCGGCTGGACTTCCGGTTCGTCGGCTACAAGATCCCTCAGGAGCAACAGCAGCCCCTCGCCCGACTCGCCACCGCGGCCAAGGCTCCCGCACCCCGGTTCGTCACCACCTCCGCGGAACTCACCACGGCCCTCAAAGAACTCACCATCCCCGCGTCCCCGGACGCCAAGCACGTCGAGGTCCACCCCACGGAACCGTCGCCATCGCCGACACCGAAGACATCACCAACACCACCGCCGACGGTCTCCGCCGCGCCGGCCGCTGCCCTCGCCGACGGCACGCACCAGGTGTACATCAAGAACGTGGACCCGCAAGCGCACACCCTGACCGTCGACGAGATCGAATACCTCACCGGAGCCGAAGCCCAGGCAGCCGCGAAGGCAGACGGGATCGGCCGTGCGCCGAACGACGTCTACATCCGGAATGCAGACAAGAAGACGGTCGACCTCTCGGTCGCATCCGACGCGCGCATCGAAATCAACCGCATGACCACGGATCCTGCAGCCGGCGACCCCACGTGGAGCCGGAAGGTCAGCCTAGAACAACTGGCCGAGAGGTTCGCGGCGCTCGGCAGGACCCACTTCGAGCCGACGACGAGAGCATTCGACCTCACCATGACCAACGGGCGGGTCGGCGCGCTGCACGAGAAGTGGCGCCCTTGACGTCGTCCGGACAGCGGCATCCCTTGGAGCTGGAAGGGGCACACAGGGAAATGGCTCCCAGCGGAACGGCTGGGAATGGACACCGGGGCGCGAAAGCCGCCATCAGCGCCCGCCCACAGTTCTCCGTTCTGCGCGCTCCCGTGGGGTCGTCGGCGGGGGGTGCTCCATCCGGGGGATGGTGGAACGTTCTTTCGAGAAGGCGAGGGTTGTGCGAACGTGGCCGGTGGGACGACCATGCTGGCCGGCCGGACCGGCAGGCCATCTCATCCGTGCTGCAGATCGCGTAGGCGTAGGTCATGTTGTCGGCGCCGCGTCCGCCGCCGATCCCGCCGACCGCCGTCCAGGAGTCGGGGTTGCGCTCGCCGTCGTCCGCTGCGATCGAGCCGAAGTGGTGGTCGGCGTCGTTGAAGGTGGGGAAGCTGGCGATCGGCTTGAGGCTGCCGACGCTGGCAGGGGTGGTGCGGGCGCCGCCGCCGATGAGGACGGTGTCGGCGGGACAGGTCGCCGTCACGAGCTTGGAAGACAGCCCGACGGACGGCCCCTGGGCCTTGTTCATGACCACCTGGGTGTGCCTGATCAGGTTGCTGTTGAGGCAGATCGCATACGGGGTGGTGGAGAAGGCGTCGCTGCTGCGGCTCCCGCTTCCGCCGAACGCCATCCAGTGCGTGGCGTCGGTGCCGACGATCCCGGGTGTGTCGATGTACTCGGTGGCGCCGTCGGCGCTGGGCACCATGCCCATCACGTGATTGCCGTTGGACATCTCGTCGCTGCCGATGGCCTGGTCGGCCCCGCCGCCGGAAACGAGGCCGTCGGGGCAGTCGGCGTGTGATGAGACCCCGGTGAAGGGGGTCGGGGGACCCATGGTGGGTCCGGGAGTGACGACGGTGACGTCGGTGGTCTTGGCGTACGCGGCTCCCGGCACCGCGACGGTCAGCAGGGCGGCCAGGGTCAGGGCCTTGCCCGAGGCGGAGCCCCGCAGGTATTTCAGGCTCATAGGAGTCTCTCTCGTGGGTTCAGGTGCACGGCCGGTTGTCCGGCTGACGGGAACGGCTGCCTCAGACGCCGTCGTTGGCGCACAGCGCCCAGGCGTCGGTGTAGGTGCCGGGAGAGGACTGGGCTCCGGTGTGGGCGGAGGCCGTCCAGTACGCCGCCGTGGTGGTCCCGTCGCTGACCGCGGCGCCGCCGGAGGTGCTGGGGAAGCTGCCGTTGAGGTGGTCACCGCCCGAACCCGGCCCGGTGAAATTGGTGGTGGTCACGCTGCCTCCGCTGATTGCGGCGCCGCCGCTGACCAGGTTCCCGTCGCCCTGGCCGCAGCCCACGGTCGCCGTCTGGCCGGTGCTTCCGGTGGTCGGGCCGCTGACCTCGGTGTGGCGAACGTTCAGCGTGGTGCCGCTGACGTTGATGCCGCTTCCGCTGCAGATCGCGTAGGCGTAGGTGTAGTTGGCGCCGTTGGCGCCGGAGTCCCAGCCGACCGCCGACCAGGAGTCGGGGTTCGTCTCTCCGTCCGCCGCGGCCTTCGCGCCGAAGGCGTGCGCGGAGTTGTTGAAGGTGGGGAAGCTCGCGATCGTCTTCAAGCTGCCCGTGTTGCCCGGAGTGGTCCGGGCGCCGCCGCCGAGCAGGCGGGTGTTGGCCGGGCAGGTCGCCGTGACCAGGCCCGCGGTCGCGCCGGCGGTGGGGGTGTTCGCCTTGTGCATGACGACCTGGGTGTGATGGATCAGGTTGCTGGTGAAGCACATGGCGTAAGGAGTGGTGGAGAAGGAGGCGTTGACCTGGCCCCCGCTGCCGCCGATGCCGAGCCAGTGCGTCACATCGGTGCCGACGACGCCGGTGGAGCCGGTGTATTCGGTGGTGTCGTCGGAGCTGGGCGAGGTGCCGTTGACGTGGTTGCCGTTCACGCTGGAGCCGGTGCCGATGGCCTGGTTGATCCCACCACCGGAGATCAGACCGCTGGAACAGTCCGCGTGGGTCGATATCTCGGAGTTGGCGGAGGCGGGACCACTGGTGGCACCGGGGGTCTTCACGGTCACGCTCACGGTGTTGGCGTACGCGGTTCCCGGCACGGCCAGGGCCAGAACGGCACCCAGGAGGACCGTCTTGCCTGTGGCGAAGCGGCGCAGAAGTCCTGATTTCATGTGGATCTCCCCATCTGATGGGCGATAAGCGACGAGCGGTACACGGGGGATGGGCCTCAAAGGCGGGCATGGGCGGTACGGAGCGGAAGAGGCGCACGGGCATCGTCGGTGCAGCATTGCCACGGCATCACAACGGCTGACTGCCTCACGGATGTACGCCGCTCAGGGGCAGACCTGGGGGTCGGACCGGCCATCTCGCCACCCTGTCCCGAGCAGCGCATGCGGACTCTAACAGTCCTTAAGCCCTGCATCTACCCAGCCGCTTCGTACTTTCAAGTAGCAGATGCGTAGACGAGGGGACTGGCCTTCCCGGGTTCGCTTCTTCCCGGTCACCTTGCTGGCCCGGACGAAGAAGGCGGCGAGAGAGGTGCCCTGCGCCGGGGCCGGGGCCGGGGTGAGCGTGAAGTCAGCGATCTCCTCGAAGACTGACCAGGGCAGCTCCGGCCGGACGGACGGAAGACGACGAGCGTGACCTCCGTTGCCTTCACACTGCATCACGCCGCTTCTGCGGGCAGCAGAGGCGGGTGTGTCCAATAAACGGTCAGCGGCGGGCGGCTGAGAGTCGGCCGATGCCGGTCAGCCGGCGGGCAGGGCAGCGAGTCGGCGGAACGCGGCGGCAAGGTCCTGTCTCCAAGGCCAGGTGGCGGAGAGTCGCAGATGAAGGCGTCGGCCGCCGCAGGGGAGGACTCCACTCGAAAATCGGCCCACGCCACGTGACACGGCGAGGCTGGAACACCGAGGGGTCTGACCGACACCCTGGTGCGGCTGCGCGTTGACCGACAGCTCGAAGAGGCCTTCACCCATGGCACCGATCCCCTCCACCTCGCGCTCGTCTTCAGCATCGACGAGAAGACCGCCATCCGTTACGCGGACTCGGCTAGTAGGGCTTGGTCAGGTCGGGGCTGGTGTTGCGTGTCCTGGGGGTTTGGTGTGGCGTTGAGGACGTGTGACACCGGAGGAAATCGCATCCGTACGTGCCGAGTTGGAGGACTTCGCGGCAGAGGTCTTCGAGCCGTTCGCGAGAAACGACCAGCGTCGGTGGGGGCAGGTCTACCTGCGGGGTCTGCTCACTGACGGGCAGCGTAAGTCGGTCGAGCCGATGGCTGCCCGGCTGGGTGAGGACGGGAACCGGCAGGCGCTGGCCCACTTCGTGACTACGAGCCCCTGGGATCCGGCGCATGTGCGGGCCCGGCTGGCCTGGAGGATGGAAAAGGCGATCCGACCCACCGCGGTGGTCGTCGACGACACCGGGTTCCTCAAGGACGGCAACGCCTCGGCGTGTGTGTCCCGGCAGTACACCGGCACTGCCGGCAAGGTCACCAACTGCCAGGTGGGCGTGTCCCTGCACCTGGCCTCCGACCATGCCTCAGCGGCGGTCGACTGGCGGCTCTTCCTGCCCGAAAACTGGGCGCCCGAGTCCGTGAAGGCGGACCCGGACAAGGTCGCCCGCCGCGCCGCCTGCGGCATTCCCGACGACATCGGGCACGTGGAGAAGTGGCAGCTCGCACTCGACATGCTCGACGAGACCCGCTCGTGGGGCATCGAGGTGCCGCTGGCCATCGCGGACGCCGGATACGGTGACGCGGCGGCGTTCCGGCACGGCGTGCAGGCCCGCGGCCTCAACTACGTGGTGGGCATCTCCACCACCCTCTCCGCCCAGCCCGGCGAAGCCGTGCCAGTCGCCGAACCGTACTCCGGGACCGGGCGCCCGCCGGTGGCGAAGTACCCCGACCCGCCGCGGTCGGTGAAACAGCTCGTCATCGCGGCGGGCCGGAAGGCAGCGAAACCGGTGCAGTGGCGTGAGGGCTCCCGGCCCGGCACGGGCCGCAGTGGCTTCAAGCGGATGTACTCGCGGTTCGTCACCTTGCGGATCCGGCCTGCCGGGCGCCAGACCCGGCAGGCCGTTGACGGCCCGGAACTGCCCGAGTGCTGGCTGCTGGCCGAATGGCCCGCCGGCCAGGCCGAGCCGGTCCAGTTCTGGCTGTCCGACCTGCCCGCAGACACCCCGCTGACCACCCTGGTCCGCCTGGCCAAGCTCCGCTGGCGCATCGAGCACGACTACCGCGAGATGAAGCAGGCCTTGGGCCTGGCCCATTTCGAGGGCCGCACCTGGAACGGCTGGCACCACCACGTCACCCTCGTCTCCGTCGCGCATGCCTTCTGCACCCTGCAACGACTGGCCCAAGCCCCAAAAGACACGGCGCCGGCCTGAGCCTCTACCGAATCGTCCGCGAGCTACAGACCCTCCTCGCGACATGGACCGGCGTCTGCCCCACCTGTCAACGCGGCATACCCACCCCAGCCCCGACCTGACCAAGCCCTACTAGTGCCCTGACCGCATAAGACGTCGTTTCATTTGGTGAGGCGGCGGTGGCATATGAGGGCCGCGGCTATGCCGACGAAGGCGAGGAAGTGTTCAGCCTTGCGTTCGTAGCGGCGGTGAAGTCGGCGGCAGCCCGCGAGCCAGGACACGGTCCTCTCGACGACCCATCGGTGGCGGCCGAGCCGCTGCGAGGACTCGATGCCCCTGCGTGCGATGCGATGGCGGATGCCGCGCTTGCGGAGCCATCGGCGCAGGTGGTCGTAGTCGTAGCCCTTGTCGCCGTGCAGTTTCGCCGGCCGTCGCCTGCGGGGGCCGCGGCGGGAACGAATGGGCGGGATCCCGCGTACGAGCGGCTCGAGGCCGAGGCTGTCGTGCATGTTGGCGCCCGAGATGCCCAGCGACAGAGGCAGTCCGTTCCGGTCAGTGATCAGGTGAATCTTCGACCCCGGCTTGCCGCGGTCGGTCGGATTCGGTCCCGTCAGTGGCCCCCCTTTGCGGCCCGCATGCTGACGGAATCGATCGAGCACCGCGACCAGTCGAGCTCGCCGCGGGAGCCGAGTTCGTCAAGGATGATGCGGTGGAGGCGGGCCCAGACCCTGGCCTGACTCCACTGGGCGAAGCGTCGGTAGACCGTCTGCCAGCTCGGGCCGAACACCGGTGGAAGCTGCCGCCACGTGCAGCCCGACGTCGCCACGAAGATGATCGCCGCCAGTGTCTCGCGATCACCCGCCCGCCGCCGGCCCCCACCCTGCGGGCGTATCACCTCTGTCGGCGGCACCACTCGCCGGAACAACACCCACAACTCATCCGGCACCAGCCGCTCAACCAAATCCGTCATGCACGGCTCAACGAACGATCGGGCCATAAGAAACGGCGTCTAAGTCCGCCGGGTCGCGTGTGTTTGGGGCCTGCCGGAGCATCCGGTCCAAAGCCGCGAGCCCGTGTCTGGCAGGATCTCCCACATGCTTGAAGAAAAGCTCGACGCGCTTGCCCAAGTGATGGCCGAGCACACGGCCAGGCCGTTCCCGTCCGGCTTCCGCGGCCTGGACGTCCAAGGCCAGGACATGGTGTTGCTCGACGCGGACATCTATGGCTATGCAGCCGTCGTTCGTGAAGGCCCACTCAGTGAGCAGCACCGGGCAGGCTTGACGCGGCTGACGACGGTGTTCGCGAGGGTCCTCCCGGCGATCGACGACGAGTACGCGGCCGAGTACTACACGCACGTCCGCGACATGGCTGTGCTGGCCGCCGAAATTGCCAGCCTGCGCGAAAAGTAGGCCTTCGCCCGGAAAGGCACTGCGGATGGGCATCCGATGGAGCGGACGCCTCCATGCCAACGCGGCATGACCCGCAACCCGGTGAACCAATGCGGTCAGAGCACTAGGCAGCTCCTCCAAGCCGACCTCGAAGCCGGTCCCGCGAGTTCGCCACGAACCCATGGGTCAACCACCGGCAATGGGAGTCTCGGACCCTCGGACCCTCGGGTCCCCGCTGAAGAAGCCCCAGTTTCCGCGAACTCGCGGGGATCAGGGCCCTGCCCTCCCGAGGCTCCCACCAGGAAGATACTTGCCCCGCTACTTCCGAATTGCGAAGATTGACGTCCCGTAGGTCGGCATGGTTCAGGTGGGGTTTTCAGGTTGGCGTTATACAGGTAGGTGTTGCGGAGATCGCTGTCCGAGAGCTGCGCGTTCGCCAGGTTTCCGTCACTCAGATCAGCGTGGCGCAGGTCGGTGCTGCGGAGGTCGATGTCCCGGCGGTGGCCGAGCGTCGCCAACTGGGACCAGATGGCGCGGGTGGCTGGTGGGGCTGAACCTCACTCACGGTCCGAGTGTGCATGGTCAAACCGAATCGAATCCATGGCTGTGCAGGCCCCACCTGGCCTGCCATACAGCAATGCCCGGCCGGCTATATCAGCGAGTTCTGGATTCTGGAACACATTCCGTGAAGACGATCACCTGGGTTCTGCCACGGTGACCCGGCGTCATCTGGGACCGTGGTGCGGTGTGATGACCTCATAACAGTGCTGTTTCCGCACTTCAACGCGGTGCTGGTGGAGCGAGTGTTCACGGAGTGCGGGGTGGTGCACATCGTGGCGAGGACCCTGGAGGGCAGTGTTTCGTGCCCGGACTGTGGGCTTCCGTCGGATCGCGTGCACAGCTGCTACGAACGTCGACTGGCCGACACCCCGGTTGGCGACCAGCCAGTTCTGATCAAGCTGACCGTACGGCGGTTGTACTGCGAAAACGACCGGTGTGGGCGTCGTACGTTCGTCGAGCAGGTCGGGGGGCTGACGCGGGAACACGGTCCGGCGATGTGCCCGCGCGGCAAATCCAGAGGAGCTGCTCGGCGGCCGGCGGCAACCACGGCCCAGCCAGCTCGACCCTTACAAGCCCCACCTGGACAAACGCTGGGCAGAAGGACTCACCAACGCGATCCAGCTCCACTCCGAGCTCCAGGCCCTCGGCTACCGCGGCAGCTACCAGATCATCAGTGACTACCTGCGGCCACGACGCCGACGCCGCATCCGCGTCGTCGGGCCCGCGCCGCCAACGGTTCGGCAAGTCACCGGGTGGATCATGCGACACCCCGACCAGCTCTCGGAGAGTGAGGGCCGGCAGCTGACTGAAGTCCTCACTCATTGCCTGGAACTCGCTGCAACCCACCGTCTCGTTCGCGGCTTCGCCGAGATCCTCTCTACCCGCACTGGCCAGCATCTCAAGGACTGGGCCGTCAGCGCGCGAGCCGAGGAACTTCCCAACCTTCGCTCTTTCGCCACCGGCCTGGAGAAGGACTGGGAGGCCGTCGTCCAGGGCCTGACGACTCACTGGAACTCCGGTCCCGTCGAAGGCCGCGTCAACCACATCAAGATGGTCAAGCGCCAGATGTTCGGCCGCGCCAAGCTCCCACTCCTCCGCAAACGGGTACTTCTCACCGCCGCCCGATGACTTTGCTGCTCAGAGAGTGACTGATTAGGAAAAACAACCAGCGAACTATCGCAGTGCCGGAAGAGGCGGCTGCCAGGACTACATGCCCGACTGGCCCGCTCGCTCCGCTTCTGTTCGCAACGTCCGAGCCCGCTCGGCCGGGTCGTAGTTGGGCCCGACGCCCTCGATCAGCAGCAAGTCGCCTTCGATGTGGTCGGTACGCAGGCGCAGGATGGCCCGGTAGGCGGGAGAGTCGTACCAGGCACGGGCTTCAGCCAGGCTGGGAAACTCGATCAGCACCATGCTGCCGGGCCACGTCCCCTCCACGACTTCGGCCGGCGCACCGTGGATGACGAAACGGCCCGCGAAGGGGTCGAGGGTCGCCTGGATGCGCTCTAGGTACTCCATGATGTCTGAGTGATTCCGGCGGCTGCGGAGATGAGCGAAGCCATAAGCGGACACCATGGGGCTCCTTCGTTCCGGGGGGATGACCAGAACGTAGCTGAGGGTGCTTGGCCGGTGCGATTACCCCAGGGGTAATTGCCGCCACATCGCAAACATGCACCAAGGCCGCCGCCCGCCCCACAGCCTGCCTCTCACGGAATGTGTTCCAGAACTGAGTTTTGAGAGCATCCATCTGCTTGCTCCGGCAGCACGGGTCTGCTGCACAACGAGAGGGTCGTGTCACGCCGCGTGGTGTAGCCCGTGGGCATCTCTACGGAGCATCCGGTACAACACACACTGGCGAAGCGGCCCTTTGGGCGCGCTCGGATCCTCGAAGTCGTCGGCCGTGTCCCGGGACATGCCGATCCGGCGCATCACTGCCTGGGAACGGAGGTTGTTGACGGTCGTCGATGCAACGACCTGCGGCAGCCCGAGGGCCTCGAAGCCGAAGGCCAGGCAAGCCAGGGCGGCCTCCGTGGCGTAACCGTGACCCCACGCCGAACGTGCCAACCGCCAACCGATATCCACCCCCGCGAATGGCATGTCCTCGCCGACCTCGTCCAAGCCGACGCGGCCGATGAACTCACCGGTCTCCCGTGCTTCGAGCGCCCACCACCCAAAACCTCGCCGGTCGAACTCGGCCTGCATGAGTGCCACCGCGGCATCGCTCTGCTCCCGCGTCAGCAGTTCACCCAGGTGTTCTCGGACTTCGGGATCGGCGTTCATAGCCGCCCACGGTTCGAGGTCGGACTCCCGCCACCGGCGGAGAAGGAGACGATCGGTACGCAGCTCTGGCATGCCGGCCAGCTAACGCCATCACGATCAGGGTGTCGATCGGATTTGGCGATACGGTGCTCGCCGATTCATGACCTGCTGCGTACGTCTTCACGGCCTGCACCACCCAGCGGGAAACGCCATCGCGACCGGACTCAGCGCTCCCAGAAACTGCTACTTCTCATCGACGTCTCTGGGGCTCTCGACGGCGAACCGATGCCAGGAACCCCGCCGTTCGCTCTCGGTACTCACCGACGCAGCCACCCGGCGCACGCCGATACCGTCAGGCCCAGCCAGCGCCTCACCGACACCCGGTACGGGTCCCCGCGGGTGAGCCCCGTACCGTCGACGCCCGCCGGCTCTCCCCGCACCGCTGGTAGGGCCGAACCGCATTCCGTACGGTCCGGCGCGGGCCCGGAGGCGGTGGTCACCACCAGAGCGCGGCCTCCTCGGTCGGCACCGTGGAGATGGGCTTGCGGAGCTTGGCGGTCTTGCCCCAGTCCTGGCGGGCGGCAGAGCGGAAGGAGTTCCGCAGCAGGTGGATCACGCAGGTGTGCACGATCGTCTTCGGCCAGACGGTCTCGACCGCCTCGGGCACGCCTTTCAGACCGTCGCAGACAAGCACCAGGACGTCGTTCACGCCGCGGTTCTTGATCTCGGTGAGGATGTGCATCCAGTGCTTTGCGCCCTCGCCGCCGTCGCCGGCCCACCGCCCGAGGATCTCGCGCCGCCCTCGACAGTGACGGCCAGAGCGAGGCAAATGGGCCGGTTGGCGACGGCAACGTCGCGGATCTTTACGTGGATGGTGTCGATGAAGACCACCGGACAGACCCCGTCCAGCGGCCGGTTCTGTCACTCGACCCTGCTCTAGAGCACCTTGTCGGTGATCGTGGAGATCGTCTGGCGGGAGACCTCGGCGCCATGGACCTCCGCGAGGTGGGCCTGAACGTCACCGGTGTGTCAGACCCTTGGCAGGATCGTGCTTGTCATAGCCGAGATGGTTGCTGAGCTCCACCCTCCAGGGCGGACTCCAGCAGCCGCTTCGTCAGCTGCTGGAGCAGTCCGCCCTCGCCGGTCAGCTGCAGGCCCTCTGCCTGTGTCCGGAGACCAACTCAGGGATCAACCGGTCATCCACCACGCTCGCCGGCCGAGGCTAGGCCGTCTCGCCGATCTCGGCCTCGGTCACGTTCTCACTGGTCATCGATGCATCCTCCATGATCGGGAGTTGCACCGAACGATTTACAGTCCATCGGTCGGCAGGGCCTGCTGATAGAGCGCCACCAACACGCCGTGCAGGGGCTGGTCCTGCGCGTCTTCCTCGGCCTCGTCGACCAGTTGGGCGAGGGTCTCACCGAGTTCCCTCGCTTTCGCGGGGCTGAGGCGCAGGTGGCGCAGCGTCAGGTGGGTCTCGGCGGGTGAGAGGTCCAGCTCCTGGGCGAACGCTGCGAGCATCGCCGCGGTGCCTGCCGCTTGTGGTTCGGCGACGACCATGCGGCGGGCCGTGCGCTGGTAGTACTGCTCTGTGCCGCCGCGGACCTGGCGGGTCGCGGCGATGTGGATCAGCCCGGCATCGCGGAGCACTTTGAGGTGGTGGGCCACGTTGCCCTTCTGCGCGTCGAGCTGCACCGCAAGCTGGCTGGTGGTGGCGGGCCGGTGGCCCAGGGCGAAGAGCAACCGCTGACGCAACGGGTGGGCGAGCGCCGCGAACTGCTCAGGCGCACCGATCTCCAGGACGTCCTCAGGAGGCGGCAGGTGGAGAGGCTGATCACGCATACACAAAGTGTCTAAACTCTTTGACGCTTTGGCAAGGGCCGTGCTCTACTCCCTGCCATGACGACTCCAACGAAGCTTCTCACGGCCCCTGTTATCGACGAGACAGTCCGACTGCTGACCGAGCACTACGTGTTCCCCGATATAGCCGAGCAACTCGCAGGCCTGCTCCAGCGACGCCTCACCGAGGGCGCCTACGACGTCAACGACGCCGAGGAACTCGCCCGGCTGGTCACCGCGGACCTGCAGTCCGTCAATGGCGACCGACACCTGAGACTGAAGCACCACGCCGCCCCGGTGCCCCCGAAGCAGGGGGCAGCCACCCTGGACGCCATGCGCCGGGACTTCGACACCTCGCTGGGCGGCGCGCCCCGGATGCAGTTGCTCGACGGCGGGGTCGCCGTGCTGGAGCTGGCACCGATGCTGTTCCCGCTGGAGTGGGCCGCCGAACCACTGAGCGCCGCGCTCACCCTGGCCTCCCGCGCCCAGGCGCTGATCGTGGACCTTCGCGCCAACCGGGGCGGCGACCCGGACACGGTCGCCTTCGTCTGCAGCTACCTGCTCGACGAGCGCACCCACCTCAACACGATGCACTGGCGCGGCGGCGAGCGCATCGAGCAGTCCTGGAGCCTGCCGCACGTTCCCGGCGCGCGCTTCGGCGGCAGCAAGCCGTTGTACGTGCTCTCCAGCGACAGCACGTTCTCCGCCGCCGAGGAGCTGGCGTACAACCTCCAGCAGCTCGGCCGCGCCGTAGTCGTCGGCGAGCCCACGCGCGGCGGCGCACACCCGTGCCAGGGCTGGACCGTGCACCCCCACCTGGAGGTCACCGTCCCCTTTGGCCGTGCCGTCAACCCCGTCTCCGGCACGAACTGGGAGGGCACCGGTGTGCAGCCGGACGTCCCTTGCGCTGCCGCCGACTCCCTCGACCGCGCTCACGCCCTGGCGCTCGCCCGACTGACAGGCTGACCCGGTCCAGCTCATCGCACGCAGCGCCTCTCCCGCTCCACGTCAACGGCTGACCCGGCGGCGGAAGCCCAGTCTCCGGATGCCCCCGCATACGCACCACCCGCATCACTGGGTCACCTTCATGGAAGCCGAAGGGACCGACACGAGAACGACCCCTTGATCGGGCGGCTCAGGCCCCGAAGGACCTTGACTCGTCTGCCTCTTGGTGCAGCGTTGCGGCCGGGCGCTTGTCCGCGACCCAGACCGCCACGAGATTCCGGGCATGAGTGGCGACCGGGCCCACGAGAGGAAGCCACACCGAACCGGAGACCTCGGTATCTCGGGCGAGAACATGCACGACAGCCTCGGTTTGGAGCCGCTCGTGCGGGTCATCCCGCCGATCCGGTCCCGGCGCGGACCTCGCCGACGGCGCCCCGGGTGAGGCCAGCGGTAGCCGAGGCGTACCGCAGGGTGCCCGGGACCGTCGGCCTCCGCGTCATCCCGTTCGCCCTCTCACCGGTGCGCAGCCCACATCTGACTGCAGGGCATGACAGAGCCCGGCCGGGGTGCCTTGGGCTCTGCCGCGAGACGGGGCGCCGGGCTCAGGATGGACCGGGTCCTGGCGGGGCCTGTGGAGACTTGCCCGCTCCGTTCGCGACGGTGCAGTGCAGCGGGGGTTGCGGTGGCGCGGACCTCCGTGAGGGCCCGGGAATCGAGCCTTTGATGATGCTGGTCGAGCGAGATCCGCATCAGTGTTCGTTCCGCAGCCGGAAGCTGGCCCTGCCACGTATCAGGCGTAGTCCCAGCATCGGGTGTAGAGCCGCGGAATCCGAAACGTCGACCTGGTCTGCGTGCCGCGCTGCTCCACCACGCGCTCAAGGAAGCCCAGGCGCTCCAGGAGGCGGACTTGGTCACCGATCTTGCCTTCCGTGCCCTCGAACAGCTGCTGCACTTCGGACAGGGTGAAGTTCGTGAGTTTGCCGGCCCGGCAGTTCAATACGAAGGTCTGCGCGACCTTGAAGTCGTTCGCCACCTCGTAGAAGCTCAGGTCGGACAGTTTCGTCATGGCGCGCTGCACCGTATCGGCGGTAAACAGCGGGAGTGCGGTGACGGGGGCGTCGGGTCGCGGCGAGTGGTCCCGAGCCAGGTGCAGGAGCAGCACGGCCAGGCGTGGGGAGATGTCACCGTTGCCGTTCCGCAGCGAGTCCACGAGCCAGCGGTCGACGGGCTGACCTTCGATCTCGGGCGGGAACAGCACCTCAAGCGCGGCGCGCAGCTCGATGTTGTCATCGGTGACGCGCAGCCGTCGTGCAAGCCGGTCGAATGGTTCGTTGGCGAACACGGGCCTTGACCCCGGGTTTTGGACACCGGAGACACTTGGATCTTGATGGTCCAGGAGAACGGAGTCCCCGTGGGGATGAAGCACTATCCCGCCGAGTTCAAGGCGGACGCGGTCGCGTTGTACCGGTCGAGGCCGGGAGCGACGATCAAGTCGGTCGCGGCTGATCTCGGGGTGAACACCGAGACACTGCGAAACTGGATCCGGGCCGCCGACGGGCGCCGGCCCGGCGCCCATTCCGCACCGCCGGCCGCTGCCCGGGATGGCGGTGACGACGTTCAGGCGGAGCTGGCCGCGGCACGCAAGAGGATCCGTGAGCTGGAGGAAGAGCGCGACATTCTCCGCAAGGCGGCCCGGTATTTCGCGACGGAGACGCGCTGGTGAACCGCTGCCAGTTCGTTGAAGATCACCAGCGCCGTCACGGCGTGAAGCGGCTCTGCGACATCCTCGGCCTCTCCCGCTCGAGCTTCTACTACTGGCGCCGCACCGCGGCCGCGAGGGCGGCCCGGCAGAACGTCGAGGCCGGGCTCGCGGCTCGGATACGCAAGGTTCACCAGGACTCCGACGGCACCTACGGAGCCCCCAGAATCACTGCCGAACTCCGTGACGAGGGCGGCCCGGCGGTCAACCACAAGCGCGTCGCGAGGATCATGCGGACCATCGGACTTGAGGGGGTCCGTCTGCGCCGCCGGCACCAGACCACCGTCGCGGACCAGGCCGCGGCGAAGGCGCCGGATCTGATCGGCCGTGACTTCACCGCGGTCGTAGTGAACACGAAGTACGTAGGAGACATCACGTATCTGCCGGTCAGTGGCGCGAAGCCGCTCTACCTCGCGACCGTCATCGACCTCGCCTCACGCCGGCTGGCCGGGTGGGTGATCGCCGATCACATGCGAGCCGAGCTCGTCACCGATGCCCTGGCGGCCGCCGAGCGAACCCGCGGGAGCCTGGCTGGAGCGATCATGCACACCGATCACGGCTCGCAATATACGAGTAGGGCCTTCGCTGAAGCCTGCAGGTCAGCAGGGGTCCTGCAGAGCATGGGCGCGATCGGGTCCAGCGCGGACAACGCCGCCGCGGAAAGCTTCAACGCCGCCTTCAAGAGGGAGACGCTCAAAGGCCGGAAGGCCTGGTCGAGCGAGCGTGAGGCCAGGCTCGACGCCTTCCGCTGGCTGACCCGTTACAACACCCGGCGCCGGCACTCCCGCCTCGGTCAGCGGTCTCCGATCGCCTACGAGAACACCCTCCGACCAGCAGCAACTACCCTGGCCCAAGCCGCATAGACGTGTTCAAAATCCGGGGTCAAGGCCCCACCCTGCGGATCAGTACTTGCAGCCAGTCTTCTTCCGACCATTCGAGCACGAGGGAGCGGGAGACCAACTTGTTCTTCTCCTGGATGTCGTACAGCTCGAACAGGTCCGTCCGCAAGAACACGACGAGCGTGATACGGGCCAGCTGGATCACCCGGGCCTCGGCTTGCAGCAGTGCCTGGACCAGGGCCTCCTGTCGGCCCCGGTCGTACTTGAACGCCTCGTCGATCCGGTCGAGGAGGACCACGACGTGCCGGTCGGTCTGTTCGAGCAGGGCGTCCGTCTCCTGCAGCAGTGAGTCGACGTCGAGGAAGCCGCTGTTGGGTCGGGCGCCGACAGGAAGCTTGGCCTCGAAGTCGACAGGCCCTACCCCGAACTTCAGCGTCGTACCGCCCAGAAGGCGGGCGAGCAGGTGCATGGTCTGCCGGGTGAGGCCGGGTGGTTCGGTGGGCAGGCCGAGTGCGGCCCGCAGCCCCGAGGCGTTGCGGCGCAGCGCGTTCGGTGCTTTTGCGGGGATGGCCGAAGCCGCCGTGGCTGCAATGGCCACGAGCCAGGCTGCGCGCAGTGCGTCGGCGTCTGGAGGGGTGTCCTTGTCGACGATGCGGTGCAGCAGGTCGGTGACGTCGTCTACAGGGAGGGCCTCGATGGATTGCTCTTCCGCAAGCTTGCGGAAGATGGCGCTCTTGCCCGAGCCGCGGTCGCCGATGACGATGGTCCGCTCGTGGACGAGGATCCGCTCCAGGCTGTGCCGTCCGACGTAACTCTCGTCGAGTAGGTCGTCCCGTTCGGCCTCCTCGGCTCCGAATCTAAGCTCGGCCAGCTGGAATGGCCGTACGAAGACCTGCTGGGACAGCACGGCTTCTTGGATAGAGGCATGGGCGAACGCCACGGTCCCGGCCTGCTCGTCGACGGTGAGCAGGCTGGCCACCGACGGGTGGTCCAGTGCCGTCCGGACTTCGTTTTCTGCGATCCGTAGTTTCCCGGCCAGCATGGGAATCCAGTCCTGGCCGCCAGCGAGCGCGAGCTCTTCCAGGACCAAACCGGCCAGGGCCCGGTCCGGGGAAGAGCTGAGGGCGGCATCGATCCGCGCTTCGGCGAGGTCCTCGAGACTGTTCGCGGACTCCACCCCTGCTGTTTCGCCGTGCTGCGTGGCCTGGGCCGAGTCCAGGCGCGCGAGGAGTGGATTTCCCTCCGCCCGCTTGACGATGTCGCGTACGACGTCCTCGCGGAGGAACGGAGCGGACTGCCGCAGCAGGGCGACCATGTCCTCCTCGCTGAGGGGCCCGAGACGAAGTACGTCCCAGTCGTGGAATCGGCGTACTTCGATGTCGGTCAGGCGCGATGCCAGGACGAGCTTCCAGCCGTGTAGGCCTTGGCTGAGCTCCTCGATGGCGGCGGCCGTCCGTTGTGGATAGCCCGACTCGTCGAGGCCGTCGAACAGCAGCACGGGCAGGTTCAGCATCTCGGCGATCTGGTTCAGTGTCGCTGTGGTCTGCTGGAGCGAGCCGCCTCCGGATTCCCGGAGGAGCGTCACGTGGACGTCATAGGGGTTCCTCGTTGCGTGCATCATCTCGCTCATGACCCGGGCTGGGAGATCGTACACATCGACGTCTCGCAGACTGACCAGGTAGGCCACTCGGAGCCGGCTGTCCAATGCGGCTTCGAGCTGCTGGAGCAGCACGGACTTGCCGACCCCCGGGTCTCCGAGAAGCAGGACGCCGCGGCGGTCCGGGTCCGGGTTGTCGAGGAGGTGCAGGAGTTCGACGAGTTCGGGCCGTTGGAAGAATGCCTCCACGCTGGTTCACGGTAGCCGGGTCAGGCGGTGTCTGCCGTGCGCCGCGCTGACGCCATGATCGCTCCCCTGACAGTGCACACGCCGGCAGCGACGGCGGTCACTCAGCCGGCCGCCAGGCAGCGGGAGCCGTCCGGATGCGGCGGCGCCCGGCGGGGAGCTCTGTCCCGGCCGGCGCCGTCGTGGGGTGTCCTGTTGTGCCGTCGGGTGGGGTCACCCGATGGTGAGGAACTTGTTCCAGCCGTCCTCGTCCCGGCCGGATGCGCCGCCGAGCGTGGTGGTTCCTCCTTGGAAGAGCCACTGGTTGCCGAGGGTGTCCACGGCCCGGATGTCGGGGATGCCGTCGCCGTTGGTGTCGGGTGTGCTGAGGAGCATGGGGATGGTGGTGCGGCCCCAGCCGGTCGTGGCGTAGGTGTAGTCCTGTCCGCCTTCGGAGTCCGCGGCGGCGGACAGGGAGGCGAGGTCGACTCCGCCGTTCGCGGCTGCCTTGCCCTTGCGCAGGAGAAGGCCGTGGCTTGTGTTGGTGTCGTCGCGGAAGATCACGTCGCGGGGGTTCAAGACTGCGCCGGCCATCTTCTTCTGTTTGGTGAAGCCGGCTCCGGTGTATCGGGAGAAGACCCAAAGGCCGTCTGGGTTGAGGGCGACCATGTCGGCGAAGCCGTCGCCGTCGGTGTCTTCGGTGACCACGATCTGCCGGGAGGTTGCCGGGGCGGGTGTGCACCCCGGACACCACGCCCGGCGCCGATGACTGGGAAGCTTTCTTCGGCACCTACGCCCCTGGGTCGCGGTGCGCGAAGCAGCGGTTGCTGCAGGCATCCGGCCCGAGGCCGTCTACCATCGCCGCCGCGCCGATCGTGTCTTCGCCCACCGCTGCGACCAGCAGCGAACCGCCCCGTAACCCCTGGGGGCAGGCCGTGGAGTGTGCCGGTCGCCGTGTCCTGGGCCGCGTCATTCCCTGCCGAGTGCGGCGTCGGACCGGCAGTGCGGGCAGGCGGGTACCCCCTCGGCCAATGCCCGGCGCGCCTCGTCGGTGCTAGGGCCTGTGTGATGTCGTGATCATTCGGTGGTCTTGAGCAGGTCGTCGATCCAGATCATTGCGGCGCGGAGGTGGAGGCCGGCGATGTAGCTGTCTGGGGTTTTGTCGTATCGGGTGGCGATGCCGCGCCAGGCCTTCAGCTTGTTAGAGGTCGGCGTCGTGGCTGATGGTCCGGCCGCCTCGTGCGCCCTTCTTCTTGCGGTTGGCAGCCTGGTCCCGTTTTCCGGGATGACTGCCTGGATTCCGCGTCTGCGCAGGTAGGAGCGGTTGCCGCGAGATGAGTAGGCCTTGTCGCCGGCGACGGCGCCGGGCCTGGTGCGGGGACGGCCGACCGGCAGACGGACCCGCACCTTCTCGAGCACGTGGATGAACTGCGGGCTGTCCCCGGCCTCCCCGGCGGTCAGGACGAACGCGAGGGGACCGATGGTTCGATCGTGGAACCGACCCACGTCCGCATGGTTCCCAAACCTGACGGAACCTATAAGACAGCAGTCCCGATAGTGAAATGACGGTGAAGTTAAATGAGGATGGCCCTCACATCCCCCTCGGCGGAACTGCCGCCCGATCTGGTGGAAGTCGAGCTCTCGGACGACTACGAGTCGCTGACCATGGATGCATGTCAGCTGCTTGCCGAAACCGATGCACGCTTCGTCGTCTCGGGGTTCGGCCAAGAGGAATGGCCGGTCAACATTTCGTACGATCTCTCATCGGTGATCGAGCAGCTCCCCGAGGCGATCGAGAAACTGCAGTCGGGCCGTTCCGCTGGGATCGACCTCTACGGGCAGGGGATCGAGCGACGCCTGACTTTCGTGCCTGCAGGCGACACCACGGAGATCCGATGCGTCTCGGGCACCGCATGGCGCCCGGAGCCGGACATGGAAGTCCTGTCGCGGACGGCAGCACTGGAACTTCTCACCGGCTTGGCCGGTGACTTCGGGGCCGCGCTACGACGAGCCGCTCCCGAGCTTGCGACGAGGACGCCTTTCGCACAGTGGTAGTCGCGTCGGATCGTCGCAGGGCGGCGCTCCGCGTCGCCCGTGCGCCGCTTCCCTCGGCCTAGGTATAAAACTGCCGACGGGCGGCCCCCATCGAACAGACCCGCGCCGAGCGCCGCCGCCAGGCCTCGGCGACCGAGGCCGCCGCCCTGCGTCGAGCCTGGCCGGAACGCGCGGCCCGGGTAGCTGGGACGACGGCCATTGTCACGCAGCTGGCTGCCCTGCGGACCACAGCTTGAGTGCGCGGCAACAGCGTCTTCTCGGTTATTGCGGGTGCCGAATCGGGCAGCTCGGAGCATCGGTGGTGTGCCGCAGGCGGTCCCGCTCCATGATCTGCGGCAGCAGGGCGCGACCAGCGGCCGTACGCACCGGTGCCGGTGCCGGCGGAAGTCGTCAAGTCCTGGCTGACCACCCCGCCACGCTGAGCGGGGTGCTCCGGCCCAGGGCCGCGGGAGCCGTTGTACGCGGACCCCATGCATCGTGCACCGCATCGCGCTCCTCAAGGGCGGGAACGTCGTACGCGGTGAGGCGGCTTCCGTGCTCAAGCGGGCTCAAGCAGCGGGCGCATTCGCTCGGCGTTCGGGACCAGCGTGCGCAGCTTGTCCGCCCAGGCCCTGATGCACCATCGGCGAGGTGGACATCCGCGGATCAGGGTTCAGGCAGCCTTCAGAACAACCGGCCGAGGACGTCTTGCCATGTGCAGACAGTCTGAGCCAGCTAGGACGAAGTGCCAGCTCCGGCAGCGATCGCGGCCATGGCCGCCCTGGCACGGCAGAGCCTGCGCGGCTCGTCCGGCACGGCCGCCGCGTCGGCGACGTCCGCAACGTGGTCGAGGAGCTGCGCTCGCAGATCCTCGGTGAGCCCGGGGTCGTGCTGAACGGCCCCCGGCCAGAGCGCGGATGGCGTCGGCGGCACCGGTCTCACCGCGGTCGGCGACGGCCTGAATGGTGGTCCCCATGTTGGTGACCGTGTCGGTCACGGAGATGTTGCTGTTGCTGACCTGGCTGTGGATCGCGCCCACGTTCCCGTAGATGGTGACCGGGTCGCGCCGCTTCCCCAGCGTGCCGTCATCATGGCCTCAGCTCTCAGTCACGACAACGGTCGGGGGAAGCTGCCCAGTCCGGCCACCATCACGGACAGCGTGCTCGGCTGGCCAAGTCGGTAAGCCTCAGGTGGCTGGGCGAGCCGGGCTCCCCGTCTACCGCTACCCGTCGTCGTACGCGCCCGCCTCACTCCAGACCGGCGAGGCGTTCGTGGAGCGCGGGCCGGGAGCGGCGCCGGCCGTGTACCGGACCGGCGAGGTTGACGTCAGCGAGTCACGCATCTGGATCCCGGTGTGCCCGTACTTGGCGAGGACCGCGATGGGCCAGTCCCTCGTGGGCGAGCCCATGCGCAGGACCTTGCTAGCGAGGAGACCCCACCCAGCTGCTCCCGCGAGGCTGTCGGGCCCTGGTCAGATCGTGACCGGGCCGTGGGCGGTGGCGAACTCGACCGAGACCAGGCCCGGTTCCTCATCCTCGACCCAGGTGACGTCGATCTGCTCGAGGGGGTGGTCGGCCGGTTCGCCGAGGAATTCTGCGATGGAGGCAGCGTCGCCGGAGATGGAGACCCCGTGGATGGTGGTGGAGGTGCGCGGGTCGGCGCTCGGGCGCTCCTCGATGGGGACCAACCACTGAAGGAAGTAGGGCAGTTGCGGGTCCTCCATCAGTTCCAGCAGGCCGATCTGCTTCCACCTCAGGTCGAACCCGTCGGGGCGGACACGGTGGCCCTCGGCCGAGGTGCGGCCGAGGCGGGCCTCGACCGGGGCGATGTCGTCGACGGAGACCACCCAACCGAGCCAGCCACCGCCCTCGGCGGCGCGGCGCGCGACCGCCTGGCCGAAGGGCGCGCGGTCGGCGGCGGGGTGGTCGAGTGTGGTGACGACCTCGACGTAGGTGCCGCCGCTCAGCGGGAGAATGAAATTGCGGGTACCGAATCGCGGGTGCACGCCCCCGTCGACGAACCCGGCGCCGAGGGCCGATCCGATCCACTGGACGGTCGAGACGAAGCTGTCGCGGGCCACCGCATAGGACACGTGATCAAGTCGCACTACGCCATCATCACCCGACAACCCGCACAAATCCCGACGCCACGCCCGCCGCCCCGGCCACGTCCGCCGTGGATTCAGCCGTGGAGCGGATCGGTCATCGTCATCCCGGTGGGGGAGGCCCGGTCAAAGCCAGGCAGCAGCGCTGCCGCCTCGTCGAGGCCCTCGGCCCGCTCGATCCGCCACTGCGGGGCGAGCGCTGCTGCCACAGGATTCCGATCCGGCATGCAGCACCATGCGCACCGCACTTCCAAGAGACAGGCTCTAGTGGGTGTCGCCCTTGGGACGGCGATGGGCCGGACCGGGTTGGTCCGGCCCTTCGCGTGCCGGGCAAAGTACACAGTGTCGAGGCACATACGTGCCGGGTCCGGCCTACTCGGCGAGGTCGGCCGGGTCCGGCACGTACGGGAGACATTCGGTGGCGAAGGCCAGCTCCCGGCCGCCGACCGGCCTCGGGACCAGGCGCCCGAGGCTGCCGTGGCTGCCCGGCACCCGCTCCTGCACGCGGTAGGCGACGGGCGGCCCGGCCTCCGCCCATTCGACCGGGTAGACCATGGTC
The DNA here is from genome assembly GCF_041200175.1 of Streptomyces sp. R33. NCBI lineage: Bacteria > Bacillati > Actinomycetota > Actinomycetes > Kitasatosporales > Streptomycetaceae > Streptomyces > Streptomyces sp. R33. The sequence continues at coordinate 402,578 of NZ_CP165727.1, read as the reverse complement.
GGGCGTCCTGCCACAGGCCGCAGCTCCGTGGGACGGCCCGGTCTCGACGCCCGGACAGCTGCCTGGGCAGGATGAGTAAGAAGACCTGCCGACCTGAGTACGCCCGCGCAAGCGAATCGGCGCCGGAGCCGATTGGCTGTTCCCATGCACGAGACGACTCCCTTCCTGACCACCGACCGCGCCGCCGCGACCCCTGTCACCGACGTGGTGTTGCGGTGGGTCACGAGCTTGGCGCTGGCCCTGATTCCGATGGCGTTTCTCTTCGGGGCCTTTGCCGGGATGGCCGCGGAGGTTCATCCTCAAACCGTGGCGGTCGTCACGGTCTGCTGGTTTGGGTCCTGGACGGCTACTCCACTGCTCGTGGCGGCATTCTGGCTGTGCCGACGCCACCCCGCCCTGGCCAGGGCGGGCCGCTGGGCGGGGTGGGTTGCGCCGGTCCCGCCGACGGTAACGATCCTGCTGGCCCTTGGCCTGTAAACGGCGGCCTTGCAGCGGGTGCGCATTGCCGCCCGCCGGTTCGTCAGCGAAGACCGGCCGTCTCATGGGCGTTGCCCTTTGCTCACGTCGCGAAGTGAACCGCTCACCCGCCAAGTGAAGACCACAAGTGCCGTGGCCGATCGGCAACGGAGCATCCCTCGGGAGTCACCGGGCTGCGGCGAAGTGGGCTTGAGCGAGGGCGGGACGGAGTGCATCAGAGGGTGCCGCGCGACTCATTGACCCTTCTCGGTGATCATGTTGATCAGGCCCTGGGCCGTGTTGTACTCGGCGTCCATTCCCGGAACCTCGCCACCCTCAAAAGTGCCGACTTGGGCACTGCGGGGGAACATGGCCCGCTCGTACTCGGTGAGCGCGGCCTCGATGTCGTCGGGGTACGCGGCGAGGGCCTCGCCGAGCTCGGCTCCGTCGAGCATGGCGAGGTTGGCGCCTTCGCCGTTCGGGGGCGCGAGGTGGGCGGCATCGCCGATCAGGGTCACCCCCGGCACGCGGTCCCACCGGTGCTCGGCGGGCAGAGCGTACTGGGCGCGCAGGACCGGCGGGGTGTCGCCGTCGGTGATCAGGGCGGTGAGTTCCGGTGCCCAGCCGTCGAATTCCCGCGCGATGCGCGCGGTGGCCGCGGCGGGATCGGTGAAGTCGATGGCGGCGAACCAGTCCTGCGGCCTGGCCAGCATGACGTAGGTGTGCAGGGTGTCGCCGCTTTCCCGGTGAGCGAAGATCTCCTTGCCCGGCGCGGGCGCGATCAGCATCCCGCCGCCGACCGCCTTCGCGGCATCAGGGTGCCGGGTGTCGGCGTTGAACAGGTACGTCTCGACGGACGACGTGCCGGCGTACTCAGGTGTGGCGGTGGTGAGCAGCGGCCGGACCCGCGACCACGCGCCGTCCGCGCCGACCAGCAGGCTGGTGACGACGGTGCTGCCGTCGGCGAACGTCACCTCGTGGCGGCCCTCACCGAGGGCGCGGGTGCTGCCGGCCCTGTGCCCCCACCGGACGGTGCCGGCCGGGAGCGAGTCGAGCAGGATCTGTCGCAACTCGCCGCGCTGCACCTCGGGGCGTCCGCCCGTGCCGTCGTCGGCCTTGTCGAGCAGGACAGTCCCGTCCAGGTCGAGGACCCGCAGCGCCTGGCGGCCCTCCAGGACGATGGCCTGGAACTCGTCCATCAGACCGGCCGCCTTGAGGGCGAGCTGCCCGTTGTAGTCGTGGATGTCGAGCATCCCGCCCTGCGTGCGCACCGTCGGGGAGGACTCCGCCTCGTAGACCGTGACCGGGATTCCGTGGACGTGCAGGACGCGGGCCAGCGTGAGTCCGCCGAGTCCGGCGCCGATGATCGTGACGGGCATGTGCATGGTGGCTCCTGGGGATCGGGACCGCCCAGTGGGCTCCGGCGGCCGTCTCTGGAACGTTGCCGGACCTCGCCGACAAGCCACCGACATCGAACCCGCAGCCGCCGATAGACGACCGACACCGCACATCAGTCCCGACATCTACCCGCCATGGAGTTCCGCTCGGAGTCCGGGGCAGAAGCGCATCTCGCCGCGGCCTGTGACCGCCCGTCCGCCCTCGCCCCGGACTGTCGCCGGATGGGTCCCTGCTCGCGGTGGCGGTCTCCGCGGCCGGCTTCGGCTACGGCAAAGCCGCGCACATCTTGACGTCGATGGGGCTGCTGATCGTGCTGTTCACCGCCTACCGGGCCGCGGCACACCGTCCGTCCGCCACTCTGGGCCCGGGTGCGCCACGGGTGCCCGTGTCGGAGGAAGTAAGCTCACGCTGAGCGCCGGGGCGCTGCCGGGCCCGGGCTCTGACCCGGGGGACGATCCACTGGTGCGGATGTCAGCGGAGCCGACTAATCGGTCATGAATCCGGATCGGCGTCACCTGTCGGCGTTCTCCTCGGTGTGCTCCGCCAGGTATGGAGAACGGCTGACCAGGCGCCCGTTGAGGACGACTTCCAGCCAGGTGTAGCAGTCGCTGATCCAGAGTCCGACTTCGGCCCCGCACCCCGAGCAGGCCAGATTCGGCCCGTCCTGCCCGCCTGGCCCGCAGCAACCTCCCCAGCGGCTGAGGATCTTCGTAGTACCGGCCAGGTCGCCGGGGCTCAACAGCAGGTCGACCCCTGGCCCGTGCCCCGCCCGGGACATCCTGAAGCCCTTGGGCGGCGAGCTCCAGGTGATGCGTCCTGGCTGCGGGTCGCGGGCGAAGGTGCCTGCCGCCATCCTGGGCGGGCAGGGGTCCACAGGCGAGTCGAGCGGCGTCCAGGCCCCGCCCTCCGCCGGCGGGTGCACCTCGCGCACCGGCGCGGACAACCGGGCGCTGCACACGGCGCAAGAGAAGACCTCGGCACCAGCCATCTGCATGTCATCTTCCTTGTCCTTCGATGTCGACGAAGCTACCCGACGTCGCTGACACACCCCAGCCGCTCCCGAGCCGATCGCAGACAGGCACTGAGTTTGCCGTTTAACCTCCGGCCTCGGTAAAGAGCGGGCAGGGAAGGGCGTTGAGATCCAGGTTGCCCCAACGAGCTCGTGCATGGTTGGCGGTGCGATGTCGAAAGGTGCAGGTCGGCCCGGTGGTCACTGTGGCTGACCGGGTCCGCGGGTGGCAGTCTGCTGGTCTGAAAGCAGTCCGGCGATGGCTTGGATGGTGTCGGTCAGCTGCTCGCGTCGGCCGTGGTGGCGGGCGAGTGCCCGCCAGTTCTTCAGGGGCGCGATGCCGTGCTCGACCCGGATCCGGCGTGAAGAGTGCGCCTTGCGCTGGCGCTCGTAGATCTCTTCGTACCTCCGGTACGTCTGGCCCGGTTCGGGCCGGTGGGGGGCGAAGAGCTGGGAGACGGTCACGGGGGTGAGGCCGCGCCGCCTCAGACCGTCGATGATCCCGGGCACGGCGGGAAGAGTGCCCGGGTACACGTCGTGCAAGAGGATGATCCCGTTGCGCTGGGCCCCTTGCAGCACACGGCTCGTGATGACCTCGGGATCGTGGTCGCGGTAATCCTTGGCTGTGACGGACCACAGAATCTGCGCGAGACCCAGGGAGCGGCAGACCTCGGCGACACTCGGGTTCGTCAATCCCCGAGGCGGACGCATCAGGGTGGGAGCCCGGCCGGTGAGCTCCCTGACACGTTCCTGGAGGAGGACGAGCTCGCGGCGGGTCTCCTCTGCCGATGCCTCGGTCAGGAGCCGGTGCGTCCAGGTGTGGTTGGCCAACTCGTGCCCCTCAGACGCCTCTCTCCGTACCAGGTCGGGACGGCGGGTCACATTCTTGCCCAGTAGGAAGAACGTCGCGTTGACGCCTTTGGCCTTGAGGACGTCCAGCAGTCGGGTCGTGTCGGGGCCGGGTCCTGCGTCGAAGGTCAGAGCGACGCAATGAGTCTTTCGGCAGTCGACGGGGTGTGGCTTCTGAGGAATCGGAGAGGGTGTGGGGCTCGGGGCCGGCCGTGAAACGCGAGAAGACGCCGGAGGAGTCTTGGCGCCAGGGGCCGAAGCGGGCCGCGCCGAGCCACAGGCGCCGAGGAATACGGTCGCGGTTGCGGCGGCCGCGACGCCGGCCAGGATTCTTCTGAGACGGCAGCGTGCGCTCATGCTCACAGAACTATCAGTATCAAGGGTACGAAACGCACGGCACCCGACACGGCGGAGGCGGCTGGCTCAGCAGGCACGACGTCGTTCTCAGCAGATGCGCGAAATCATGCGCAAGCCGTGGTGGATGCAGCCGGCCAGCGAGCATGGCCGCCATCCCGGTGCGCAGGACACAGCCGGTGTTCTCGAGCACGGACGAGGGCTCCGGTTCCTCCTGGTGACAGCCCTGGCACTCGTGCGACAAGCCGCAGCCGCAGGCACTGGTCCGAGTGCCGTACCGCGGAATGCGGGGGCTGCTGTCCGGCGGCACCGTGGTGGTCGAACGCGAGGTCCGATTCCCGAAAGACCAGTGGGGTCCAGCCGTGACGCAGACATCAGCCAGAGCGGGCAGCCCGGGAGCAGAGCAGCCCCGCTCCCGCAGATACCGGGCGATGGTCCGTGATGTCCGGTGGCCCGTTGGCGTCGCGGCGGCGTACACCGTCGCCCAGCTGTTACTCGTCGTGCCGGGGACCGGTCTGGGATGGGACGAGACGGTCTATGTCAGCCAGGTCAGCCCGCATGCCCCTGCCGCGTTCTTCAGCGCCCCGCGGGCCCGTGGCATCACCTTTCTTGTCGCTCCCGTCGTGGCGTTGACGGATTCGCTGCAGGCGCTCCGCGTCTATCTTGCCGTCCTCTCGGGAGCCGGTCTCCTGCTGTCGATGTGCGTATGGCGTCGGCTCCTCTCCTCCTATGTCGCCGCTCTTGCGGGTGCGCTCTTCGCCGGACTGTGGATCACCATGCTCTACGGCTCGCAGGCCATGCCCAACCTGTGGGTCGCGTACGGGGCGCTGATCGCGGTCGGCTGCTTCCTGCTAGCGGCGCAGGACCGTACGGACCGTGCGGCGCTGGCCGGCCTCGGCGCAGCTGTGGCCTTCACCGCGCTCATGCGGCCGGGCGACGCGTTCTGGCTCCTCTTGCCGCTCTTCGGTGCCGCACTGTCCGTTCGGGCGTGGCGGCGTCCGGCCGTGCTGCTCGTGCTAGTTGCGGGAGCGGCCCTCGGCAGCGCCGAATGGGTCATCGAGGCGTACCTCCGTTACGGCGGTCTGCCCGCCCGGCTCAGCCGTGCGGGCGAGATCCAGGGGCACCTCGGATGGCACCTCGCATTTGACGACCATGTACGGGCGCTGCAGGGGCGGACCCTGTGCCGCCCCTGCAATGTGCCGTTGCGGGAACCGCTCGCCGCTGCGTGGTGGTTCGTTCTGCCGCTGCTCACCGCGGGCGGCGTCGTGGCCGCGGCCCGGGCACGCAAGAGGGCCCTCGTCCTCGTACCCACCGTGGTCGGACTGGCCCTGGCCGCGCCATACCTGCTCCTGGTCGGTTACGCGGCACCGCGCTTCCTGCTGCCCGCCTACGCGCTGCTCCTGCTCCCGGCAGCGCTTGGCCTGATGTGGCTGGCCGGCACCGCGCTGCCACGCGCGGTCGTCATCACCGCCCTGGTGCTGGCGCTGGCCGCTCACCTGACTGTCCAATACCTGATTCTCGAAGCAGCCGTCTCCCGCAGCCGGTCGAGCCAGACGGCGTTCGGGCGGGTGGCCGCGGAACTCCGCCGCCAAGGGCTTCGCCCCCCATGTGTCGTCAGTGGCGAGGAAGCCGTCCGAGTCGCGTTCCGCTCCGGCTGCGCGTCCCGCCAGACCGGTGGCCACGACGGCAGCATCACCCCGGCCGCGATGGGGGTCACTGCACGGAGCCGACCTGTTGCCGTCCTCGTACGAGGCGACGCGCACCCACCTCCGTACGCCCGGTTCTGGCGGCCTCACCCCCTCCCCGCCCTGCCTGGCATGCCGGGCCTTCGCGCCTACCTCGGGCCCGCGACGCTGCCGGGCCCGGCCGGGAATCAGCAGCATGCGGCCTCAATGAGCACGGGTCCACACCCGGTCCGCTCAGACGGCCCTACCCGAGTCCCGGTCAGGGCTTTGCGGCTGCCGCATTCCATTCAACCGTTCTCGCTCGAGTGCTCGTCGCCCCCCGTCCACGCCCACGGCGGTCGGGGGCGGCGGCCGCAAACCGCCTGAGGGTCGGGCGCCGGATCTCCCCGGCGATGCACCGCCGGACCGCCGCGCACCCCGACCGCGCGATCCGGAATGCCTCCGCAGACTTCGTCCGGCACATGGTGGAACGCGCCGATAGCCGCAGCTCACAGACGAGTACGAACCTGCCTGCGGGCCGGACACCCACGCCCAGTGGATCCCTGATCACGAGCTCCCCAATGTACGGGCGTGGTGTGTGTGATCGGTGGTGGGCTGGCTGGCCTGGGCTGATCAGTGCGGCGTGCAGGCTGCCTGCACTGGTAGTGACTTGTGCGGGGTCGGCCCAGGAGCGGTGCGGGGGAGCCGGACGGGTCGGGAGCGCTCCGCGCCGGAGGCCGTGCGAGTCCCTGGCGGGGCGCGCCCTGCGGCGGGCCCCTACGTGTACCTCTCATCGCCCTGCCACCGTGCCGTACGCGGGCCTGGACTGCTCGCCGGGGGCGAGATGCGCAGGCCGGCCGGGGACCCCGGTGGGTATCCGGATGGCAGTGTGGGCGCTCAGCCGTGTGGTGGTGGGCGGGCTGGCGGGTCTTCGGTGAAGAGGGCGAGGAGTCCGGCGATGTCGCGGCCGGCTTCGGCGGGGTGGCGGAACTTTGCTCCGGCGGTGATGCGGTAGTGGTTACGGCGGCCTTCGCGTACCCGGGTGAGGTACCCGTCCGCCTCCAGGTCGGCGACGATCGACTGGACGGTCCGTTCGGTCAGCACGCAGGTGGCGGCGACGTCGCGCAGGCGAGCGCCGGGGTTTCGGGCGAGGGCCAGCAGGACGTGTGCGTGGCTGGTCAGGAACGTCCAGGAGGTTCTGGGGAGTCCTTCAGCCATGCCTTGAGTCTGCCCAGATTTTTATATATACGTCCTGTTTTTCAGGTAATTCTTGACGTGGGTCGGAGAGGTGCCGACGATACTCGCCCCCACCTCCCACCGGGGCACCCTCCTCCTGGACATGCAGCAGGTCGCCTTCTGCGACTGCGCCTGCCTCAACGCCCTCCTGGCCATCCGCGACACCGCGCGGCGAGCCGGCCGCCGCCTGCGGATCACCGTGGCCAGCCGCCCGGTGGAGCGGCTCCTCGAGCTCACCGACACCACGCCCTTCCTCGCCTGCCCCCCGCCCGCCAAAGCAGGTGACCCCCGTGACCGCGCCCCTTCCCGACCTGACCGCGTCCGCCCGAAGGCCGGCGATCCCCGTGAGCGTGTCCCCTCCCCTGACCGGCCGGCCGGCCGGCCCCAGACCCTGCGTCCTGCGGACACGGGGGTGCCACCGGAGCAGGCCCTTGGATGGGCGGTGGGCACCCTGATGGTGACGACCCCCGACCCAGCCCGCGTCGCCGAACGGATCTTGACCGCTGCGGCCGCACGCTCCGGCCTGTCCGCGGCCGTGCTGGCTGACGTGATGCTCGCCGCGTCCCGGGGCCTGCACGCCCCGGCCCACGCTGAACGGGCTCTGCGCCAAGCGGTCCAGGCCGCCCGCACCCCGCACACCGCCATCACAACGCCCGGACCCCCTCTGAGGCCGCTCGAGGCAGACGCAGAGCTGGCCCTCGGCCGCTTCTACGACGCCTGCCTCCACCTGACCACCGCCCCAACCGATCCGACGGCGCGCCAGGCCTTCGAGGACACCCTGTTCACCCTGTGCATCCCCATGTCCCAGCCCAACGCATCCAACGCGGTACACGAAGCCCTCAAGTACACCGAAGGCTGACCTAGGCGCCGGCCCTGCCGGGGGCCGCAGGGCCGGCGCAGTCTCACCGCTGTGGGACCGCTGACCGCCGCGCCCCTCGCCCCTCGCCATGAACCGCACCCGCCAGGCCGCCAGCGCCGCCTCCGCCCTATCGGCGCCGCCTCCAGCTTCCTCCACCGGCGCACTCGTTTCCCCATTCGCCCGACTCACCGCCGGCGCCGTCCCCATGCCCGTCATCCAGAGCGTGCCGCCGCGGCGGCGCTGGCCGGGTTCACCACCCTTGCCGGGACACAGTCCGGGTTTGGCTGCAGGGTGTGACAGAGCCCGGCCGGGGTGCCTCGGGGCGCCTGGCCGGGCTCTGCGTGCGTGGGAGGCTGTGCTGTCAGAAGTCCTCGTCGCGCAGGTCGCGTTCCTCGCGCAGCGGGTCGTCTTCGCGGCGCTTGATCTCATCGGGGCTCTTGCCGCGGGCCGGGGCACCGGGCTCGGGATGGACCGGGTCCTGGCCGGGCCTGTGAGGGCGCTGCTGCTCCTCGCGGCCCTTGCCCGGCTCTTGGCGCTTGTCCTGCCTACCGCCCATGACGGCGACTCCCTTGCTGCGCGGGGTGCTGATTCCTGCCGCCAGGCTGACACGAAGCAGCACGTTTCGCACCATCTCGGATACGGGGCGTGGCGGAAGGGTGATGCTCGGCCTGGTACGGATGCGCCGGAATGCGGGCCGGGGCGCAGATGCGCAGGATGGGCGTACCCCATCCCCCTTCGCCGTCAGGAGCCGATCCCCATGCTGGAGCGCATGCTGCACAAGGACCGCACCGAGGTCACCTTCATCCTTCCTACCGACACGCCGCCCGGACCGGTCAGCGTGGTGGGTGACTTCAACGACTGGCGGCCCGGCGTCCACACCCTGCGCCCGCGCGAGGACGGAAAGCGGGCTGTCACAGTCGAGTTGCCTCCCGCGAGTACGCACTCATTCCGGTACCTGGCGGCGGGGGACTACTGGTTCAATGACGAGAGCGCCGGTGACCAGGACGGCCCCAACAGCCGCCTGTGCACCTGATAAGTACTGGATCTCGAACCTGCCCGGGGAGATCCCGGCGAAGGATCTGGTCCGTCTGGCGAAAGCCCGCTGGCGGATCGAGGAAACGACTACCGCGAGTTGAAAACAGGCTTGGGCCCGGACCACTTCGAAGGCCGTTCCTTCGCCGGCTGGCACCGGCACGTCACGCTCGTCACCGCGGCCCATCTGTTCCTGACGGAACAGCGGAGGAGCCCAAAAGCCCGTGCCAGCGCCTGACCTTCTACCAGGCCCTGGGCCTCCTCCAACACCTCATCGCCACCTGGACCGGCACCTGCCCCACCTGTCGGCAGACGGTCCCATGGCAGCCCTACGACACCACCTAACCAAGCACTACTAGTGTCCTGAGTCGGAGATTCGTCGTTGGTCTGGTGTGAGTCGTCCTGGACCGAAGATCCCGCCGGTGGTGCTGTCCGATGCCGAGCGGGCGATATTGCAGTCGTGGGTACGTCGTCGTTCGAGTGCCCAGTCGTTGGCGTTGCGGTCACGGATCGTCCTGGAGAGTGCGGACGGTCACGCGATCGCGGAAGTCGCCCGACGGCTGGGCATCACCACGGACACGGTCCGGGCCTGGCGCCGGCGCTTTCTGGAACGCCGTCTGGATGGCCTGTGCGACGAGCCGCGGCCCGGCGTCCCACGGAAGATCACCGACGCGGACGTCGAACGGGTCATCGTGAAGACGTTGGAAGAAACACCGAAGGACGCGACCCACTGGTCAACGCGGTCGATGGCGGCGGCGACCGGGATGTCCCAATCGGCGATCTCACGGATCTGGCGGGCATTCTCCCTCCAGCCGCACCGGGCCGAGACGTTCAAGCTGTCCAAGGACCCGCTGTTCATCGACAAGGTCCGTGACGTGGTCGGCCTGTATCTCGACCCGCCGGAGCGGGCCCTGGTGCTGTGCGTGGACGAGAAGTCGCAGATCCAGGCCCTGGACCGGTCCCAGCCGGTCTTGCCGATGATGCCCGGGGTGCCCGAACGCCGCAGCCACGACTACGTCCGCGCGGGCACCACCACCCTCTTCGCCGCCCTGGACACCGCCACCGGCAAGGTCATCGGCTCACTTCACCGACGCCACCGTGCCGTGGAGTTCAAGAAGTTCCTTGCCAAGCTCGACAAGGAAGTGCCCGTCGGCCTTGAGGTCCACCTGATCCTGGACAACTACGTCACACACAAGGTTCCGGCCGTCAAGAAGTGGCTTGCTGCACATCCGCGCTTCCACCTGCACTTCACCCCGACCGGATCCTCCTGGCTGAATCTGGTCGAGCGGTGGTTCGCCGAACTCACCACGAAGAAGCTCCGCCGCGGCGTCCACCGCTCCGTCCAGGCCCTCGAACGCGACATCCGGACCTGGCTCGCCGACTGGAACGAGCACCCCCGACCCTTCGTCTGGACGAAGACAGCCGACGAGATCCTCGACAAACTCGCCGCTTACTGCCGACGAATCTCCGACTCAGGACACTAGAAGCTGTCCGGCCGATCATGTGCGATGTCGGATGAGGTGTCCTGGTCGAGCGTCACGGTCGGCGGCGTGAAGGCGCTGCTCACGCCGGGTCTGGCAGGTTCATCTGCGCGAGCTTGGCCGGGTCGACCACGGCCGTGATGGCGGTGATACGGCCGTCGGTGACGGTGAACGCGAGGACCGAGAGCGGGGTGCCGTCCTCGCGCCAGGAGATGACTCCGGGAAGGCCGCCCACTGACGCTGCCCGGCTCAGGGGGGCCGCGCTGGCCGCCAGCTGCGCGCCGGTGGCTACCTTGGTGGCGCCGAGGGTGACGACCACGCCGCCGGGGGTGTCAACGGTGAACCGCACCTCGGGGTCGAGCACGCGCAGCAGACCCTCGAAGTCGCCACCGCGAGCTGCCGCCAGGAAGGCAGAGACCACCTGGCGCTGTTCCCGGCCTGCGCCGGTCGGCCGCTCGGTTGCCTGGACCTTTCTGCGGGCGCGGCTGGCGAGCATCTTGGTGGCGTCGGTGGACTTGCCGAGGATGCGGCCGATCTCGTCGAAGGGCACTGCGAACAGGTCGTGCAGCACGAACGCCAGGCGCTCGCTGGGCCGGAGCGCATCGAGGACGACGAGGAGCGCGAGCCCGACGGAGTCGGCGAGCACCGCGTCGTCGTCCGGGGCGGGAGAGTCGTCGAGCGTCACCACGAGTTCGGGCAGACGGTCATCCAGGGATGCCTCGGGGCGGGCCTGGCGCGACCGCAGGACGTCGAGGCTGATCCGGCCGACCACGGTGGTGAGCCAGCCGGCGAGGTTCTCGATGGCCGTCGCGTCCTGGCGGGAGAGCCGCAGCCAGGCTTCCTGGACCACGTCCTCGGCATCGGCGTGCGACCCGAGCACGCGGTGGGCGACCGCACGCAGCCGGTCGCGCTGGGACTCGAACGCCTGGGCCACCGGGTCCGTCGATCCCGTCTCGAACATGTTGTTACCTTCCCCGAATCCGCTCCGTCATAAGTGATGACGGGCCCGGACGGCCCCAGGTAACCGCTGAAGGAGCAGGACCGATGGAACCACGTCTCGAGGGCGTGATGAACCCCGACCTGAGGACCGCGATCCAGCACTTCCACAAGGCAATTCACGCTGGCGGTGTCGACCGGCGCCTGCTGCCTGCCCCTGCTTGACGAAGTCGACCACGATTCGGGCTCCGCAGCACTCGCGACGGTCGGGCCGATCCACATGCCTTGACCATTCCTCGTGGAGGAACACAGGCCGACAGATGGAAGGACAACACCATGCTGACAAACATCATGTACGTAACGCTCTACGTCACCGATCAGGAACGCGCGCTGAGTTTCTACACGGAACAGCTCGGCCTGGAGCAGCGCGTCGACTACCCGGGTCCTGACGGACGCTTCCTCACGGTGGGCGTCCCCGGCAGCCCGCTCGAAATCATCCTCTGGCCGCACGCTGCGGCCTCGGCGACGCCGGCCGAGCTGCAGCCGGGCACCACGCCCGGTCCGGTCTTCCTCGAATCGGATGACCTGCGCGCAGACTTCAAGGTGCTTCGTGAGCGCGGTGTGACATTCGACCAGCCCGAACCGGAGGACTACGCATACGGGGTCCGCATCGAGGCAGTGGATCCAGACGGCAACCGGATCTCGCTGCGCCAGCGAGCAACCTGGCAGAGCCGTGGCGATAACTGACCGTTCGTAGACTCGGCGTGGCTGGCGCCGGACGGCGCCAGCCCGTCCGGGCCGGTCATCGCCCGCCGTCTGGCTGCGCCTCTGGGGATCTCGCGGGTGGCGGTGAGCAAGAGCCCGGCCCGACTCCAGGAGCGCGGCCACATCCGGCGTACGCCCAGTGCGGCGGACCGCAGGTCGGTGGAGGTCGTCATCACCGAGGCGGGGGAGCAGGACATCGACGCACTGCTCCCTCGGCCGCTGGAGCGTGAGGTCGAGTTGCTGGCCGACCTCGGCGAGGACCGTGCGCAGGTGGCGGCAGCCCTGGCCCGGCTGGCGCAGGTCCTGCAGGCGCAAACCCAGACCGCTGAACCATCCCCCTCCCGAGAGGCAGGAACCGTCATGTCACGCGAGCGATTCATCAAGCTGCTGCCCGGCGAGCGCAGGCCCGGCCGCATCCCCCTGCCCCCGCCTTTCCAGATCAAGGCCCGCACCGAGGACACCGAAGGCCGCCTGTCCCTGCTGGAAGTCACCCTGGTCCGTGACATCCCCCGGCACACCCACCACCTCGACGACGAGATGATCTACGTCCTGGAGGGAGAACTCGGCGTGCACTTCGACGGCGAAGACCAAACCGTCCCCGCCGGCTCCTTCGTCCTGCTCCCCAAGGGAGTTCCGCACGCGCTCAGCCGCGCCGCCGACGCACCACCCCGCGTCCTGCAGATCTCCTCACCCGGCGGCTGGGAGTGCTACCTGGAAGACCTCGCCGAAGCCGGCCCTGCCACCAGCCCCGACGGCTCTTTCACCCCTGCAACGCTCAACCCCATCGCCGCACGCCACGGCATTCAATACGAGGAGTAACGCAGCATCCTCGCCAACCCGGCCCGGCTCGTGAAGGGCAGAGAGTCCTGCGGAGCCCGGTCGGGGCTTGTCAACGGGCCGGGCCCCGCGTGCGTGGACCCATCGCCCTGCCACCGTGACACGCACGCGCCTCGTCCGCCCGTCGTGGGGCGGGGTGTGTAGGCCGGTCACGGGACTAGCGGCCCGTTGCGCTGCTCGCGGCTTCGCCCTGCACAACGCCAGCGAGCGCGCCCGAGCGTGTCTGAAAGATCGTGTAAGTCCGTGATGTGACAGCCTGGCCCGGGGCTCGGCCTCGGGCCTGTGGGCCAGGCGGATCGGACGAGTCATGGCAGACAAAGACGAAGCGGCCGCGTCCGTGGCCGGCGACAAGACGGTCGACGAGGTGGTCGAGCGGCTGCTCGACAAAGCTGACTCCTCGGGAGCGGCCCTGCTCGGCGAGGGCGGGCTCCTGACGGAGATCACCAAGGCTGTTCTGGAGCGGGCTCTGGAAGCCGAGATGAGTGAACACCTCGGCTACGAACGCGGAGATTCCGCAGGTCACGGCTCTGGAAACTCCCGGAACGGGACGTCGCCCAAGAGGGTCCTGACCGATGCCGGCGCCGTCACTTTGGCGGTGCCCAGAGACCGCAACGGTGAGTTCGAGCCGCGTCTGGTCCCGAAGAACGCCCGCCGGCTGGCGGGATTCAACGACCGGATCCTCTCGCTCTACGCGCGCGGGATGAGCGTGCGCGACATCCGCTCCCACCTCGCCCAGATCTACGGAGTCGAGGTCAGCCCAGACCTGATCAGCAAGGTCACCGACGCCGTGATCGACGAGCTCGTGACCTGGCAGAACCGGCCCCTCGACGCGGTCTGGCCGATCATCTACATCGACGCATTGTGGGTGAAGATCCGTTCTGGCTCGGTGACATCGAAGCCGGTTTACCTGGCCGTCGGCGTCGACATGGACGGCCGCAAAGACGTCCTCGGCTTGTGGGTTGGAGCCGAGGGTGAAGGCGCGACCACGTGGATGGCGGTGCTGTCGGAACTGCGGAACCGGGGTATCGAGGACGTGTGCATCGTCGTCTGCGATGGTCTGAAGGGCCTGCCCGACGCCGTCACCGCGACCTGGCCCAAGGCCACGGTCCAGACGTGCGTGATTCACCTGACCAGGGCCTCGCTCAGACTGTCGTCCGTGCGGGACCACCCGAAGCTGGTGCCGGCTCTGAGAGCGATCTACACAGCGCCGACCGAGACGGCCGCCGAACAGGCCCTTGACGCGTTCGAGGCCTCTGACCTGGGCGAACGCTACCCGGCGATCGTGCGGACCTGGCGGTCGGCCTGGCCGGAGTTCACTCCCTACCTGGCGTTCCCACCGGCCATAAGGACGGTGGTCTACTCCACGAACATGGTCGAATCGATCAACTCGCGGCTCCGCAAAGCCACCCGCAACCGCGGCCATTTCCCCTCGGAACAGGCAGCGTTGAAGGTCCTCTACCTCGCAGTCCGCGAGCAGATCAACCCCAAAGCGCGCGACGCCAACCACGTCGCCCCACACTGGAAGGAAGCGCTGAACCAGTTCTCACTCTTCTTCGAGGACCGGCTCAGCATCCAATGACACCAACCGACTTACACAAGATCGCTGACACGCCCGCGCGCCCTGGTCGAACGGGAAGTCGAGTCGACCGCTCCGCGTCGTGCTCGGCGGCCGGGCCGCGGTCACCTGACGGCCGACGAAGCCGAGTGTGCAGACCGGGTGGACCCCCTCGTCTGGCCTGGTGGAGGTGCGGGGTGCTCGGGCTGCGCCCAGCATGGCGGTGACCCGACACTGTCGAGAAAGGGGATGTGTCATGCCCAGAGGTTCCAGCGCGAAGCGTGAGCGTCAGTACGAGCACATCAAGGAGTCCGGTGAGGAGCGCGGTATGTCGGAGGGGCGTGCGAAGGAGATGGCTGCCCGCACGGTGAACAAGGAACGTGCACGTTCGGGGGAGAGCAAGACGGCCAGTCGTAGTTCCACGCAGGGCAAGTCCGCCTCGCAGCGCGGCGGTGAGAGGTCGGGCGGTGGGGACAGTTCGTCGGAGCGCACCAAGGATGAGCTGTACCAGGAGGCGAAGCAGCGCAACATCGAGGGCCGCTCGACGATGACGAAGCAGCAGCTCAAGAATGCCCTCGGCCACTGACGGCACCTGGGCCCGGCTCCTGGCCCCCGGGGCTCACCTCGGGCCGCCTCGGCATCGAGGACCGTCACGGCATCGAGGACCGTGACGGCCCGGCTCCGGTCGAGGCCAGGTTCAGCCGGCTGCCGACGCAAGGGGCGTGCCATGCTCGCACTGGTGACACCGGGCGGGTGAAGCCCGTGCCCTGAGCGGCCGAGTGAAGGTGACCACCGGTGGGATGGCGCTGGTGCGAGGACTCTGTGCGTCCCTCGCCGCCGCAGCCGAGGAGCCGAAGGCGGGCCACGCCTTCCTCGACCCGGGCGGCCTTCGTGGTGCTCTCGCTCGACCGCGGCGGCCGCAGCCTCCAGGACCTCATCAACATGGTCGCCGAGCTGCGCGACCGAGGGATCGGCTTCACCTCGCTCCACGAGAACCTGGACACCCGGCGGCCGGCTCGTCGTCCATGTGTTCGCCGCCCTCGCCGAGTTCATCCGCGAGCTCATCGTCATCGGCACCAACGAGGGCCTGGTCGCCGCCCGCACCCGCGTCGGCGGGCGCCCCACCGTCGCCACCGAGGAAGTCATCAAGGCCGCCCGCGACCTGCTGCCCGACCCCGGCCCGAATTTGCGCGCTGGCGCTGTCCCCCGTCAGCTCGAAGCTCGTACGAGGTAGGCGAGTCCCAGCAAGATCGTTCTCACCGGGATTTCCTGTACCTCAACCACTCATATCCGATCATGGGATCGGCGTGCTTCGTTCCTTTCCATGCGGCCGCGTTGGGCCGACTGGGCCGTGCCGGGGGCGTTCGGAGCACGGTTCCCGCAGATCTGACCGGCGCCGCCATAGGGTCGGACCTCGCCTCTCTGCGCGAGGCGGGCGCGAGGAGTGTGGATGAACGGCTGGGCCGTCGTGATCGCCGGAGGTGTGGTCGTCGGCTATGGGGCCCTCTCACGCCGTTTGTCGACCACGGTGCTCTCGGGACCGCTGGTCTTCATGCTCGTCGGTCTGGCGATCGGCCCGCTGGGACTAGACCTGCTGGACCGGGCGAAGGATCCCGAGGTCACGCGGACGCTCCTGGAGAGTGCGCTGGTGCTCCTTCTGTTCGCGGACGCAGCGGGGATCAGGGCCCGGGACCTGCGCCGCGAGGAGTTCCTGCCGCTGCGGCTGCTCGTGGTCGGCCTGCCGGTCACGATGGCTCTGGGCTGGCTGGTGGCCTGGCCGCTGCTGCCCGGCCTGAGCGTGTGGGAGCTGGCCCTGGCCGCCGTCATCCTCGCGCCGACGGACGCCGCGCTCGGGCAGCAGGCCTTCTCCAACAAGCGGGTGCCCCCGCTGGTCCGCGGCGGCCTGACGATCGAATCCGGTCTGAACGACGGCCTGGCCCTTCCGTTCTTCGTCCTGGCACTCGCGGCGGCGGGTGAGGGCCACGACCATCCGAGCGTGGCCGAGACGTTTCTGCGCGCGCTGCTGCTGAGCAGCGCGATCGGAATCACGGCCGGCTGGACCGGGGCGAGCCTGTTGCGCTGGTCGCTCGCCCGGGGGTGGAGCAGCTCCGACTGGCGGCAGTTCCTGGTACTCGCCGTCCCGGTCATCGCGTACGTCCTGTGCGCCATGGTCAAGGGCAGCGGCTTCATCGGTGCCTGGGTCGCCGGCCTGACCTTCGGCATCCACCTGCGCCGCACCCCCGTCGACCTGGAGATCCCTCCCCAGGACTCGGACCCCGCGCAGAGCACCAGGTTCACCGAACGCCTCGGCCTCCTCCTCGCCTCACTGAGCTTCCTCGTCTTCGGCGCCGTCATCCTGGGACCGACACTCCAGCACCTGAACTGGCGCATGGTCCTCTACGCGCTGTTCAGCCTGACCGTCATCCGGATGCTGCCCGTCGCACTCGCCCTGGCCGGCGCCGGCCTGCGCCCCGCCTCCATCGCGTACATCGGCTGGTTCGGCCCGCGGGGGCTCGCCTCCCTCGTATTCGGCCTGCTCGCCCTCGAAGAACATCTGCCCGGGGGAACTCTGCTGATCGAGGTCATCGCCGTGACCGTGGGCCTGAGCATCATCCTCCACGGGGCATCAGCTCCCATCCTGGGCGACCGCTACGGCACGTGGTTCACCAGGACGCTCCGCAAGGAACCGAACCTGCGGGAGAACGCCCTCGCGGAGCACGACGGCCCACACTGATGGGGTGAGCGGCCTTCTGGGGGCAGGGACGCTGGCCGGCGGCGAGGCCAAACCGCCGCCGAGCCCCTCGCCACCGGGCTGGAACGGCCCGTCCTGCCCACGGCAATGAGGAGTGCAAGATCGAAGCGGTGTCGCGCCAACACCGAGCGGGCCTGCGAGGTCGCCCCGGCTCGCGCCCCGGCCGCGGGCGGTCTCGATCAGGCCGCTCTCCCAGCCGACGAGCTGCTCGCGGACCTCGCGCAGCCAGCTCCCTGGCGGCTACGCGCTTGTCTTCGGCCAGCCAGGACTGCGCCAGCCCCAGCCGGCCGCCTGAACCGGGCCAGCCGCCCTCACACAGCACGACCCAGCCAATCGGCGGGGGCGTGCTCCGCTCTGGAGGATTCGCCCGAGGCAGGGGCACGCGGCCGCCGCCGTCGTGCGCGGCGGCCGCCAGTTCGCCTACGGGGGCCAGGTGCACGGTGGGCCCGCACACTCGCGTCGCAATCCGGAAGTCGAGGGCCTAGTACTGCAACGGTGCTTGTCGTGATGGTTGGGCAGTTTCTGGTGGTGTGTGGCCGCGTCGTTTGTAGTGGCTGACGCGGGCCTGGAACTGTCGTCGCCGGCGCCAGTGTGACCAGTGCAGGACGTGGTCGATGCCCGGGCGGGGCCGGGTGAGCCGGCCGATCAGGCGTCGGATTTCAGGGAGGGTGAGGGGTATGAGCTGGGAGGATCCGTTTCTGCTTTGCCCGTCTGGAGTTCGCGGGCTCGCAGGACGGTGAGGCAGGCGTGGGTGGCCATGGCCAGGGTCATGTGGCGGTGCCAGCCGTCGTAGCGGCGGACCTGGTAGTCGTCCAGGCCGCACTCCTGCTTCGCAGTCTGGAAGCATTCCTCGACCGCCCACCGGCTTCCCGCGATGCGGATCAGCTCATCCAGTGTGGTCTCGGCGGGGCAGTAGGCGATGTAGTAGGAGATCTCCTCGGGCCGGCGGACACTGCGGCGGGCGATCACCCAGTGCCGGCGGTCCTCGCGGTGCCAGGGCCTCACCTCGACTCTCGCCCAGTCGTAGACCCGCGGGCCATGGGCCCCCATCCCGCAGGAACGACGCTTCCATTTCTGCCGGGGCAGCCCGGGGAACAGGTCGTGGACGGGGTGGTCGATCGCCCAGCGGGTGACGACGGTGTCGTGCCGGGTGGTGGCCATGACGTGGAAGACGTCGGCTTGCTCGAGCTCCGTGCGCCAGCCCTTGGAGAAGCCGTAAGCGGCATCCGCGGTCACCCACCGGAGCGGAATCCGGCCTGTGATCGCCCGGCGGACCATGGCCTTGGCCATCACCACCTTCGTCTCGAAGGCGACCGTGTCCTCAATGCCGGCAGCCCGGCACCGTTCCCGGTCTTCCGTCCATGACGTGGGCAGATACAGACGGCGGTCGATCAACGTGCGGCCCCGGCCGCCGGCATAGGCGAGGAACACTCCGATCTGGGAGTTCTCTGTCCGCCCGGCGGTGCCGGAGTACTGGCGCTGGACCCCGGCCGAGCGGACACCCTTCTTCAGGAACCCCGTGTCGTCCACGATCAGCACCGCATCCGGGTCTCCGAGATGCTCCATGACGTAGTCCCGCACGTCGGCCAGGACCTCATCGGCGTCCCAGTCGATCCGGTTCAGCAACCGATGGATCCGGTCCGGACCCCCATGCCCGGCCTCCTCGGCAAGCGTCCATCCGTTCTTCCGTTCCAGCGGAGCGATCAGCCCCCGCATATAGGCAAGAGCCGACTCCCGCGGCTCCGACCTGGAGAAACGGTGCACGAACCGCTCATGCAAAGCCTTCAGTTCACCAGCCCACAACCGGGCATCTGCAAGTTCCCCACCCATGACCTGAACAACGACCGAACTGCCCAACCGTCACGGCAAACACCGTTGCAGTACTAACCCGTAAGGTCCGCGCCGAGCGTGGTGTGCGGAATGCGATGACTGCGTCGTAGGCGCTCAGGGTCGGTACCTGCAGGATGCCGTCGCCCATACGGATCTGCGTCGTGCTGCTGGCATCCCTGCGAACAGCGCCTCCACGCTGTTGGGGGCCGCGGCGTGGCGTCGGTCGCGCACTGGCGCATCCCGGCGGGGGTGAGCCGGATCGGGCACGTTCTTCACGGTCCAGCCGCTGCCGCCGGTCATTGCCACTGAAACGAAATCCGTTCCGAGCTGCTGGGCGAGCACGTGGCCCACGTGCGGCAGGTACTGCCAGGGGATCCCGCGGAACAGGTCTCGCGCGAATCGTTTGGGACTCGCCGGTGCGGACATATGCGTAGCATAAGACGTTTAGGGGACGATATGGGTACTGGTGAGAAAGCGAAGGCTGAGATAGAACGAGTTGCGGGAAGGGCTGTGAAGAAAGCAGCCCATGCCATGGGCAAGGAGACTCTGGCCGCCAAAGGCGCCGCTCTGGAAGCCCGGGGCAATGCCCGGCGCGTCAAGGAGAAGGGCAAGGACGCGTTGAGTTGACCGCGTCAGATCCGTGGTTGTTGGCCGAGTGGTTGAAGCTGTTGGTGCGGGTAGAGCCGCGATGGCTTGGGCCGCCTCAGCAGAACAGAAGTAGAAGCGCGCCGCTCACTTACGCGAGGAGACAGGAAGGATCATGGGCATACTTGCTTGGATTCTTATCGGGCTGTTCGCGGGCATCATCGCCAAAATGCTGATGCCTGGGAAGGACCCTGGCGGCATCATCATCACCATATTGATAGGTATCGCGGGCGGCTTGCTCGGCGGGTGGCTCGGTAAGGTGATTTTCGGAGTTGACTCCATCGACGGCTTCTTCGAGATCTCGACGTGGATCGCCGCCATCGTCGGCTCCTTCATCCTCCTCGGCGTCTTCCGCCTCTTCACCCGCGCTAGGCACTAGCAGGAAACGGCAACCGGGCGCCGGTCCCTTTGATATGCGAAACGGCTTCCCTGCGCGGGCGGGCGAAGCCGTTTCCTTCGTTCACCGCACGCACGGCTCACGGCGGCCTGAGCTCGGTCAGCTCGTGATGTGAGGGGTTGCTCCGAGCCTGGCGGACCCAGTCGAACCTGGCATTCGCGCCCTGGTGTGTTGCAGTCCGTCCGTAACCCGTGCAAGACGCGCTTCATCCTACGACGCAGCGCCCGCCGAGCGGCCCACACCGTCACTCGCAAACCCCATGCCGCCAGTCGCAAGAGGATCCGCCCCACGACAGGCCGTCGCATCCAGCGAACACGCGCCCGACGCCGTTTCCATTTGTGTCCGTGCCGCCCCAGGGTTAACTTCACGATTACCTCCCCGCAGCTGCGGGCCGGTGTTCTCGTCGAAGTCGGCAAGACCAATTCCGGATTAATGGAGAACCCTCTGTAAGTCCATGTGTGCCACCTACCCGGTTTCAAGCAATGAGAACGCTGCAAATTACCGAGATCGTAGAGGTGCCCCCATGGCACTCGCGGACCCCTAATGGGCTGTCCCGTAACCTCTGGTGGATCAGCGCGCGGCGTTCCTGGTTATGCGGACCCATGCATCGGACAGAGGGCCCCCTGTCCGATGCATCCCGGCACCGCGCGGGTGGCATGCCGGGCGGGCTATACGGTGCGGGTGACGGTGACCACGACGGTAACGGGCGCCGCTCTGCCGTGCTGGGCCAGGTAGGAGGTGCCGGTCGTCCGCACACGTTCGCGGACCCGTCGGGCGACGTCGACGGCGCGGTGGTTCCCGTCCAGGATGCAGCGCACCTCCAGGTGCCAGGCGCCGGCCGGGGTGAGCTCGCAGCGGACGCCGGCCGCCTCGTGATGCCTGGTGGTCCCTGCGGCTACGCCTTGGTACACGCGGGAGGCTGCGAGTGCCAGCCTGTCGGCAAGCGCGGGCTGGAGTGCGACCATGCCGGGAACGTCGAGGGCCGCCCGGGCTGCCACTCGGTGCATGTTCTCGCGGTCGGAGCCGGTCATCGTTCGCTCAGTTCGGACCGCTCGTCACCCGGCACCCGGGAGGTTCCAGCACGGCGTTGACTTCCACGTTGACGGTGGTGACGGCGAGGCCGAGAACGTGCTCAGCCGCGTGGAGGACGGCTTGGCGTACTGCCTCGGCTCGCCCTCGCAGCGGCTGGTCGAGCGTGGCTGCCACCGTGATGGCGACCACATGGACGACGTGGCCGTCCGTCGCCGCGGCTATGCGGCAGCTGGCGGCACGGACACCGTGGATGGTGTCGGCGGCCCGGCGCAGCACTTTCGCGGCGGCGCTCTCGGCGATCCGCAGGTCGTGATCGGGATCGTCGAGCAGCAATATGGCGCCGAGTCGTACCTCGCTGCGGACCGCGTTGATGACCCGGTTGGCGAGGCTGTGGTCATCGGGTTGTTCCTCGGCGCGCAGAGCCCGCGTGGCCCGGTCCAGGGCTGTCAGCCCTTCGATGGCCTCGCGGCAGTGGGGGCAGCGGCTGCTGTGCGGGTCTGAGGCGCCGGCCGCGTCGCGGGCCTGTTGCCAGGCACGGCCGAGAGGACGTCCGCAGGGCAGGAGCTCCGCACCTGCCAGCAGTTCCGCGTCGGGACGCAGCGACGCTTGGGCCCTTGCGTCGCTCACGCTTCCAGCCTTGTCGCCGGAGGTCGGGTGCGGGTCGTCTAGCGCCATGGACGCATCGCCTCCATCAGAGCGCGTCGTGCGCGAAAGAGTCTGCCGCGCACCGTTTGTTCACTGCTGCCCACCACGTGGGCGATCTCTTCGTAGTGCAGGTCGTGCAATTCCCGCAGCACCCAGCACACCCGGAGCTCGGGGCCCAGTTCCAGGAGCGCTTTTGTCAAGGCGGCCGTCGCTGCGTCTGTCTCGGCCACTTTGGGAGGTGAGCTGTTCGCATCTGCGGCAGTGGGTTCGGGGATGGTATCCAGGGGCAACGGATGGGGCTGACGGCGCAGCGCGTTGAAGCAGCGATTCGTCACGATGCGATACATCCAGGTGCTGAACGAGGCGCTGTGCCGGAATTCCGGCAGCCGCCGCCAAGCGCTGATGAAGGCTTCTTGGACCGCGTCCTCTGCGTCCGCCCGGTTGCCGAGCAGATGCTGGGCGAGGGCGAGCAGGCGGCTGTTGTGCCGACGGACCAGGACGGCGAAGGCGTCTTCGTCCCCTTCCGAGGCTCGTATCGCCAGCACGCTGTCGTCCAGTGCGCCGACAGCGTTCTGCTCTGCGGTGACGCTGACGATCGGCACCGCTGCCGATCGCAGGGGGAGGTCTGCGCCGGTCTGGGGGGAGGGGTCGGTCCGGTTGCGCATCCGCCGCTCGCTTCCTGCCGAAGACGCTCGTTGCGGCCTGCGTGTGTACTCCTCGATGGTAGGCGGGGTCCGCTGCGCGAGCCGCGTGAGGAATGTCCACGCAAGGTGTCCAAAGCATGAGGGCGCCGCACCGGCGCCGGGATATCCACCCTGGGGAGGTCCTCATGTCGGACACCATCAACCCCACCTCAGGCGGGGGTGAGCCACGCTCTGCGGGCAAGACCCTCACGGGCCCCACCGGCGCCGGAACCGCGCCCGAGACGCGGGGCCGGACGACCATCGCCGACAGCGTGGTCGAGAAGATCGCCGGAATGGCCACCCGCGAGGTGCCGGGCATCCACAGCCTCGGCTCCGGCGTGTCTCGCACGCTCGGGGCGGTGACCGACAGGGTCCCCGGCGGACGTCCCAGCGTGAGCCGTGGCGTGAAGGTCGAGGTGGGCGAACGGCAGGCGGCCGTCGATCTCGACGTGGTCGTGGAGTACGGCGTCGCCATCGTGGACATCGCCGCCGACGTCCGCACCAGTGTCATCACGGCCGTGGAACGCATGACCGGCCTTGAGGTCGTCGAGGTGAACATCGCCGTCGATGACGTCCACCTGCCCGACGAGGAGGACGAGGGGGAAGGCGAGGGACGTGTGCAGTGACCCCTCGCAGACCCCGGCCTCAGTGGGCCGCGAGACAACCGACGCGAAATTCAGGTGAGTGAAATGAGCGCAGCAACTGTGGGGCTGATTGCCGGCATGGCCCTGGGCTTCGCCGCCTTCTTCGGCGGGTTCTGGGCATTCCTGCTCGTGGCGTTCCTGGGACTCGTGGGCCTGATCATCGGCCGCATGTTGCAGGGTGACCTGGAGCTGTCCGACTTCACGCGTTCCCGGAACCGGCATGACCGCGCAACCTGAGGCTGCGCCGCACGGGGGTGCAGCAGCCCCCACCCCGCCGGTGCTACAGGCGGCCGAACGTGGGGCCACGGTGATCTCGGACAAGGCGGTCGCCCGCATCGCGGCCCGCGCCGCAAAGGAGGCGGTGGCCACGCACACGGACGCCTCGGTCGCTCACGGGAAACTGGCCGCTCCGCGCGCCTCGGTCACCGTCGGCGGCGGCGCGGTGCGGCTGGGGATGACTCTGGACCTGCCCTACCCGGCGGACCTTGCCGGTGTCTCCCGTCAGCTGCAGCAATACGTCAGCGAGCGGGTGGCTCATTTGACCGGGATGCGCGTCACGGAAGTCACCCTTGCAATCGAGCACCTGATTCCCGCCGACGGCCTGGAAGACCGCCGCGTGCAGTGAACCGGACCGCATTTCCCACCGGGAAGGAGAGCCGGCATGGAACGCGAGCAAGACCCTCCGGCCGAGAAGGAGCAGCCCACCGAGACCGACGAGGCCACCTCCCGCACGGTGGGGCTGCTGGACGAGCAGCCCCAGGCCGGACCACGATCGGCTGCTCGGCGCCCATGGTCCGCGCGCCGCATACCTGCCGCGGTCGTAGGCCTGATCATCGCGGTCGCGGCGGGGGCCCTCTTGTTCGACGTCGTCAGGGTTCGCGCCGGCCAGGCCGCCGCAGGGTGGCGCAGGCGGCTGGCCGAGGAACTGGCCAGCCGCCCGCTGGATGATCCCGCGATGCAGATCGGCGCCGCCCTCATCGCTGTTCTCGGCCTCTGGCTGATCATCCTGGCCCTGAGCCCGGGCCTTCGCCGCCAGCTGCCCCTCGAGACTCCCGACGCGTCTATGCACCCCGTACTGGACCGCGGGGCCGCGGAACTGAAGCTGCGGGATGCCGCGATGCGCGTCCCCGGAGTCAGCGCTGCCAAGGTCCGGTTCTTCCAGCATCGCGTCCAGGTGCGCGCGAATGTGCGATTCCGTGACCCCGTCGACGTCAAGGCCGATCTCCTGGCCGCTCTGCGGGAGGCGCTCGACCGGCTCGCCCTCGCGCGCCCTCCGTCGCTCGACGTCCGGGTACGCCCACATCGCAAGTAGTTCCGCCCGGGGCTGCCGGGAGCCAAGCAGGAGGCAGAAGGGGATCCGATGAAGAGAAAATCCGCAATCAATCGAACTCTGCTGGCCTTGGCAGGCATCGTCCTGCTCGGCACGGGCCTCCTGATCCTGGCGGGCGGCTTCGACCTGTACCGGCGCTGGTCACTGACACCACCCGACGGCTGGCCCCTGACCGCTCCCCACGACGTCCTGCTCGCCGACGCCGACCGCACCCGCTGGGCGGACGAATGGTGGTGGTGGCCCGCAGCCATCGCCGTCTTGGCCATCGTCACCCTGCTCGCCCTGTGGTGGCTGCTGGCGCAGGTGCGCCGCACTCACCCCGGCAACCTGTCCGTGGGAGGAGCTCACGGCGTGGACGGAGTGGAGCTGCGCGAGGGCGCCCTCGGCGACGCTCTGGCAGCCGACGCCCGGCACCTGCCCGGTGTTCACCAAGCCCGCGCACGGATGGACGGCTCGTCGAGCCATCCCGAAGCGCATTTCGACATCACCCTCGCCCCCGACACCGAGCCCGGCCCCGTCCTGCAGGCGCTGTGCGACGGGCCGCTGGAGCGCGGCCGCCTGGCCACAGGCCGGGCTCTTCCCGCAAGGGCGCACCTGCGGTTGACCCCGCACAAACCCCACCGTGCCGAATAGGATCCTGCCCGCCGTCTGCAGAGCTCCTCTGATGTCCGGTGAGTGCGCGCCGCGGCGTGAACCGCGGACTCACCGGCCGTCGCACCGATGCCCGCGACTGGCACTCCATCCAGCTCGACGACTGAGAAACCCTGCCCCAGGCCGGCCGCTCAGAAGGTCCAGCCCAGAAACGGCGTCGCAGAACGCTTCGGCAGCCCGGGGATCACGCGCCATGGGGCTCAGCCAACACGGCGCGCCCGCGACATCCGTAGTGATCTGCACACGGTCCGCCTTCAACCGTCCTGGGAGTTCCGAGGCTCGCACACATTGTCCTTTTGATCCAAATGTTCGGAAACGCGTATTTGTTCTCGCGAGGGGTAGGGGCTGACCAGGCTTTTACTGCCAAGCGCCGAGTGGCAGGGAGGCGAGAAGGAATGGGTGCAGGCAAGAAGGCAAAGAACGTTGCCAAGACGACCAAGGGCAAGGTGAAGGAGACCACGGGCAAGGCGCTGGGGAACGAGAGCATGGAGGCCAAGGGGCGGGGCGAGCAGATGATGGGTGACGCGAAGCAGACCGCCCAGAAGGCGAAGGACACACTGAAGGGCTGACACGCCGAAGTGAGGCTGGTACGTGAGGTGACGTGGGGGTGAGGGCCGGTGGGAGATCTCCCACCGGCCCTCACATGCTGCTTCGAGGGGACCGCCTCACGCGGGCTGTCGCTGCCGGCGTCGGCGAGGCGGAGCGGGCTCCTCATCCTCCTGCTCCTCTGCCTCCTCGTCCGGTTCCTCGTCCGGTTCCTCCTCAGGTTCCTCCTCGGGTTCCTCGTCTTCCTCTTCAAGTTCCTCGTCGCTGTACTGAGCGTCCTCGTCCTCGTCTCCTTCTTCGTCCTGCTCTTCGCCGTCCGCGTACTCCTCCTCGTCCTCCTCGGCGCCGCCGTCCCCGTACTCGCCTTCCTCCGTCTCTTCGGCTTGTTCTTCTTCGAGGGCTTCTTCGTGGGTCTGGACGACCTCGCCGTCGCGGATCTCGCCCCGCCAGCCTTCCGGCTCGTCGGTGGTGAGCATGGCGTGGCGCAGGAAGTTCTTCAGGTCCAGGCGCAGGCGGCGGCCCTGCGCGCGCCAGAGGTTGCCGGTCTTTTCGAACAGCCCGGAGGGGTAGTACTCGACGACGATGACGATGCGGGTCAGCGACGGGGCGAGTTCGTGGAAGGTGACGCAGCCGCGGGTTGTTCCCTTGGCGCCCTGAGAGGTCCACACGATGCGGTCGTCGGGCACCTGTTCCTGGACGGTGGCCTTCCAGCTTCGCGTGGAGGGGCCCACCTTGACCTTCCAGTCGCTTGTGGTGTCGTCGTCCCGGGAGACGTCGCGGACGCCTTTGGTGAATCCGCTGAAGTCCTCGTACTGCGTCCAGTGGTCGTAGACCGTGCGCAGCGGCAGGCCGACGTCGAGAGCTTCGACGATGTTGACGACTTTGCCGCCACTACTCTTGCGGCCACGGCCTTTGCCGCCACCGAACGCCTCAGTGACCTTGTCCTTGAGGTCGCCGAATTTCTGGCTGGCGATCGCTTTCAGGGGGGAGTCGCCCTGCAGGAGCCGGCCGCCGATGCCGACGACGTCCGAGAGGCTGCCCTTGTTGTCGGCGACGTCGTAGAGCTGGTCGGTCACGTCGGAGAGCTTGTCGGTGGCCTTGTCGGCCAGCTGGTCGGCCTGGGCAGCGAGGTATCCCGAGAGTTCCTTCAGTAGCTTGTCCATCCCGGAGAGGGATTCCGACGAGCCTTTGCGGTCTGAGGTTGCCATGGCCTACCTCCGCGTGGACGGCTTGCGCGCTGCCGTCTTCTTGGCGGCCGTCTTGCGAGCCGGGGTGCGGCCTGTGGTCTTCTTGGCGGTGGCCTTGGTGGCAGCGCTCTTGCGTGCCGGGCTCTGAGCGGTGCTCCTCTTGCGCGGCGGGGCGCTGGTCTTCTTCGCAGCCGCCCTGCGCGGGGCGCTCTTCTTGGCGGGCGCTGCCTTCTTCGCGGGCCGGGCGCCGGCGGTCTTCTTCGCTGCCGTCTTCCTGGCTGGGGAGGACTTCTTCGGCGCTGCCTTCTTCGCGGGTGCGGCATCCCTGGAGGGCGCTGCCTTCTTCGCGGGCGTCCTCTTTGCCGGTGCGGCCTTCTTCGCAGGCGCTGACTTCTTCGCCGGGGTGGGGCGCCGGACGGTCTTTCGGGCGGGGGTACGAGTCCGGCGCAGTCGTGGGGGAGGCTCCTCTTCTTCTTCCTCCTCTGGCTCCTCCTGCTCGGGCTCTTCCTCCTCCTCTTCTTCCTCTTCCTCTTCCTCAGGTTCCTCCTCCTCTTCGGCCTCCGCCTCCGGTTCCTGCTCGCCTTCTTCCTCTTCTTCGCCTTCTTCGACTTCGTCCTCGGGCTCGGCGTACCCCTCCTCGTCCTCTCCCGCGTAATCCTCGGCTTCCTCGTCCTCGTACGGTTCCTCGTCCTCGTCCTCGCCCTGCCCTTCCTCGTCCCGACCGCTGCCGGTGAGCCCGAGGGTGCGCTCGTGCAGTACGCCGGCGAGGTCGGCGAGCTTCCGGTTGGCCGCGACAGCCAGCGCCTGCTTGCCGGCGTCGAGGGCTTCTCCGCGCAGCTGTTCGGCGAGTTCTTCGAACTGCGGCATCTCCTTGAGGCGGGAGGCACCTTCCTTGAGCAGCTGGCCGGGTTCGAGTCCGAAGCGGCGGCCGGCGAGATAGGTCGCCACGGTGAACGCCAGGCGGCCCTTCTTCGCCCGGCCGAGTAGGTAGCCCCCAGCCACAGCGGCTGCGAGCGCGATCTTGGTGGTGTCCTCCATGGTCATTCCCCTGCCAGGGCGGATTCGGTCTTCGTGGTGTCGCCCGCGGAAAGTGGGTCGCCACGCTCACACTGCCCGCTGACGAGAAGTGGACCGGCCGGAGGCCGTCCTCGAAAAGGCTTCTGCCCCCGTTGTGGGGCTTATGCCTGGATTTAGTGACATTCTAGTTTCTGTGAGCCCATCTCCCCAAGGGAGGGGCATATGGCCGCAGCGGAACCTGCACGCCCCCGGCGGGCCTCTTCGCACAGCGCCGGTGACGGTGAAGGGCAGGACAGGGAAAGGCCCGGGCGCGCTGCGCCCCGGCGCCGTTCCGGAAAGTCGGGCGCGGCGGCGGCGATGCGCGCCGCGGCGCAGCAGCTCGCTGAACTGCTGGGCCGGCTTCCGGATTCCGTCTCCTCGCTCAAGCCGACCGAGGACGGCTGGGAGGCGGAGGTGGAAGTGGTGGAGCTGGAACGCATCCCGGACACCACCAGCGTGATGGCCAGTTATCGCGTCGCGCTGGACGAGGAGGGTGAGCTGATCTCCTACAAACGCACCCGCCGCTACACGCGCGGCATGATCGACCGGCCGACCTGAGCGCAGGCCGACCGGCGGAAGGAGGCGCCATGACCATGGTGCCGCAGGGCGGCGGCCCCGTCGCCCGAGGGCAGGGAGGCGGCACGAGCAGCCTCTACGACGTCCTCGAGCTCATCCTCGATCGCGGGCTGGTCATCGACGTCTTCGTCCGCGTCTCCGTGGTGGGCATCGAACTCATCAAGATCGACGCGCGGATCGTGGTCGCGAGCGTCGATACCTACCTGCGCTTCGCCGAGGCTTGCAACCGCCTCGACCTCGAAGCAGGCCGCAAGGCCCCTGCCCAGCTTCCCGATGTCATGGGCAACATGCTTGAAGGCGGGGCCCGCGGGAAGACGAAGGGTGCCCTCAGCGGAGCCGTCGAGGCCGTGACCGATTCTGTGACTGGCAAATCCTCCAAGTCCAGTGAGCCGGAAGAAGAGGAAGAGGCGGAAGAGGCGCCCAGGCGGCGGCGCCCGGCTGCCCGACGCCCCGTACGGCGGGAGAAGGAGTAACCGATGCCGCTCTACGTGTACTCGATCACCGCGAAGGACCACCCCCTCCGCCTGGACGGCGTCAGCGGCGTCGGCGCCGAGCCCTCCCCCCTGCGTACGGTCACTGCAGGCACACTGTGCGCGGTGGTCAGCGACATCGCTGAGGACATCCGGCCCAAACGCCGCGACCTGAACGCCCACCAACAGGTCTTGGAGATGCTGATGGCCGACGGGGTGATCCTGCCGCTGCAATTCGGCTACATCGCCACCGACGACCTCGCGGTGCGCCAGGTCCTCGAGTCCAACGCGGAAAGCTACCTCGGTGCGCTCAAGCGTCTGGAGGGGTGCGCCGAGTACCACGTCAGGGCCTCGCAGGTCGATGAGGCACCATTGCTGCAGCAGATCCTTCAGGACGTGCCCGAGGCGAGCGACCTCAACAACCGGATCCGCGGCGGAGACCGGGATCCGGGCCTGCCGCTCGCCCTGGGCGAAATAGTCGCCCGCGAGGTGCAGGTACGGCAGGAGGCCCTGGCGGCCGGCCTGACCGAGGCGCTCGTCCCCTTCTCCCGTGAGTACGTGGCTCACCCGCCCTCGGGGAGCGACTTCCTCAACCTCTCCCTCCTCGTACCCGAAGAGCAACAGGAGGCCCTGCGCACCGCGGAAGCCAACCTGGCCCGGGAGATCGGCAGCGGCATCGACCTGCGCTTTTCGGGACCGCTGCCCCCCTACAGCTTCGTCCAGTAACCACACCCCACCCATGGAAGGGGAACGCTATGGGACTCGTGTCCTACCTGCTGACGCTCCCCGTCGCCCCGGTGCGCGCCGTCACCTGGGTCGCCCAGCGCGTGGTCGACAAGGCCGAAGAGGAGTACTACGACCCCGCTCCGATCTGGCGCCAGCTGGCCGAGCTGGAGCAGCAGCTGCTGCGCGGAGAGATCGACCAGGAGACCTTCGACCGCCAGGAGGACGAGCTGATCGACCGGCTCGAAGAGATCGCAGCGTTCCGGCAGCAGCTTCTTTGAGTCGAGGAAGGAGGGGCCAACGTGACCGAACCCCTGCCCGACCGACCCAGCAGCTTCGCCTCCCGCGCGCCGGTGCCGTACGGGCAGTCCTCCTCCAGCCTCGCCGACATCCTCGAGCGGGTCCTGGACAAGGGCATCGTCATCGCCGGCGACATCCGCATCAACCTGCTCGATATCGAGCTGTTGACCATCAAACTCCGCATCCTGATCGCCTCCGTGGACAAGGCCAAGGAGATGGGCATCGACTGGTGGGAGCACGACCCTTCCCTGTCCAGCCGGCACACAGGTAGCCCCCTGGAACAGGAGAACCGCCGCCTGCGCGCCGAACTCGAAGACCTCCGCGGCCGGCTCGAACCTGGCGGGCACGGCGAGGAAGAAGCTCCGGGCGAGGAACCGCGCGGCCGACCGGCCGGCCGACGTAGGGAGAGCCCTCCGTGAACACGTCCGGCAGCCTCACCTACGTCTACGCAGTCACCCACCGGACCGGCCTGCTGGACGACGCCCTGGCCACCCTGCACGGCATGGGCCAGGCGCCGCTCAGGCTCCTTTGCCCCCCGGCCGACACCACCGATCCCACCCCCAGTACCCCGCTCGCGTCTCTGGCCTTCGTGGCCAGCGACGTACCCGAACAAGACTTCAACGAGACCGCCCTCAAGAACCACTTCGAGGACCTGCAGTGGCTTGAGCACGTCGCGCGTACCCATCACGACGTCGTCCAGGCCGTGGCCGCCCGGGCCGCCGTCCTGCCCCTGCGCATGGCCACCGTCTACCAGGACGACCATCGGGCCCGGCAGGCGCTCTCCGCCCAGCAGGCCGTCTTCACCCAGCGTCTCGACCAGCTGCGCGCCCACACCGAGTACGGCGTGAAGATCTACCTTGCCCCCGACGCCACACAGCCCCCTCCTGCCGTCCCCGCCCCGCCCGCCACCAGCCCGGGCAAGGCCTATCTGCAGGCCCGCAGAGCCCAGCGCCACTCCCGCGACGCCGTCTATCAGCAAGCAGAGCTGGCTGCGGAGGCCATCGAGGCCATCGCCTCGCGCCATGCCACCCAGCGTGTGCGCCACGCACCCCAGCGCGGCGAACTGACCGGTCCCGAGGAGAACGTCCTCAACGACGCCTACCTCATCCCCGACGACCAGGCCGGGCAGTTCCAGGCCGCCGTCGCCGATGCCGCCCGCGGCTTTCCCGACCTGCGCATCGAGGTCACCGGCCCGTGGGCTCCGTACTCCTTCGCCATGCCGGCACCCGGGCCGGCCGACGCCCCGGAACCGCCATCATGACCGTCAGCGAACACGGCGAGCCCCTGCCCGGCCGCCAGGTCGCCCTCGTCGACCTCCTCGACCGGCTCCTGAGCGGCGGAGTCGTCCTCACCGGCGACATAGTCCTGTCCATCGCCGACATCGACCTCGTGCGCATCTCACTGCGGGCCCTCATCGTCTCCGTCAGCTCCGAGATCGATCCGCGCCCGGGCGCAGGACGGCGGACGCAATGAGTCATGACCACCCCCCGCCCCCACACTCCCGGCCCGGCCGAGTCCAAGACCTCGGCGACAGCCTGTCTCAGGCCTTCCGCCTGATCCAGGCACCCCCCGCCCCTCACGACCGACCCTCCCGCCCTGCCCACCGCCTGACCACCGACCCAGACGCCGTCGGCGAGGACCTCCTGAAGCTCGTCCTCACCGTCGTCGAGCTCCTGCGCCAGCTCATAGAACGCCAAGCCCTGCGCCGCGTCGATGCCGGCGATCTCACCGACGAACAGGAAGAAGAACTCGGTGCCACCCTCCTCGCACTCCATGACAGCCTCGCCGACCTTTGCGAGGAACATGGCTACGCCTTGGAGGACCTCAACATCGACCTGGGCCCCCTCGGCCCTCTCCTTCCGCCGGGCTGATGTTCCACCTGCACCACGCGCCCTACAGCAGAGGCGCGGCGCGGTCTCCTGTTCACCTGAGCCGCCTACTGCGGCGGCAGGGACGGGGACCCCACGCCTATGAAGTGGGGGACCCCACGCCTATGAAGTGGCCGCGCTCAGCGCGCCGCCAGCAGGTCCAGCTCGGCCTGGTACAGCAGGGCGGGGTCGCATTCCATCCCGGCGAAGTGACCGCTGAGTTCCAGGGAGAGCACCCCGTGCAGCCGGGTCCGGAAGGAGATGGCCAGGCACTGCGCCGATGCCGTCCCGGTTCGCCCTGCCCATCGCCCAGGGCCATCAAGTGGGACCTCGGGCGTAGTCGCGGGCGAGTCAGGCACATCGGCACAGGCATCGACGAGGATTTCCATGATCTCCGCCGCCAACGCGGCGATATCGGCGGGGCTGCGGTAGCCCGGCACCGGAGGTCCGTAAACGAGGAAATACCGCTGCGGATCATCGAGCGCCCACATGCGCAGGGCCTGTCCGAGGCCGACAAGATCCCCTTCTCCTTGGGCAGTGGCAGCCCTCAGTGTCCCCACCAGACTCTGGTAGGCGTCATGCACCAATTCTGTGAGCAATTCGTCGCGGCTAGTGAAATAGCGGTAGAGCCCGGCGCCGCTCAGGCCCATGAGTCGGGCGATCCCGTTGAGGGAGAGCGCGGACGTTCCGGCAGTGGCGATCTGCTCCCAGGCCCGTTCTTTGATCTCTGAACGCACCTGCTTTCGGTACCGCTCACGGGGCGTTGTCGTCGAAGCTGCATCACCCATGACAGCCTCCTCCTCGCGAGTTACACCCTATCGCTCGCGAGGGATTGCTGTGCTTCCGCTCACCATGGATCCGGCAATAAACCAGTCTCACCTCAGGGGTTCTCGCCCCGGTCGGACCGGCTCGAGCGCGGCACGAACGCCCCGGACTGGTGGTTTGCCCCAACCGGATTCAGGGCTTGAACTTGTCCGTCGCCTTCTCCTTCAGATGCCGGGCCTTGCCCCGCGCCCCCGAGGCTGCGCCCTTGGAGGCCGTGGTCTTTTGCCCCGTGGCCTGTCCCGCCTCCTTCGCCGCCCGGCCGAAGATCTGCTCGGTCGCTGCCTTCATCTTCTCTTTCGCACTCAGCTTCTCCCCCCCCAATTGCCTGTCCGCTGCATTTCTCCACCACTGACCTTCTATCCGCCTGCCCCAGCGGAAACGGCCCCGCCCAAACGCGTCGAGCCGGCCACTTACGACATGCGAGAGCCGAGTGCCGACCGATCACGGCACTGTGCCCAAACCGTGGGAAGCTTGTTTGGCTCCTCCCGATGCACGCCGATGAGGAGGAGCAGCCACCCGATGTGCGGCCGAGCCTCAGCCTTTCGACGATTCAGCCCCGGGGATCGGCGACGCGGGACACGGGACCGAAAACCCGGAGGCGCGGGAGTACGACATGCCAAACGAACCCGGTCCGAAGATCGGAGCGAGGCTGTACGACGCGGCCTACTACCAAGGGAACGTCATCACGGTGCGCCCCGACAGATGGGACCGGGGTGAGGGCGCAGTCGTCTACTCCCTCGCCTACCTCGGATTGCGGCGCCTCGGCTCCTTGCAAGCCCCCGTCGAGGCCTCCGATCCCGAGAAGCCGTTCCGCCAGGCGATCGGCTGCGTCACTCACATCACCGTGTGGGCGTACAGGCCCGACACTTGGCCGGATCACCCGGACGAGCACGGAACGACCTGGCAGCAGTACAGCGCTGATACTGCCGACCTCGGCACCTGGGCGGCGAGAACGAAGTACGTGCGCGTCTGGAAGCAGGCCAATGACGGAGTATTCGACGTGGACCTGCTTACCGAGGACAGCTTCAGGCCCCCGATCACGATCATGGAGTGAGCGTTTTCAACGCTGGCTCTCCAGGGTGAGGACTGCTTTGGCTGCCTGGGTGAGCCAGATGAGGCTGCAGGGGGCACGACAGAAGACCTCCCAGGTCTTCCGTCGTGCGATGTTGCGTTCGCTTGCCTCAGGCAAGCTGGTGATCGCCGCCGGTGATGGGGATCCTGCGCGGCTTGGATTCACCCGACTTGGAGATACGGACTGTCAGGACTCCACTGTCAAGGGTGGCCTCGGTCTTGTCGCTATCGATGCCCCCGGACAGGCTGGCGCGGTAACAGAACTTGCCCCTGCGGTGGGTGAGTACCTTGTTCGACTTCTTGTCGAGCTCGCCCGTGATGTACAGATCGTTGCCGTCCATCTCCACGGCGATGTTCTCGCGGGGAACGCCGGGCATCTCAGCCTTGATCACGTACGCGTCCTCGGTCTCCTCCTCTTCGGTCAAGGGCGTCCACCCTTGACCACCGGGCTGGGCGAGGGCGGCCTGCTCCAGGTAGTGGCCCATTTGGTGCCGCATGGACCCGATGGGATGCCGGGGGTCCAACCAGCCCGGGCTGGGGCGGCGCCACATGGTGTCGCCGGAATTCCGTCGAACCGAGAAGTGCATGACAGGATCCCCTTCCCTCGTCACGCTTGGTACATAGCGGCCCGAAGCGAGTGGGTAACGGCATGCTCCTGTGCCATGCTCCTTCCCCCCTCCCCGTCCGCCATGCCTACCGGAGCGAGGCCGGACGATCGACGGGCCGGCCGCGCGCGGGGGGAGCAGGAGTGCTGGTGGGCCTATCCGATGAGGCCGAGCCAGTAGCGGTACGCCGAGGCGAAGGGTTCGACGCCACCACCACCGTCACCTTCGCGACGGACCCTCTCCATCAGCCACTCGCAGGTCTGCCGGGCCGCCGCGACAACGCTGTCGGGGTAGCCATAGCGCATTCGCCGTTGTGCGAACTGATCCTCGTCCTCGACATGGGCCTCGCCACCCCGAGGCCGCACGACATCGAGATCGAGGTCCACCATGCTCACGACGGTCCCGTCCGCGTTCCAATCGGGAACCGTGCACACATCGCAGTACACCTCCGGACCCGGGTCCGCACAGAACGTGGCCGTCCACCAACCACCGCGCGGGACCAACATCACGTGCGCGAACCTGCCTGGTCTCTCGCCCGTGGACGAACTGACGGGAACACCCTGCGCCGTGCCCAACCACACGCCGTGCTCGTCCTCACCCAGCCGGACGGCCGTCCACCGCGCGCTCAGACGGCCGTCGTACTTCCGGACGTCGACCAGCACGGAAGCGCTCTCTTTGACCATCCCACGACGTTAACCCGATTGTGCCGGCCACGCTGTTCGGGCCTCATGACCGGCTTCACGCGACAGCAGGCGGCTGGGTGATGGCGTCGGCCGAATGGCGGCTGGGGCTTCCTTCTTCTGCGGGTCTGATCCACGTATCCGAGCTCGCATAGCGCCGTCCGCCGAATTTCTGCCTGCCTGGCCTGCGCAGCTTGCGCCCAGGGGTTGTGGCCGACGACCGCACCGATCAGCATTGCCGCGGCGCCCCCCACTCAGCGGCGGCTTCTTCGCGCCGGCACCCACCTTGCCCGTCGCGCGCGTGTGGAGCTGGAGGGCAGGGCGGAGATCGAGGGCCTCTACGCCGACCAGTGCACCGGACTCGATGGCGCTCGCTGTGACATCGCGATGGTCCGGCCCCCCGGACGATCACAGCCGGCTCGAGCTGGCGAAGGGCCGCAGCCCCCCGATGATCCGTGCAGGGCCGTGCAACCGAGCCACCCGTTAGGACGCTGCAAGGTGCTGGTGAGGAGGGGAGGTAAGAGGCTGGGTGCATGTCCGCCAAGCTGATCGTCTACCCGCCCGACGAGCAGGGATGGCGCAAGGTGCGCTACGACGGCGTCGCCATCGGGGTTGCGCACCGCCCGTCCGACATCCGTGTCTTTCTCGCTGCCGCCGGGCTGGAGAACGCCGAGGACGTGGACCTCACCGATCCCGACTTCGTGGAATGGCGAGGCGCCGGCCCCGAGGCGTGGGATCCCTCTCCCTGAAGCAATCTCCGCCCCGGCGTGAACGCTGCTCCGTGCCGGGCCGCAGCAAGGCGGGAGCGTACCGAGATGCGGGGCGGCCAACCGTCGGCGAAGGCGGAGTCCCGTGCGGTACGGCGCCGTGTGCTGGGCAGAGGTGACCGGAGTCGCCGCCGGCCCTGGACCCGCGCAGTGCGGCACTGCTGGCGGCGGCGATGGAGGTCTGTGGTCGGGCTTGACGGCGTCGAGCTCCAGCAGCCGCTGCTGCGCGGCCCGCGCATCGTCGAACGCGACGTCTTCGCCGGCTTTCCCCGGGCAGGTAAGGCTGACTTTGGCGCCCGGGGCAGCCGCGTAGAAATCGGCGAGCTGTCTGGCGTCCTTCGCCCACATCGCTTGGCAGAAGATCTTCCCGGCTGAGGGCTGTCCCGTAATCCCTGGCGGATCAGCGCACGGCGTCAGATGCGGTGCATCGCAAGGCGGAGGGGCGTCCGCATACTGGGCGTATGCGGACGTTCCGACAACGCAGCGAGGCGCCGTAGCTGTCGTCGTGCGCCCGCCGGGGATTGTGGGACAGCCCTTAGGGGAGCGGGGCGGTGCTGCTGAAGGCCGATGACCTCCTTCGTGGTGACTCATAGCGACTGGTGGAGGGTGCGCGGGCGGCCCGCCCTCCTGGAACCGGTCGCGCGCCCCGCGCCGACTCCCCGTGACGGCACATCCGTCATCCGTCCGCCGACGGTACGGACTGACCGCTAACCGCCTCACTCCCCGTCGCGCGCCCAGCCCTCCGGGGCTGAGGTGAAGGCGATGCACTCCACGTCGATGCTGTCGGCGAGCTCGTCCAGCACACCTGCCAGACTGTCGACGGTCTGACGGTCCACCGCCGGATCGTCGACGTCAGCCGAGTTCATCCAGTCGACGGCGAGGGTACGAAGCAGGGCGGTGACCCGGTCGGCGGGAATCAACGTAATGCCATCGTCTCCCGGGATGAGCGGAATCGTGACGTGGATCATGAGACCGCCTCCGGCGAGAGTGAGTCGGTGGGTGGTCGCTCCCTGCCCTCGCGGAACGGCGAAGACATCCGCGCAAGCGTCGCCGAGGAGCACATACCCGCAGTGACCGAGGTCAATCCCCAAGCTCCGGGCACCGGAGTCCGGGCTTACCTTGAGCGACGGAGGGTAGACGCTCCACCGCGGCACCCGCTTCCAGCATCGGGAGGATCGATGACCCGACGAGTGCACGAGGTGATGACGGGAAATCCGGTGACGGTCGAGCAGCTGACTTCGCTGGCAGAGGCCGCACGGGTGATGCGGGACGCCGGCATCGGGGACGTACTG
Source organism: Streptomyces sp. R33 (assembly GCF_041200175.1). NCBI lineage: Bacteria > Bacillati > Actinomycetota > Actinomycetes > Kitasatosporales > Streptomycetaceae > Streptomyces > Streptomyces sp. R33. Next base: position 365,572 of record NZ_CP165727.1, on the reverse strand, counting down.
GTCGTCGACCAGGGCCGGCTTTGCGGCATCCTCACGGACAGGGACATCGTCGTCCGCGCGTTGGCCGAGGACCAGGACCCGGCCGAAACGACCGTACGGGCGATCTGCAGCGGCGATCCGCTCACGGTCCGGCCCGACGACCGCGTCGACCAGGCCATCGACCTCATGCGTCGGCGCGCGCTGCGGCGCCTGCCGGTGGTGGAAGCCGAGAACGGCGAACTCGTCGGCATCGTCACCCTCGGCGATCTGGAGGTCGAACGGGATCCGGGGTCGCCCCTCTCCGCCATCGCGGCGGCCGAAGGGAGAGACCGGTGAAGCGGACGTATGAGATGCAGGACGCGAAGCCGGACGGAGCAGCGGCGGCGCGGAGCTGCTGGGACGACTTCGCACGGGTACTCCGGCAAATGACCGTCGCAACCGCTGCGGGTCCTCTTCGGGCACGTCGCAGTCGATGCGGAACGCCGCCCTTCCGGCGCGCGGCAGGTCGAGGTGCGTTCAGCAACTCCACGGCAGCGATCCGCGGATCGAGGAGGTTGCCGTCGACGCCACGGGCCGGGCCACCGCGCCGGCGTCGCGTGGACGTCGGTGACGACCCTCGTACATGCCGAACTCTCGTGAGGAACCGGACCTGGAATGCCGCCTGACCGACGGCAAGGTTCCCGGAACGGAGCCGACCGGGCCCGAGGGCGCGGGGAATCACGCACGGCGGTCCCTTTTCGCCGCAGGGCGTCGTCGGATGGTCGGCAGGGCCCCTGCCTACCCCAAAGCGGCGTTCTCGCCGAGCAGGTCCAGCAGTGGCGCCCGGTGGAGGGCGGCGACCGGCTCGAGCAGGTCGGGGTGACGCAGCAAGGGGGCGGCGTCCTGTTCGTGGTCGCCGGGGCGGGTGAGACGGGTGAGATCACCGGCCTGGCCACGATCGGCGAGGTGGTGGGCGTCGATGGCGAGGGCGGGGTCCGCGAGGAGGCAGGCGGCCCAGCTGACGACGGTTTCGTCCACCCATGTTCGCCAGCCGGCGTCGGCGTCGCCGCCGTGATCGGCACTGGTCAGCCAGTCCAGCCGGGCGCTTCCGCCCGGGCCGAGCAGATGCAGCAGCTGTGCGTCGAGCGGGGTCGGGTACCGCAGGGCGGTAGCAAGGGTGACGGCCTGCCTGGCCTGGGCCTCGGCGACCGCCCGGCTGTACGCGCCCGGGGCGGGCGGGAAGGCGGTGAGCAGCCAGCGTGTGCCGGCGGCTATGACAGGTGCGAGATCAGCGGACACAGCGGCTTCCTCGGGGGCGTGCTCGCCCTGGCCCGTGCCGGGTCCGCGAGCTGCGGCGCGAAGCTGCGCCGCTCCGCTCGTGGCCGACCAGCGTAGCCGGAAGCGACGGGTGAGCGGCATGACGCACGTCACCGTCGTCCAGGGGCGGCGGGCCCGGAAGCATGCCTGCGGGCCCGCCGCCCTGGATGGGGGCTACTTGCCGCGGCCGGTCACGAAGTCGCGCGCCCGGTCCACCAGGCCTGCGCCCGGTGCGAGGAGCTTGCTGGCCATGGGACTGCTCGGTGCGGCAGGGTGCGGGCGGGTGGGCGCCATGGCCTTGGCGCGGCGGATCTTGTCACCGAGATCGTCCAGCTGCTGAGGGGTGCAGGCTCTCTTCAGCATCGGGAAGAGGTTGGTCTCCTCGTCCTGGACGTGGGTGGCGACCTCTTCCATGAGCTGCTGCAGGAGCGGGCTGATCTGCCCGTCGGTGGTGCTCATCTTTTCCAATTGCTTGAGGATCTTCTCGACGCGGCTGTGGTCCTCGATCTCCTTGTCCGCCATGCGCCCGCCGCCCTCGACGTGCTCGCGTACCGCCGGGTAGAGGTACTGCTCCTCAGCGACCGAGTGCCGGACCAGCTCGATGGTGATCTCGTCGATGAGATCGCGGAGCTCCTGCCCGGTGCCGGTCATGGCCTGGAGTCGGCTGAACATCTCCTCCACCTCCCGGTGGTCGGCCATCAGCTCGTCGATCACATTCCCGCCGTGTCCCATGTCGCCTCCATGTGTGTTCGGGTCGGGCCGCTGCGGCCCGATCCGATCGCTTCCCCGCCGGACCTGGGGGCGCTCGGGCGCAGAGGGTGCCTCACCCGCTTGGAGCAGGCAGCTGCCTTGCGCCGGAGCCCGTGCCGGCCAGGAAGATGTAGGAGGGCGCCATCTCGGTCAGCGGGGCCGGCCCAGCGGTGCCTGCTCACCGAACTTCGCCGTGCCGGGGCATCGTCGCCGGGACCAGCAGCGTCAGCACCAGGCCGGGGGCGACTGCCTTGACGCGGATACCAGCTCAGCGATCAACTGCGCCAGGCCGTGGCGTTCGGCTGGTAGCCCTGGACGGACGCGGTGTTGATGACCGACCCGCCTCGCGGTACGTGCCCCAGCGCCTGGCGGGTAAGCCAGAACCCCGTTCAGGTTGGTCTTCACCACCCGGTCGAACTGCTCCTTGGTGATCGCCTCGATCCCGTCCGGCTGGGACATCCAGTAGGCGGCATTGCTGACCGAGATGTCGACACGCCCCAGCTCATTCACGGCCCGGTGACGAGAGCTGCGCACTGGTCTTCGTCCCGGATGTCGCAGAACACGGCCACTTCCTTGCGGCACCGGGCGGGTGCGGGGGTGCGGCCTCCGTCGCAGCCCTGATGGCCAAGGCCGCACCCCCGTCAGCTGCCTACCCCGACCGCGCGGTCTCATGTGCGTTCCACGTGCGTTCGGGCACGTCAGCCCCTTGCAAACACTCCAGAGCGGCCGAGCCGTCGTCCCGGCGGCGCCCGCCTGGGCCCTGGCGGATAGACGACCGGGCGCGGATTGGCATTCCGGGGCTGCGTTGGGCCGGCAGTGCGGGCAGGGGGACTCCGTCGGCCAGAGCCCGGCGGGCCTCCTCGCTGCACAGGGGTGAGCAGTGCTCGCGTGCATCCCGGCATGTCCTCGGCCGCCAGGTCGGCCGCATCCAGGCCGAAGCTGTCGAGGTCTTCCGCGGGCGAAGGAACTGGGCGCCGTTACTGACGGGCCCGCATGATCATCGAGAGCAGGATCACCGCCTCGCTGTTGGGGTCAGGGTCTCGTAGTCACGGGCCAGGCGGCGCAAGTGCATCAGCCATGCGAATGTGCGCGGACGTCGTCAAACGCACCGACGACATAGAGGGGTTGGTGAGCGCGATTTTCTCTTTCGCCCAGTTGATGAGGCCGCCGGAGCCGCCGTCGGCCCAGATGAGGGTGATCTCCCGGGGCAGCCAGCGCAGCCTCTGAAGCAGAGGCGCGGCCGCGTCGCGATTACCGAAGTCCGCAGCGGCCTGGATGTCCGTCCAACATCTCTCTCGGCCTCCGTCCCTCCTTGAAGGAAGATTTATACCGTTTATTGACAGTTTAGCGTGAATTGGAGTACTGTCGACGTGCCATGAAAGAGAAGCGCGCGTACGAGAGTCCGCTGCGTGCCGGGCAGCTCGAGCAGACCCGGCAGCTGATCCTCGCCGCGCTCACCGAGGCCATCGCCGACGAAAGCGTCCGGGAGCTGACCATCCCGCTCGTGGCGGAGCGCGCAGGCGTCGCCGTCCGCACCGTCTACCGGCACTTCCCGACCAGGGAGGCGCTGTTCGCGGCCTGGAGCGGGTGGGCCCAGGAGAATCTGCACGTGCTCACGCAGTCTTACCCGGACACCTTGGAAGGGCTGCGCCGCGTGGCGCCGGAGCTCTACCGCTCGTACGACGAGCACGCGCCACTGATCCTCGCCATGCTGAACTCCAAGGCGGCCCGGCCGCTGCGGGAGCAGGGCCGCAGGGACCGGTTCCGCTCGGTGGAGGCGGCGCTGGCCGAGCTCACGGCGGAAGCCGACCCGGTAGCCCGCCGCCGCGCGGTCGCCGTGCTGTACCTGCTGGTGAGCGCCCCGGCCTGGCAGGCCATGCGGCTGCAGGCGGGGCTCGACGGGGCGGAGGCCGGCATGGCCGCCGCCTGGGCGGTGCGGGTGCTCACGGACCAGCTGCGGCGAGACCCGGACGGCCCGCTACGCCCCCCGAGCGGATGACCGTCGAGGAGAAGAGTCATGAGCATCGCCACGGAACGCACTTTCGCTCCGCCGGGGCCGGGTACCTGGTTCCTGGACCCGACCCACTTCACCCGCCCGGTGACCAGGTTCCACGCCGAGATCTTCATCGAAGAGATGCACCGCGGCTTCGGAGAGAGCCTCCGCCGGTACGGGTCGCTGCTGGAACGGCTGGACTGGGCCTTCGTCAACGGTTTCTGCTACTACCATCCGCAGCCGCTGGGAGCCCCGCCGGACGCCACGGACCACCCGCCGAGGGAGGTCTGGGAACGCCTTGCCGCCGATCATCCCGAGATCCGCACCAGGCTCGCGACCAGCGCGACCGTCTTCGAGCGCAAGCTGTGGCGCGAGGACCTGCGCCGATGGGACGAGGAGGTCAGACCCGGGCTACAGCGCGAGCGGCGCGAACTGCAGCAGGTCGAGCCCGGTCTCCTCGATACCGGCAGTCTGCTCGCCTACCTCGACCGGTGCCGGGAGCACCAGCGCCGAGCCGGCTACCTGCACCACCTGTTCAACATGCCGGCACTACTGCCGATGGGCGATCTGCTCGCACACTGTCAGGAGTGGACCGGGCGTACCACCGGCGAGATCCTGGCCCCGCTGGCAGGATCGAGCCCCGACCCGCTGGCGGACCGGGAGGAACTGGCCGAGCTGGCCGCCGCCGTGGCAGCGGACCCCCGGGCGAGCGAGCTGCTCGCCTCCCCGGCGCGACCCCAGGAGCTGCTGGTGGCGCTGGGGGCCGTCGCGGGACGTACGAGTACCGCCCTCGCCGAGTACCTGGAGACGGCGGGCTGGCGCCCCGTCAATGGCGAGGACGTGGGCGATCCCTGCGTGGCGGAGTTGCCCGCCGTCGTGCTGGCGGCCATTCGCTCGGCGGTCTTCTCTTCGACAAGGCCCCAGGCCGACGCCCGCGGCGACCAGCACGCCGACGCGGCGGCCGACCTTCGCGACGCCGTACCCGCGGCGCACCGCTTCCGCTTCGACGAGCTGCTCGCCGAGGCGCGGTTGGTCTCCCGGCTGCGCGACGAGCGCGGGTCGTGCGCGGACCTGCCGGCCATCGGCCTCACCCGGCGCGCCCTCCTGGCGGCCGGCCGACGGCTCACCGAGCAGGGCCGGATCCACGCACCCGCCCACCTGGCCGAGGCGGGCTACGCCGAGGTGCGCTCCCTGGTCCGTACGGGCTCCGGGCCCGACGCCGCAGAACTCGCCGCCCGGGCGCACTACCGCGACCACGCCCGGTACGCGGACGCGCCGCCGATGCTGGGTCCACCCCCGGGCGACCCGCTGCCGCCCGATTGGCTGCCGCCCGCCGCGGCACGCCTGGAACGCGCCCTCGGGGCCATCGTCCTTGCCATGTTCAGCAACCCGGCAGCCCGGACCGAGGGGCGGACCGTGCACGGGCTCGGCGCGAGCCCGGGCGTGTACGAGGGCACGGCACGGGTGATCAGCGGCGTGCCCGAGTTCGACCGCATCCAGCCGGGGGACGTCCTGGTCACCGGCGCGACCACCACGGCCTTCAACATCGTCCTCCCCCTGCTCGGCGCGATCGTCACCGATCGCGGTGGGGCGCTCTCCCACGCCGCCATCGTCGCCCGGGAGTTCGCCATCCCTGGCGTCGTCGGATGCACGGATGCCACGGCGGTGATACCCGACGGCGCCTGGGTGCGGGTCGACGGCCAAGCCGGAGAGGCGGCGGTGGTCCGATGACCGGTCCGCTGTCGCCGAGCACGTGGTCCGCCCCGGTGCCGCTCCGCCTGGCCACCGACGAGAGCCGGTACGGCGGCAAGGCCTCGCAGCTCGCGGCCGCCGCCCGGGCCGGTCTACCGGTACCGGAAGGAATCGCCCTGGAATGGCTGTTTGTCGACGTCGTCGCAGCAGGCGACGACGAGGCGCTCGCCGCGCTGCACGTGTCGACCACCGACTTGCAGGGCGGCGGGCTGGCCGTGCGTTCATCCGCGCTGGGCGAGGACTCGGCCGCGGCGAGCTTCGCCGGACAGCACCTCACCTGCCTCAACGTACGGGGTCCGGACGGGCTGACCGAGGCGGTCCGAACGGTGAGAGATTCGGCGCACTCGGCCGCCGCGCTCGCCTACCGTGAGCGGCTCGGGCTGCCCGGCCGGCCCAGAGTGGCAGTGGTGGTACAGGAGTTGGTGGTACCCGAGTGCGCCGGAGTCCTGTTCTCCCGCGACCCCCTCGACGGCTCCGACGTCCTGGTGATCGAGGCGAGTTGGGGCCTGGGCGAAGCCGTGGTCAGCGGCCTGGTCGTACCGGATCACTACCGGGTCCGCCGCGACGGCCGGGTGATCGAGCGCACGGCGGGCATGAAGGACCTGGCCGTGGAGCCCGCGCTGGCCGGCGGAACGAGCCAGGTCCCGGTTCCCGCCGACCGAATTCACCGACTCTGCCTCGACGAGATGCGGTTGGAGAGCCTGCGGGAACTCACCGCCCGCTGCGAGCAGGTCTTCGGCGGGACGCAGGACCTGGAGTGGGCCTTCGTCGCCGACCGTCTCCGTCTGCTCCAGCGCCGGCCGATGACCGGGGCCGTGCCCCCGCATTGACCCCCTGCGTAGCTGCCCACCTCAGATCGGGACGAGCGTGGACCGCTTGTGGTTGAAGATGCTGGCGGCGTCCCAGATAGGGCACGACCCTGAGAGGGGCAGCCGAACGGTGTAACCACGGCGGTTGGGGCTGCCTCAGCCAGGGCGACCTGGTATGAGTTGATCATGAATGCTGACACTCTTGACGCGATGGAGCGCCTGCTCGCAGAGCGGGCTTGTGAGCGGCTGGTCGTCGAGTTCGTCCACCGGCTCGACCTCGGGGACCCGGGCTCGGTGGCGGACCTCTTCACGCAGGACGGCACCTGGGAATGGCCCGCCGGCGACCGCCGCATTGCGGGTCACGACGCCCTGCGCATCTACTTCGGCAACCGGCCCGCAGACCGATTGTCACGCCGCATATGCACCAACATCCTGGTTACCGTGACCTCTGCGGACACCGCCGCCGCCACCACCTACTTCACCACGTACCGTGTCGACGGCTACAGCGAGGGCCTCGTACCGCCGCGGCCCCCGGTTCAGGTGGGGCACTACGAAGACACGTTCCGCAAGGTGGACGACACCTGGCTGCTCACCACGCGGACTCTCTTCCTCTCCTTCGCCGGTCCCACGGAACGCCTCGACGGGCCCGGCCGGTCATGAGAACGGCTCCCAGCCGACCGGCCGTCAAGGGCCCTGCGCCACGGGGAGTGGCACTCCACAGAACTGATGCTGTTGGTGATCTTCGCTCGGTGGGGTGAACCCCCTTCGACGTGCTTTCGTGCTGGCGGTTGGTGTGCTGCTGTTGTCGAGCGGGGTAGTTCTGCCGGTCGGAGGGGGCCGGGATGGCAAGGGGGTGTGGTTCCGGTCGGGTGATTCCGCCGCTGACGGTGAAGATGGCCCGGGCGAGCAATCCGCGGGGCACGGCAGCGATGTGGATACGTGACCGCCTGGACGAGTTGTTCGTCGACGAGGACTTCGCTGCTTGGTATCCGGCGGACGGGCGCCGGGGTCTGTCGCCGGCCCGGCTCGCGCTGGTATCGGTGCTGCAATACACGGAGAATCTGACCGACCGGCAGGCGGCAGAGGCCGTCCGGTGCCGCCTGGACTGGAAGTACTGCCTGGGCCTGGAACTGGACGATGCGGGCTTCGACTTCTCGGTGCTGAGCGAGTTCCGTGACCGGCTGGCCGAAGAGGACCGCGCAGACCGGCTGCTGGCTGTGATGGTCGAACGTCTTGCGGCTGCGGGCCTGGTCAAACGCCGTGGCCGGGTCCGCACCGACTCGACCCACGTGCTGGCGGCAGTACGCCGGCTCAATCGGGGTGAACTGGTCGCCGAGACACTGCGGGCGGCTCTGGACGAGCTCGTTGCACACGGCGAGGAATGGCTGGCTGGGCTCGTCACCGCGGACTGGGGTGACCGCTACGGCCGCCCAGTCCGCTATGACCGGCTTCCCCGCGGAGGAGATGCCCTGATCGCCTACGTCCTGCGGGTCGGCGGGGACGGCATGCACATCCTGCGAGCCGTCCATGATGCCGATGCCCCACCCAGACTGCGTGCATTGCCCGCTGTTGAGGTTCTGCGGCAGGTCTGGGTCCAGCAGTACTGGCTCGACGAGGACGGACGACTGTGCTGGCGGGGACCGAAATCCAGCCGGGACCGGGCAAGCCGCAGGACAACCGAACGTCGCAACACGGGCAAGGCATCAGCGGACGGCAGACCCGATCCCGCTTCGGCGCGAGTGCCATGGTCGGGCCTCGAGATCGTCACCCCGCACGATCCCGAGGCCCGATACAGCCAGAAAGTCACCGCCGCCGGACAGCAGGACTGGATCGGCTACCGCGACCACCAGACCGAGACCTGCGACGAGACCGGCCCGAACGTGATCGTCCAGGTCACCACTCGGCCGGCGCCCGAGCAGGACATCGACGCCCTCGACCGGATCCACCTGGGACTGACCACGCAGGGGTTCCAGCCCACCGAACACGTCGTTGACAGCGGCTACATCTCGCCGGACAGCATCCACCACGCCGCCCAGCAGTGGGACATCACACTCTTCGGACCAGTCCGTGACGACCCGCAGGCCGGCAAACGGCCCGGATTCGCCAAGCAGGACTTTCACATCGACTGGCAAGCCCGCACCCTGACCTGCCCCAACGGCGTGACGAGTCCGCCATGGAAGCCCACACTCGGCGACGGCCACCCCCGGCTCTCCGTGCTCTTCCCACGCAAGGCCTGCCGCGAATGCGCCGACCGGCTCAAATGCACCGGCAACGTCGAAGGCAAGGGCCGACACGTCTTCCTGATGCCACAACCTCTCCAGGAGATCCAGACGCAGAACAGGGCCGACCAGACGACAACCGAGTGGCGCCGGAGATACGCGATCCGCGCAGGCTGCGAGGCCACCGTGTCCGAAACCGTTCATGCCCACGGCCTGCGGAACTGCCGCTACCGCGGCATGGCCAGAACCCACGTCCAACACGTGCTGACGGCAGCCGGAACGAACATCATCCGACTCAGCGGCTACCTCTCACCGGGCATCGCACCGCCCAGCAAAGCGCGGCCGAGGAGCCGCTTCCAGCAGCTCTGCCGCAACCTGCCCACCTAAGATCACCAACAGCATCCAGAACTTGAGCCAGAGCCCGATCTCGCGAACAAGGCCGGCATCGCCGTCATCGGCCTGTCGTAGGGGTGCACCGGTGAGGGCGCCCGTAGCGTGCGGTCATGCCTGATGCCCTGCCCGCCCGGAAACGGTCAACGCTGTTCGACCGGTTGCGGAACGGGCAGGACCTTCCGACCGCCGCGCGGGCCGCGGGCCTCGAGGGGCGGGAGGTGTTCACGGCCGCCCGCACCGACACGGCCCTCGCACTGCTCCAGGCCGGCACCGACCCCGACGAAGTCGGCGCCACCGGCATCACGGAACGCACCGAGTATCTGCGGCTCCTCGCTCTGGGCTGCCCCCTGAGCCTGGCCGCGCAGATCCTGTTCGGCGGCGCTGGCAAGGCGCGTCATTGGCGCCGCGATGATCCGGCGTTCGCGAGGGCCTGCGACGCAGTCAAGGAACTTGGCGCCGGGCAGCCCGCACCCGCTCGGCCCCCGTTTCACCCCCGACCGCCGGGGGCCTTCCTCGACCACCTGGAAAACCCGGGTTGTCCGTCACCGCCGCCGCAGCGCAGATCGGGATCACCACCGCTGTGATCTACCAGCGCCGTAAACGCGATCGTGCGTTCGCCGCCGCCATGTACGCCGCCCACGACGCGCACCCGTGCACCCCGGCACCCGGCACCGTCGGACGATCGTTCTGCCCGAGGGAGGATCCGCCGGGGCCGGTGAGCGTGATGGGGGACTTCAACGACTGGCAGCCCCGCGTCCACACGCTCCAGCCGCGCAAGGACGGCAAGCGAGCGGTCACGGTCGCACCGTAGCCGCACCCTCCGGCCCGCCGTGACGGCTCGTGCCGCACTCGTCGCCGAAGCGGTGCGAGTGACGGCACCGAGACCGCCGCTCGACGGTTGCTGCCATGACTGTCAGAGCCGCCGTCTAGCCTTCCGGCCATGGGACTTCATATTTCGGTTGGCATGCTCCAGAACATGGCCGGCGTCGAGGAGCACGAGGCGCTCGTACGCTGGCAGGAGAGATTCGACCTTCTCAGCCGGGCCTTGGCCGTTGAGGGAATCGTCTGGCAGGAGCCGGCGTTGGACGAGCCGTCACATCTGCGTTTCATAAGTTTCCCCACCAGCCACCTGCACCACCTGCGCCGCGTCTTCGCGCTGGCGGCCCGGGGCGAGTCCGTCACGCCCGCATCGGCCACCAGCGCCGAGCAGTACGAACGCGACGAGGACAAGGTCTTCGACGAGTCGACGATAATGAGCTCCCACCTGCTGTGCCACTCGGACAGTGCGGGCTTCTACGTGCCGGTCGACTTCGACGATCCGCTCTTCCTGCCGGCGGAGAAGCAGGTGGAAGGCGGCGGGATGGTCGGTTCCAGTCAGCAGCTGCTCGCCGAACTGTGCGGCTTCGCCTCCGCCATCGGAGTCCGGCTCGACCGGGACCGGCACCTCTCGGACGAGGAGAGCGCCCGCCTGGACACCGCATCCGACGACCTGTTCCACACGGAGAGGTCCGCCTGGCACCAGCTGTACCAGGTGTGCCGCACGAGCATCGCCACCGGTCGCGCCGTCGTGTTCCACTGACCGGACCGGGGATCGGCGCGGCGGTTGATGCCACGGTTCCAATCCCTGCCCGGCGTGGATGATCCCGTCGCGTTCGGCGCCGGGGGGCGAAGCGCGTTCCGGCAGGCGGCTCTCGCCGTGTTGAGCCGGCCCAAGCGGTCTACGACCGGCGCAGGATCAGTGGGTGCGAGCCGGCGCCCCGTCCTCCTGGACGCCGAGAGGGCGTCCAGGAGGACCGACGGTAGGGCACGAGCAGCAGCGCCCCGGACCAGGTTCTGGTCGTGGGTGGGGCAGCGTTGTACTCGAGGACAGTGGCGAGCCGGTCGGCTTCCTCGCCCGTCTTGGCGGCGTGGGCGCGGAGCGCGGCAGCAACCGCTGGCTCCGGCTGCTGCCGCACGGCGCTGCTGGGGGCCGGCGAGGCGTGCGGTCAGTCCGTCAGTTGACGTTTACGGCCTTCCAGGCGGCAGCGACCTGCTGGTACTCGGTGCCCGTCGAGCCGTACAGGTCTGCCGTCGCCTGCAAGGTGGCGGTCCGCGCCCCGGCGTAGTTGGTGGTTGACGTCATGTAGGTCGAGAGCGCCTTGTACCAGATCTTGTAGGCCTTGGTCCGACCGATTCCGCTGACCGTCGAGCCGTCGTACGTGGGCGAGTTGTAGGAGACACCGTTGACCGTTTTCGCACCGCTGCCCTCGGAGAGCAGGTAGAAGAAGTGGTTGGCGACGCCCGAGGAGTTGTGCACATCGAGCCGGCCCACGTTCTTGGACCAGTAGTCGGCCGAGGCCCCGTCCTTGCTGGGCTGGTCCATGTAGCGCAGCGGCGTCCCGTTGCCGCGGATGTCGATCTTCTCGCCGATCAGGTAGTCACCGACATCCGCGGAGTTGTTGGCGAAGAACTCCACCGAGGTGCCGAAGATGTCGCTCGTGGCCTCGTTGAGCCCCCCCGATTCGCGGCTGTAGTTCAGCTTGGCCGTGGCGGCGGTCAGGCCGTGGCTCATCTCGTGGCCGGCGACGTCCAGGGAGGTGAGTGGCTTCTGGTTGTTGGCGCCGTCGCCGTACGTCATGCAGAAGCAGCTGTCGGACCAGAAGGCGTTGACATAGGCATTGCCGTAGTGGACGCGGGAGTAGGCGGCCTTGCCGTCCCCGGCGATGCCGTTGCGGCCGAGCTCGGACTTGTAGAAGTCCCAGGTCACACCCGCGCCGTAGTGGGCGTCCACGGCGGCCGTCTGACGGTTCGACGGAGATCCGTCGCCCCAGCTGTCGTCCGCGTCGGTGAACAGGCTGCCCGTGGCGGTAGACGTGGCACCGTTCAGATCGTAGGTCTTGTGGCCGCCGCGGCCGCCGTCGGTCAGGCTGTATGCCGACCCGCTCTGGGTGGTGCCGAGCGTGACGGTGCCGGAGTACTCGCTGGTACCGGTGCCGGAGTCGATGGCCTCGTACGAGTACAGCTCCGCGCCGGTGGCGGCGTCGGTGATGACGTGGCGCTCGCTGGGGGTACCGTCGTGCTGGTTGCCGGTGACGACGGTCTCGTAGGCGAAGACCGGGGTGCCGCTCGCGGCCCAGACCACCTGGCGGGCACCGGCGGGTGCTGCCTTCAGGGAGGTGCGGGCAGCGGCCGGGGCTATTCGGCCCTCGAGGCCCTTGGTGGTCTTGCGGCTGCCGTCCTTCTTCTGGTGGACCACCAGATCGCCGCCGAGCACCGGCATTCCCGCGTACGTGCGCTCGTACCGGGTGTGCACCGTACCGTCGGCGTCCTTGATCACATCGCGGGCCACGAGGCGCTCCTCGTCGGCCAGGCCAATGGCGCGCGCGGTGTCCGCCGCCGCGCTCTGGGCCGTGGTGATCGCCTGGGCGCGCGCGTCGGCCGTCAGGGCGAGCGCGGTGGCTCCCGCCTCCCGTTCGGCCGACGCGTTGGCGGAGCCGCTCTGAACGGAGATCGCGACCATGGCCGCGGAGGCGACGACGGCGGCGGCGCGCAGCACTCGGGTGCGGCTGTGGGCGGTGCGGGATGAGGACATGGGGAGGGTCACTCCTGCTCCTTCAATTGCCGTGGGGGGTCAGGCCGTTGAGATTGCCAGGAGGGAGTGTCCGATTGACAGGTCTGCAACAAGTATTTGACCAGTTGTTGTCCGGAGAGAGAGGAGCGATGTTCGCCCAGCGACCAAAAACGGAACATTCCGCTTCCCTGGACGCGACGACGTGCCGGATCCGGGGAAGCGGACGCCTGTTACTGGATGCCGGGGTTCCGGCGGGCCATGAACGCGGCGCGCACGGCGTCCGCCGCGCCCGCTGGCGACGGTGAGAGCGTTGCCGCGTTCACTAGTCCGTGCATCCTTGCGCGTACGCGAGCCGGGTTCCGCGCTACAGGGACGTCGGCCGGGCGCAGGTCACCCGCCCGGTCGCCGGAGCGGCCTGCCCAGGCACCGTCGTATCGCACGCCAATACCAGGGTGGGCGGGCCGCTTCGACGGACCCGCCCACCCGAACTTCCCCCAGGTTGGGGGAGTGGCGCGCCGGTTCACCGATTTCCGGGCGTCGTGTATGTGCACTGGGCGTGCGTCACGGGCCCTCGCTGGTGGGGTGTGGCGGGCTCGGGTACCGCGTTGCCGGGGTGTCGTCCGGTTGGTGAGGGCCCTTTCCGCTGCCCAAGGGGCGCCAGCCGGGGAAAGGGGCGGCGCCGTGGGTGTCGACCCTCGCGGCGTCTGTTTACGGGTGGACGCGCGTCGGGCTGCCTCGCCCACCGGCGGGCCCGTCAGTCTTCGACGGGCGGAGGGACGTGGCCTGCCGCCTTCTGCACCATGGCCTCCAGCTCGTCGCGGTCCAGACCAATCGTGTCCGAGTAGTGCTCCAGGGCCGTATCCAGCAGCCACCAGGGCTCGCGCGCGTCCTCCCACGCGTCCCGCCAGGTCACGTGCTGCTCCTCGGTCCACTGAGCAGCGTCGCCGAGTTCCTCCTGGAGGCGCGTCAACTCGGCGTGCGCTTCGTCGGTCGCTTGCTGCAGCTCGATCAGTTCATCCAGTACATCGGACAGTTCGCTTTCCATTCCGGGATCTTAAGCATCAAGATCGGTCCTCCTCGCAGTGCCGCCGGACTTTAAGGCTTGCCCCGCAACCTGCCCGCTCAGAGCCAGATGGCAAGATCGACACGTGATCAGTGAACCTGGCCGGTCTGGGGCGATGAGGTATGTCCTGTTTGATGTCGATGGCACGTTGATCGATGCCGTGGACAACCAGCGCCTTGTCTGGCGATCGTGGGCGGAGCGGTACGGGCTGGACCCTGATGAGGTCTACCGAGTGGCGCTACGGACGAGACCGATGGAGACCTTTGCGAAGGTCGCTCCGGACCAGGACCCTCGGAAGTGCCTGGCCGCACTGCACGAGCTGGAGGACGAGGACGTCCGGACCGGCGTCTACACGGCTTTCGAAGGCGCCTCGAAGCTGTTGAACGCTCTGCAGCCCGGGGCCTGGGCGCTGGTGACCTCGAACTATGAGCATCGGGTGCGCGGACGTTTCGCGCGGACGGGCTTGCCGGTCCCGGAGGTCCTCGTGGACGCGGCTGCTGTGGAGGAAGGCAAGCCGTCGCCGGTGCCCTATCTGCAGGCAGCCGCGCGGCTTGGTGCCCAACCGGAGGACTGCCTGGTCATCGAGGACGCAGCCTCCGGGGTGCAGTCGGGGCTGCGTGCGGGCATGACGGTGTGGGGGGTCAACACCCCGGCGGCGGTGGACGGCGTGCATCGCCACTTCACAACCTTGCACGAAGCGGTCCGAGACATCCTCGACTTCGCCTCCGGACCTCACTCGCACCGGCTGGAGGGATCAGCCACCGTTAAATGATCTCGCTGTGGCCACCACTTCACTCGGGGGTGGCGCCCAGGTGCAGCCCGAGGGCAACCAGCTCGGGCGGGAGGGTGTTGAGCCGGTGGCGCACGCGCGGGCTCCATGTTCCGCCGGTGGCAGTGGGGCGGTACCTGGCGCCAGGTCCTCAATCGGCTCCAGTCCCTGGCCGACGAGAGGGGTGCGATCGCGCGGGACCTGAGCGTCGACTCCACGGTGTGCCGCGCCCGTCAGCATGCGGCATGGCTCGTAAGCAGGGCGACCTGCACTCGGCTGGCATTGCCCGCCACTTGATGCCGTGGTCCACGAGATAGCCGATCGCGCCCAGCATCGCCCGGTGGCAGTACGCTTCCGGCTGCCCGCCCGCCCTGTATCCAACCCGGCACCGGCAGCAGCGGCCGCACCACCACCACTCCGCGTCCGTCATGTCGCTCGGATACCGAGGCCTCGCATGCGCCGAGCACCCGAGGACCACCCGGTCGAGACGGCCGTTCGAGCACCAAGCCCCCAGAGCATTACGACAAAAGCTACTTACGCGTCGGGGTGCTCCGGCAGGGCGAGCCGGTCCGACCAGGAGATCTCTCGGCCGAGTCGGATGCCTGCTGCCCGGCCCCTCACCGGTTTAAGCAGGACACGCTCGAGCTCGCCCGAGACGGCGGATGGGCCGACGGGCCCAAGGCGTTCGCCGACTGCCACGACCGCGCCGCCGCGGTCGGCGAGGACTGCACCTGCTGTACGGCATCGGACTCAGACAAGCCTTCGCCCCGGCCCCCGGCATCCGGCGGCTTGGCATCCGACTATCCGCACGACCCGGTACTGGGGCGGCAGGAGCTGCCTACCACTCCAGTACTACGACGGGACGGGCGGTCCGGGGCCGCCCTCGCAATGATCAGCTGGGTTCAGCTGGCGATCTGGTCTCCGTCAGGTACGTCCTTGACTGTGACAAGGCGGCGGGGCAGCTCGAGTCCCTGCGACACCGCAGTGGCAAGCTTTTCGGGCTCCGGGCGTGCTGGGTACGGCGGCTGTTCCTCTTCGCCGTAACTCTCGATCGCCTTCACGAAGTAGCTCGGATGCCAGGCGCCGACGGCCCCCTTGACCTGGATCGCGGTCACGGGGCGGTCGCCGACGAGGTGCTTCAGCGCGGCCAGAATCTCATCGGACCGCAGTTCACCAGGCACCTGGAACAGGCTCGCGTGAGCACCGACGAGGCCGCCGCCCCGCAACCGCACGGTCACAGTCAGGCAGCTGGTGACGCTCGGATAGGTGATCACGCCCCCGGGTGCGACCTCCTTGACCTGACCTTCTGTGACCGTCGCTCGGTCGGATGCCGTCACGCTGCTCGCCGCGCGCGAGTCTGTGTGCGCGGGCCTGTTCAGGGCGTTTTCGTTGGCTGCACTGGGTGAGGTGAGGGCCACGGCGACCACCAGGGCAACTGCGAGGGTGGCGATGCTGCGCTTGAGTTCGATCACAACCTGACATTCTCCGTCACCAGCCTCCGTGGCCGGTGCGTCTAGCGCCGCGCCGACGCGCAGACCCACGAGGACAAGACGCCCTTGCCGGGAGCGAGTACGGCGACTCACTTTCCCAACTGGAGGAAGTCCTCCTTGGCTGCGGCCCGGACAGTCGCCGTGTTCGACGGCCCGGCGGAGGGGTGTGACGGGCATCCTCGTCGTCGTGAACGGCCGCCACGACAAACGACGCAACTCCATCACCCAGCTCCGGCCGTCGGCGGCAGCACGAGCCTGGCCGTCGTCGGCGCGTACGTCCTCGCCGCGGAACCGGCGCGCACTGGCGGCGACCACGAGTGCGCGTTCCCCGCCTACGAGCGCGCAATGGCGGACCATGCGCGCGGCAGCCGCGCGGTCTCGCTGAGCGCAGCGAAGACCCTGATCCCCCGTCCCGCCTCGGAGTGGCGGACTGGGCCAGGGCGCCCGTCTTTTCTCGGCCACGCCCGTGAGACCCAGCCGCGCCCTGCTCCGCTTGAATGTCGGTGCGGATCGCTTCACGCCGGCCGGGGACGTGGCGGAGCCCCCACGTGCGGCGGTTCAGTTCACCGGGATGATGTCGGGGGCGCCGAGCCGCACCGCGTCCGCGGTCAGGTCGTCCGGCTGCTGCTGGGCCTCGCGCTCCGCGGCGACGCGCTTGAGGTAGTGGTCGACCTCGCGGTCCTGGTGCGCCCGGTCCCATCCCAGGTGGGGCGCCATCAGCTGGGCCACGGTCGGCGCCGCGTCCACCCCGCGGTCCCAGGACTCGATGGAGATCCGGGTGCGCCGGGCGAGGACGTCCTCCAGGTGGCGGGCTCCCTCGTGGGTCACCGCGTACACGGCCTCGACCCTCAGGTAGTCGTCGGAGCTCGGCAGTGCCTCGCCGAGCGCGGGGTCGGCCGCGACCAGGGCGAGCAGTTCGGGCGCCAGGGAGCCGTAGCGGTTCAGGAGGTGTTCGATGCGGGCGACGTGGAGCCCGGAGCGTTTGGCAAGCCGTTGCCGCGAGTTCCACAGTGCCAAGTAGCCGTCGGCGCCCAGCAGCGGAACGCGGTGTGTGACGCACTCGGGAACCTTCTCGTCCAGGCCTCGGACGGCCTCGTCGACCGCGTCCTTGGCCATCACCCGGTACGTGGTGTACTTGCCGCCCGCCACCACGACGAGTCCGGGCACAGGATGGGCGACCAGGTGCTCCCGGGACAGCTTGCTGGTCTCCGCCGCCTCGCCGGACAGCAGGGGGCGCAGGCCGGCGTAGACGCCCTCGACGTCTTCGGGGACCAGGGGGGTGGTCAGGACGCTGTTGACGTGTTCCAGCAGGTAGGTGACGTCCTTGGAGCTGAGGGCGGGGTGGGCTTTGTCGAGTGTCCAGTCGGTGTCGGTGGTCCCGATGATCCAGTGCCGGCCCCAGGGGATGACGAACAGCACGCTCTTCTCGGTGCGCAGGATCAGCCCGGTGCGGGAGTTGATCCGGTCACGGGGGACGAGCAGGTGGACGCCCTTGGATGCGCGGACGTGGAACTGGCCGCGGGTGCCGGCCATGGCCTGGGTGTCGTCCGTCCACACGCCGGTCGCGTTGATGACCTGCTTGGCCCGCACCTCCGTCTCGTTGCCGCTCTCCAGATCGGTGACGACGGCGCCGACGACCCGCTCGCCCTGTCGCAGGAAGCGGCTGACGCGGGTGCGGTTGGCCGTCAGGGCCCCGTACGAGGCGGCCGTACGGGCGAGGAAGAGGGTGTGCCGGGCGTCGTCGACCTGGGCGTCCCAGTACTGGATGGCGCCCACCAGGGCGTCGGAGCGCAGGGCAGGTGCCTCGCGCAGGGCCCGGTGCCTGCTCAGGTGGCGGTGGTGGGGCAGGCCGCCGGAGGTGCCGGAGGCCCGGGCCATCGCGTCGTACAGCAGCACGCCGCTGCCGACGTACGGGCGCTCCGTGAATCGGTGTTGTAGGGGGTAGAGGAACGGCACCGGACGCACCAGGTGAGGGGCGAGGGACCGGAGCAGGAGGCCCCGTTCCTTGAGGGCCTCGGCGACGAGGCGGAAGTCGAGCATCTCCAGGTAGCGCAGGCCGCCGTGGATGAGTTTGCTGGAGCGGCTGGACGTACCCGAGGCCCAGTCGCGGGCTTCGACGAGTCCGACGCTCAGGCCGCGGGTGGCAGCGTCCAGGGCGGACCCGCTGCCGACGACGCCGCCTCCGACGACGAGGACGTCGAGTTCGCCCTGTCCCATGTCGGCGAGGGCCTGTGTGCGGGCTTGGGGTGAGAGGGCCACCGGATCGACCATGGTCTCCTCCTCAGTGCTGCGGGCGCGCGGCCGGAACCTATTCGACCTTGGCCCAGTCGAGCGTGCGCTCCACCGCCCGCTTCCAGCCCTCGTACCCTTCCGTGCGCCGTTCCTCCGACCACTCGGGGTTCCAGCGCTTGGACTCCTGCCAGTGGGTGCGCAGTTCGTCGGTGTCCTGCCAGAAACCGGTGGCGAGCCCGGCCGCGTAGGCGGCGCCGAGCGCGGTCGTCTCGGCGACTACGGGACGGCTGACCGGTACGCCGAGGACATCGGCCTGCGTCTGCATGCAGAGGTCGTTGGCCGTGACTCCGCCGTCGACCTTGAGCACGTCGAGGTGGACGCCGGAGTCCTGCTCCATGGCTTCCACCACGTCGCGGGTCTGGTAGCAGATGGCCTCCAGGGTGGCCCGCGCCAGGTGTCCGTTGTCGTGGTAGCGGGCCAGACCGACGATGGCGCCGCGGGCGTCGGAGCGCCAGTACGGGGCGAACAGGCCGGAGAAGGCGGGGACGAAGTACATGCCGCCGCTGTCCTCGACCGTGCGCGCCAGGCGTTCGCTCTCGGCGGCGTCACCGATGATCTTCAGCTGGTCGCGCAGCCATTGGACGGCCGAGCCGGTGACCGCGATGGATCCTTCGAGTGCGTAGATCGCGGGGCTGTCGCCGAACTGGTACGCCACGGTGGTCAGGAGGCCGTGTTGCGAGCGGACCAGTTCGGTGCCGGTGTTGAGCACCAGGAAGTTGCCGGTTCCGTACGTGTTCTTCGCCTCGCCGGGCGCGTAGCAGACCTGCCCGACGGTGGCCGCCTGCTGGTCGCCGAGGACACCGGTGATGGGGATGGCCTCCCGCAGCGGCCTGGAGGTGCGGGTCTGTCCGTACGCCTCGGGGTGGGAGGACGGGTTGATTTTGGGCAGCATGGCCCGGGGTACGCCGAAGAAGCCGAGGAGTTCGTCGTCCCAGTCGAGGGTCTCCAGGTCCATGAGCATGGTGCGGCTGGCGTTGGTGACGTCGGTGGCGTGGATGCCGCCGTCGGGGCCTCCGGTGAGGTTCCACAGCACCCAGCAGTCGGTGTTGCCGAAGAGGGCGTGGCCCTGCTCGGCGGCCTCCCGCACGCCGTCGACGTTCTCCAGGATCCATTGGATCTTGCCGCCGGAGAAGTAGGTGGCCGGCGGCAGCCCCGCCTTGCGGCGGATGACCTCGCCCTGGCCGCCGCGCTCCAGTGCAGAGGCGATGGTGTCGGTACGGGTGTCCTGCCAGACGATGGCGTTGTAGTACGGGCGCCCGGTGCGGGGGTCCCAGACGACGGTCGTCTCGCGCTGGTTGGTGATGCCGACGGCCGCCAGGTCGGAGGCGTCGAGGTTTCCGTGCCGGAGGGCGTTCTGGATCACCGAGTTGGTGCGTTCCCAGATCTCCACCGGGTCGTGTTCGACCCACCCCGAGCGCGGGAGGATCTGCGAGTGCTCCAGCTGGTGCCGGGCCACCTCGTTGCCGGCGTGGTCGAAGATCATGAAACGGGTGCTCGTGGTTCCCTGGTCCACTGCGCCGACGAAGTCAGCCATGGGGTGCCGCCTTCCTTTGGGATGCCGTGTGTAGGGGCTGCCGTCCGGGACGGAACGGGCGGTGTCCGCCCGCCCCGGATCAGATCAGCTCTCGTCCGGTGTCGGGACGCGTCCGGGAGGCTCCGGTTCGGCGGTCGGCAGGAACCTGCCGATGAGCAGCTTGTAGATACCCGCTCCCAGCACACCGCCGATGAACGGGCCGATGATCGGCACCCAGAAGTAGAGGTTGCCGTACTGATCCCTCCATGCGGTGCCGTACCCGGTGAAGAAGCTGGCCAGACGGGGGCCGAGGTCACGGGCCGGGTTGATCGCGTACCCGGCGTTGGTGCCCCAGGCCATGCCGATCGCCACGACGATCAGGCCGACGATGAACGGGGCCAGGTTGGCGCCCGGAGGCGTGCCCAGCAGGTCCGTCACGGCGAAGATCAGCAGAAGCAGGATCGCGGTGCCGATGATCTGGTCGCGCAGTGCGCCCCACTCGTGCACCGGCAGGTTCGGGTTGCCGTTGGCTGGGAGCGTGGAGAAGACACCCTGCGTCTTGATGGTGTGGCCGGGGTCGGCTTTGGCCAACGCTTCGGTGTAGTTCCAGCGGACGATCAGGGCCGCGACGAAGGCTCCGGCGAGCTGGGCCAGCGCGTAGGGGGCCACCTTGCTCCACGGGAAGCCCTTGAAAGTGGCCAGGGCGACGGTCACCGCGGGATTGAGGTGGGCGCCGCTCAGCCGTGCCGCGACGTAGACGCCCAGGGTCACGCCGAGACCCCAGGCCCAGGCGATGCTGTCGTGGTTTCCGAGGCCGCCTGCCGGGTCCGTCAGGGCTCCGCCGGCCACCACCTGGGCCACGACACCACAGCCGAAGAGGATGAGAACCATGGTGCCTGCGAATTCTGCCGAGAGTTCGCCGACCAGCCCTGATGCTTTGAGGCGCTCCTTCATGGGTGCCCGCTTCCCGCCGGTCCGAAGACCGGCATTCGACTGCCCCGAGCCCCCTGGTTCAGGGTAAGACGGGTCACCCGTACCGGAAAGGCGAGGGCGGTCCGGTCCCGCGGAGGCCAGCGCCCGCTTCGGATTCCTCGACTCTTCTCCGAGACGGGCGCCCTAGTCCTCGCGGATGTCCGCGGCGTGGCAGCACACTGTTCGTATGGCGTGCCCTCGCTGACGCGCCTGCCCGGCGCGCGGTGATCGGTGCTCCGTGACGGCGTCGGACGCTCACCCGTCGGCTCCGACCGGGAGGCACACGATGAAGATGTTGATCAACAGTCCGCAGACCGTGGTCGCGGACGCCCTGCGCGGGCTGGCCGCGGCCCACCCCGAACTGGACGTGGACGCCGACGCGCGGGTCGTCGTACGTCGGGACGCGCGGCAGGGCGGGCGGGTCGGTCTCGTCTCCGGAGGCGGCTCCGGACACGAGCCCTTGCACGCCGGCTTCGTCGGATACGGGATGCTGTCCGCCGCCTGTCCGGGCGAGGTGTTCACTTCCCCCGTGCCCGACCAGATGGTGCGGGCGGCCAAGGCCGTGGACTCGGGCCAAGGGGTGCTGTTCGTCGTCAAGAATTACACCGGGGACGTACTGAACTTCGACATGGCCGCCGAGCTCGCCGAGGAGGACGGCATCCGGGTCGAGCGGGTGCTGGTCAACGACGACGTCGCCGTGACCGACAGCCTCTACACCGCCGGGCGTCGCGGCACCGGGGCCACGCTCTTCGTTGAGAAGATCGCCGGGGCGGCAGCGGAGGAGGGCGCGCCGCTGGAGCAGGTCGCCGCGGTCGCCCGAGGGGTCAACGAGGCGTCGCGCAGCTTCGGCGTGGCGCTGAGCGCCTGCACCACTCCTGCCAAGGGCAGTCCCACCTTCGACCTGCCGGACGGCGAGCTGGAGCTGGGCATCGGGATCCACGGCGAGCCGGGCCGGGAGCGGCGCCCGATGATGCCGGCGGGGGAGATCGCGGAGGTCGCGGTGGGCTCCGTGCTGGACGACATGGCGAACGCGACCCCGGCCGCCGACGGCCCGGTACTGGCCCTGGTGAACGGGATGGGCGCAACGCCGCTGCTGGAGCTGTACGGCTTTCACGCGGAGGTGGCCCGGGTACTGGCGGCGCGGGGCGTCCCGGTGGTCCGGACCCTCGTGGGGAACTACGTCACCTCGTTGGACATGGCGGGGTGCTCGGTGACGCTGTGCCGGGCCGACGAGGAAATGCTGCGGCTGTGGGACGCGCCGGTGCAGACGGCAGCGCTGCGCTGGGGCCGCTGACCCCCTCATCCGCCATCGGGGTCCGGACGGGTGAGCCTGCTCAAACGACTCCGGGGAAGCCCGGGCCGGTGCCGTCGAACTGAAGGCACAAGTCGCGATTCGTGCCCCGGAGTTCCGCCATGGACACCGCGCGACGGCTGGTCACTGACAGAGCCCGGCGGGCCCCGGCCGACCACGACGGGCGGGGAATAACGAGAGTCCCTGCGCCAGCCGTCCCACCGCACCGCAGGTCTTCATAGAACTCCTGGAGTCCTCCGGAGAAGATCTCAGGACAGCCACGCCGAGTGGCCGGCGCCCAAGGCCTCCCAGTCGAGCGCATCAGGGGCGAAAATGGAGGATTCCGCCTGGCTCGCCGGGACGGCCGACCTCACGCGGGCTGCCCCCGTGAAAGGCGAATACCCCGCCCACCACGTCGTGCGCAACCACGAGACCAGCACCAGGCCGCCAAGCGGGATGGAAACTCGAATGCGTGGGGCGGTGGAGCCGCTAGGCACCCTCAGGATTGGTGGCAGTGGGTGGCTGATTCTCCTGCCACCCACTGCGGCGGGCCGCTACCGTGGTGCCATGGCTCGGGAAATCCGTATTGTGATCAGCGATGAGGCGTACGCGCAGCTGCAGCGTGCTGCGGCGGAGAAGCGCTTGCCGGCGGAGGCGTATGCCGGGCAGGTGCTGGATGCGGACCTGACCCGGGTCCGTTTCGTGGAGGGCGCGCGGTCCTTCATCGGCCAGCACGCCGAGGGCTTCGCCCAGCGCTTCGGCGGTCCGGCTGGCCACAGCGCCACCGCGGCCTGAGTCCCGCGGCATGAGCATGTTCCTGCAGGTCGATCTGACCTGGCTGCTCGACGTCGCGCATCAGGAGCTTCCCGGCGACCCGGAGGTCGTGGACTGGGGAGCCCTCGAGGCCGCCCGGGCGCGGCACGGTTTCCGCGTGATGGATACGCCGGTCTACGACCAGCCCCACCACCGTGCTGCTGCCCTCCTGCAGCAGCTCGTACTGGTTCCGGCGCTGGAGCATTCGAACGAGTTGTTCGGGGCCGCGGTGGCTGCCGCGTACCTGCATGCTTCGGGGCTGGCGGTGAACGTGACGACCAAGGAGGCTGTCGACCTGGTCGAACGGGTGGCTGGTGGCCAGGTCGACGTGCGGGAGATCGCGTCCTCTTTGAAGGACTGGACTCGCTGACGGGCGCAATGAGCAGCGCCTCGGCTACTTGGGTTGAGAGGCGCTGGGCTGGCGGGCCTGCCCGGTGGTCTCCAACGTGGAGCGCGGTGGAGACGCTAGCGGTAGCGGTATGAATGACACCGAGTACGACTTCGTCCTGTTCAGGGGGGGGCGAAGGCCAGGTGGGTCTCCGGCGTTGTGGCTTCGAGGTTGTCGGGGGAAAGGCTGAAGTCCGGAGCCCCCAGATGTTGTGCGGGCGGGCCTGCCGCATGACGCCGGGGGAAGGGCGGCATGCGGCGGGGGCCCGCTCCGGAAGCACCCACCCTCAGGCGGTGGCTTCCGATATCACGCGTCTACCGCTGGTAGTGCCCCGCCGCCACGCGGAGGTGACGGGGTCGGTTCCCATAGGGGCGGACCCCTTTGCCGTGCCCGGATCGGCACAGATTTGCGTACGTCCGGGTAAAGCTGCGGTCGGGCGCGCTTGCAGCCGGGGCGGGTGTCGTGCAGCAGCTAGGGAACCGGTTGCCTCCACGGCTCGGCGGCCACCCCGGTCCCACATGCCGGAGCAGCGCAGTGGCTTCCCGTCGGCCGTGATCGCCATGTGTGGGGACCGCTCGCCGGGGCAGGACGGGTCATTACGAGGTTCCGGCGCCCATACAGGGCCGACGGGAGCCGACGAACCGGGTCCTGTGGCCTGCCCGCGTGAGGGGCGGCCCCGCACCCGTGCAGAGGAAGACGAAGGAGCAGGTGGATGACAACGGCTCGCGAGATCATGACGGCGCGACGTGCATCGGCGCCCAGGAGACAGTCCTCGAGGCCGCGAAGAAGATGACCCAGCTGGGAGTCGGCGCGCTGCCGATCTGCGGCACTGACGAGAAACACAAGGGCATGCTCACCGACCGGGACATCGTGGTGAAGGTCCTGGGCGCGGGCAAGGACCCCGGCCAAGTGAAGGCCGACGACGACGCCGTAGAGATCCTGCGGACCATGAGCGAGCATCAGGTCCGCCGGCTGCCGGTCATCGACGGGCACACGCTGGTCGGGATCGTCGCGCTGGCCGACGTCGCCCGCGCGCTGCCGGACGCGAAGGTCGGCGACCTGCTCCAGACGATCTCGCAGAACTGACCCTGCCAACCGGAGGCCCGGTAGAAGTCCGACCAGGGTCCGGCAGAGTGGAGCGGGGCAGGACTGAGGGCGCCACCCGGCACGAGTGACGGCCCCTCCGTCCGCGTCGCCGGCTTGGGGTCTGCTCTGGGGTTCGGGACGTGAGTGGACGCGGCTGGGCCCCGACCCCCGGGGGGGGTGTCTCTATGTCTTTCGTCAAGGACGTGATGCCAGGTATGAGGCTGTTTGGGATGGTCATGCAGCGAGGGTGACGGCGGGGACTCTGGACTCGTAGAAGGTGCCGTCGCGGAGCATGGCGAACAGGACGCTGATGCGTTGGCGGGCGAGGCGGAGGAGCGCCTGGGTGTGGGTTTTCCCGCGGGCGCGTTGGCGGTCGTAGTAGGTGCGGGAGGCGGGGTCGGCGTTCATGCAGGCGAAGGCGGAGAGGAACATGGCGCGTTTGAGCTGCCGGTTTCCGCCTCGTGGTGCGTGTTCGCCGTGGATCGAGGTCCCCGAGGATCTGGTCGTGGGGGCGAGGCCAGCGTAGGAGGCGAGGTGGGCAGCGCTGGGGAAGCTGGTGCCGTCGCCGACGGTTACCAGCAGGACGGCGGCGGTCCTGACCCCAACTCCGGGCATCGAGGTCAGGACCTGGTGAAGAGGGTGGGCCTCCAGCAGGGTGCTGATCTGGGCTTCGAGCGCCCGGCGCTGGTCGTGGACCGCGGTGAGCGAGGCGGCCAGTGACGGGATCACGATGTCGAGGGTGCCGGTTCCCGGGACCACGACGGTCTGTTCGTCCAGGGCGTCGAAGACCTCGTCGATCAGCCGGGCGGCCATCCGCGGGGCTTTCGGGCGGATGAGGTCGACGAGTCTGCGGCGGCCGGCTTTCCGCAGTGTGGCCGGGGATCCGTAGCGTTCGAGGAGCCAGGTGACGGCCGGGTGGTCCAGCCGGGGCCCGAGCACGCGCTCCAGCGACGGGTGGAACTGGGTCAGCAGGCCGCGTATCCGGTTGCTGGTGCGGGTGGCTTCGGCGGCGAGGTCCTGGTCGAAGCCGGTCAGCACCGTGAGCTCGGCGGTGATCTCGTCGGTCAGTTCCAGCGACCGCAGGACGTGCGGCATGGTGCGAGCGGCGTCCGCGATCACCGCCGCGTCCTTCGCGTCGGTTTTCGCCTCGCCCGGATACAGGTCAGCGATCCGCCGCATTGCGAGTCCGGGCAGGTAGGCGACCTCGCAGCCGGCGTCGCGGGCGACGGTCAGCGGCAGAGCGCCGATTGAGGCCGGCTGGTCCACGATCACCAGCACCGTGCCGAACTTCGCGATCAGCTTGTCGAAGACGGCCCGCAGTTTCGGTTCGCTGTTGGGCATCGGCTTGTCGAAGACTTTCTTGCCCGCCGGCGTCAGCCCGTGACCGTGATGGGCGCTCTTGCCGACGTCCATACCCAGGAAGACGGCCACATCGCCGGTGTCTAACATCGCACCCCTCCAGGGTGGTTGGATCCTGCCGGCCTCGGCGGCGGCACCGTGCTCGCGCATCCACGTTATGCAGACCTGCCGCCCGCGAACTGCCCGGCATTGCGCCAGGCCGGGCGGTGGCCGGGTCTCTCATCAGCGTCTCCGACGGCACCCCACGGACCCGGCGACACCACCCCCCAGGTCATGCCTTCGACAGAGGGGACACAGCCATACCGGGCCCGGAGGCCAGCGGCCCCATTGCAGGACCGCGAAAAAGATAACGGGGGGGGGGCTGGGGCCCGGCCGGTGTGACGGCCATGGGGGCCGCCCGGGTCAGTGGCGGAAGGTGTCCTTGATGTCTTCCTTGGCGTGACGCGCCTTGCCCTTGGCCTGCTCGGCCCGGCCTTCGGCGGTCATGCGCTCGTTGCCGACGGCCCGGCCGATGGTCTCCTCGGCGTTGCCCTTGGCCTGCTCGGCGCGTGCCTTGTTCTTCTCCGTACCCGACATCGGGGACCTCCTCGTTGTTGTACCGGATTGGTCGTGACCGCTCTCCTGCTCCCGATCGCCGCCCGCAAACCCCGTCGTGCGGCCGCGGCGCCAGGGGCCATGTGGCCGGTGGTCGCATGGCGGCGGCGTAGGTGTCGGCGATGGGGGTGAGGGTGAGGGTGAGGGTGACGCCGTGGTCGTTGAGGTCGTCGACCGCCGCGGTCGGCGTGAAACCGCGTTCCTCGACCCGGACTGGTCGATCGCCGGATTCTGCGGCGAACGCGTCTATGGCGACGCCGACATCGACGCCGACGCCTTCCTGGAGGCTTTCCAAGTCCCCAACGGGTCAGTGTCCAGCGCACCCGGAGCATCCGCCTTCTTCCTCCTCCACACGCAGCGCCCGGGGTGAAGGTGGCCTCCGAGCGCCTGGATCGGCTGCGCGACTACCTGCACGACTGACCGGTCCCGGCTGCGACCTCAAGCCGATGCGGCCCGCCGACGAGTCCACCATCGAGCTGAAGATCATCACGAACCACCGCACGGACCTTGTCCGTGACCGGACCCGGGCGATCAACCGCCTGCGTTCCACGCTGACCGGCACGTTCCCCGCTCTGGAACGTACTCTCGTCCTCACAAGCACCGGCCCGCTCGTGCTCCTCGACGGCTACCAGACCCCGGCCGCGATCCGCCGCGTGGGCATCGCCCGGCTGACTCGCTGGCTTCGCGCTCGGGTAGTCCGCAGTCCAGAGGAGCTCGAGACGATGGCATTTGATGCCGCCGAACAGCAGCACACCGCAGCCCCTGGCGAGGCGGTCATCGCCCAGCTGGTGCGGACCCTCGCCGCTGACGTACGGGTGTTGAACGAGAAGGTCGCGGAGGTCGACCGCCTCATCGAGGACCGCTTCCCGGGCCCACGACCTTGCGGAGATCATTACGAGCAGGGCATCGGCCCTCTCCTCGGTGCCGAGTTCCTCGTTGGCAGCGACCTCACCTTCTTCCCGACCCCGGACCGGCTTGCTGCCGCGCTGACCAACGTCCGCTACGACCTCAACTCTCGGACCTTCTACAACCGCAAGCGAGCCAAGGGGAAACGTCATACCCAGGCGGTGATCGCTCTCGCCCGCCGCCGGGTGAACGTCCTGTGGGCCCTGATCCGGGACCGGCGTCTCTACGAGGTTGTGCCACCGAGGGTCACGGCGTCGCTCTGATCGTGGTGCTGCCATCCGTCCAGGACTGCCTGCACTTGACGGTGACCGGCTTCTTCGCGAGACCAGACGAGCGTCCGGCGGCGCGGGTACTCGTGGTCCCAGCTGTCGTAGTCCATGACGGCAACGGTGTCCGACAGTCGCCACCGCGAGGAAGCCCACGAGGCTTCAGGTACATCCCTCAGGCCGTCGAGGAGTTCGATGGCCGAGGTGGCAAGACTGTCCATGGGCCATGGCTTCCACGACGCGACGGAGTCCGTGAGGGCATGTGATTCGATCAGATGCGGGATCGACGGGGCGATGGGGAGGTAAGGACTGCCGCCGTCGACGTCGGTGCCCACACTGCCGTCGGTGTGGATCAAGTCCCGGCACGGCTTCGACACACGCTCGCCGGTCCATTCGAAGTACCAGCCTCTTCTTCCCGGGCCCTGCCATGCTGCCGTCTGCAGACCGAAATGGTCGTACTCCCATCCGCGGGCGGTCTCGTACCGGTCCCCGTTCACAACCCAGCTACGGCGTACCTCGTAGCGCAGGCCTCCGAACTTCTGCTCGAATCCCTCGCACCGGATGATGAGATCCATGGGGGCGGGGACGAGTTTCCCCGCGTGGTCGCGCACTTGCCAGAGCTCTATCGGCAGCCCGAACCGGGACGGGCACTCACGCCGGGCTGTGCGAAGCAGGAGGTCTTGTGCGCGCGCGGAGAGCTCGGATGGATCTTCCAGGATGTGCATCCTGAACTTCTTTTCCAAAGGAAGGCGTGACCAGGCTGAGTTGCTCGACACCGTGGAGTGTGGCCATGTGCTGACGGCCGCCGCTTGGGCTTCGGCGACGAAGGCTTCATATTCCGCGCGTAGGTTCGCCGATTGGGCGGCGGTGTCGCCGAGGGCCCGGATGGCGGGCCGAGGGATGGGTTGCTCACGGTTGCTCTTGCCTGTTCGGCGGCGTCGTGGGTCGAGGGGCTTTTGGAGTGTCACGCTTGGCCCGAAGTCGGGGTCAAAGATGGCCGCCGGCGCGGTTGGGATGGCTAGGTCACGTCCCGCTGCCACGGCTCCGTCTCCCGATGCAACGCCGCGGCGAACCGGACTGGCGGGAGGATCGCTGGGGGAGGACCATTGTGGTGCCCCTCCCTAAGGCGATGACGACTAAGGCGGTCACGACCTCCCCATTCATCAGCTCCCCTTCCTGATGTGGGCCGGTCTACGCCGAGGATGCCATCGAGGTGGCGCTTGGGTGCACAGAGGCTTGGGCGCTGCGGATGTCAGCCTCGCCGGACAGAACACCCGGACCATCGTCGTACTCCAATTCGACTACCTCGGCCTCGGCCACGCTTACGGCTCCGCGGAAGACATCCCGGCGCCACCGCGCTCGTCGGGCGCCTCCTGTACGGCCCCGACGCATCGCCCGTGCGCAGGCGGCTGGCCCAGGCACTCGCCGACATACCGGGAACCACGGCCACCCGCGCCCTCACGGACCTGTCGCACGACGAGGACCCCGCCGTCGCGCTCACGGCGGCGTACGTCCTGACCCTGCGCCGCGACGCCCACCGAGCGCGGGGGTACGACGGCTTCGGGCCGTTCCGGTGGCGGAGGCCGGAGGGACGCGAGAGGTCGGAGGGGCCGGTCCCGGGCGGTGAGCTGGGCGGACGGTCGGGGAGCTGGGGCGCATCCGGTGCCGGATCCGGCCATGGGCGCGGGGTGGGCCGAACCTCGCAGGGCCGCGGCCGTGCTGTGGGGCACGAAGCCACGGGCGAAGGAGGCAGAGGGTGGCCGGATTCTCGACGTTCCTGGTGCCGGAGCGGGTCAAGGCGACCGCGGCGGACCAGGAGCTGGGGCGGCGGATGGTGCGGGCCTGGCAGCAGGACGGGATCTTCCAGGTCCGGCGCGATCCGGACCTGGAGGAGCTGACCGACGCGGCGATGTGCGCGGCGCGGGCGTTCTTCCGGCTGCCGCTCGGGCTGAAGCACCGCTGCGTCAACGATCTGTCGTACAGCGGGTACATCGAGTCCGGGGAAGAGCTGACGGCGGGCGTGCCGGACCAGCCGGAGATCTTCACGGTCACCCCGCACTTCGACCACGGCCACCGGCGGGTGCGCAAGGGGATGCCGTGCCACGGCCCGGTGCCGTGGCCGGGCGATCCGTTCCGGTACGCCATCGAGGCGTACCTGTGCGGGGTCGGTGAGCTCGGTGAGCGGATCCTGCGGCTCGTCGCGCTGGGGCTGGGCCTGGGGCCCTCGGGCGCGCGGCAGCTGACCGGGCTGACCCGGGGCGGCTGGCACCACCTGCGGGCCCTGCATTTCCCGGCCCGTACGGGGGAGTCGGAGCGGGGCATCGGCGCCCACACCGACTATGGGCTGCTGGTGATCGCGGCGCAGGACGAGGTGGGCGGGCTGTATGTACGGCCGCCCGTGGAGGGCGAGCAGCGGTCGCGGAACTGGGTGGCCGGGGAGAGTTCGGCCGGGCGGGCCGAGGACGCGCAGGACTGGCGGTTCGTGGAGCCCGAGTCGGGGGTGCTGACGGTGTTCCCCGGGGACATCCTGGAGTTCCTGACGCGCGGGGTGGTGGAGGCGACGGCGCACCGGGTCCGGCTGGCGGAGCGGGAGCGGTACGCGCTGGCGTACTTCCACGAGCCGCACTTCGACGCGCGGATGCGGCCGTTGGGCGGGCGGCGCTCGGAGGAGACGCTGCACTACGGCCGCCACTTCACCGACATGTTCATGAGGTGCTACCCGGAACGGGCGACGACGCGCCGGATCATCCGCGAGGACCGCCTGGCGGCGATGGCCCCGTAGACGACGGCACGCACGACTCCGCGGCTGCCACGTCACAGCCGAACGGCCCGGACCGTGGGGTCCGGGCCGCTCGTCGTCACCAGCTTCGGCGGGCTATCGCCGCGTCAGCGCCACGTGTTGGTGGACCAGAGGGCCGTCTGCCACGTGCCGTCGCCGTCCTTGCGGTAGACGACGAGGTTGCCGTCGTCCTGGAGCTGCAGGTAGGCGCCGGGGTTGCCGTAGGTCTGGGAGGCCCAGATGGCGCCGCCCTTGCCCTCGCCACCGTCCTTGCTGTACAGGACGAAGTTGCCGTCGGTCTGCATGTGGGCGTGTGCGCCCGGGCTCCAGATGTCGGTGAGCCACTGCTCCTTGCCCGTGGCCAGGTCGCGCAGGGTCAGGCGGCCGTCCCTGTCCATGAGCAGGGCGTTGCGCTTTCCTTGCATCCAGGCGCCGGGAGTCAGCTCCTGGCCGCTCTGGAGGCGGGGGCTGCGCATCCAGGTGTTGGTGTGCCAGAGCCCGTTCTGCCAGCCGCTGCTGGTGCCGCTCTTGTAGATGACCAGGTTGCCGTCGGCCTGGAACTGCAGGCGTGCGCCGGGGTTCCCGTACGTCTGGGAGGCCCACAGGGCGCCGCCCTTGCCCTCGCCGCCGTCCTGCTTGTAGACGACGAGGTTGCCGTCGGTCTGCATGACCGCGTACGCGCCGGGGTTGCCGTAAGTCTGGGAGGCCCACAGGGCGCCGCCCTTGCCGTCTCCGCCGGTGCGGTGGTACAGGACCAGGTTGCCGTCAGTCTGCATGACCAGCTTGACCGACGGGGTCGTGTAGGTCTGGCCCGAGGCCAGCTTGGTGCCGGGCTGGAAGGCGATGCTGCCGTCGACCACGGTGGCCGCCTCGAACGCCACCTGACCGGGCTGCACGTTCTTGCCGAGCCACGCGATCATCGTGTTGTCCGCCTTGCGGGCCCACAGGTCCGCAATCCCGTCGCCGTTGGCGTCACCGGCGGACCCGACGGAGGGGTAGTCGCTCTGCTTGACCCCGTAGCCGATGTACACACGGCTGGTCTTGTTGCCCCAGGTCGTGGGGTCGACATTGCCGTCCGCGCCCTTGGCGCCGTATGCGCGGAACATGTCACCGGTGGCATTGTCGCGCAGCCAGAGGTCGGGAATCGCGTCGCCGTTCGTGTCACCAGGGGCGACGACCGTGTACTTGTCCCAGTCGCCCTCGCCGACCAGCACCGGCTCGCGGGCGTCCAGCAGGTTGCCCGAACTGTAGTAGACCCACAGCTGTTTGCCCTGCTTGACCAGGAGGTCGGGGTCGTTGTCGCCGTTGAGGTCCCCGGGAGCGAGGACCTGCTCGGCGTTGTACCAGTGGTCGTCACCGTTCCAGTCGTCGCCGAAGTCGCAGCCGAGCTCGGGGGCCTTGACCGGGCACGTGACGGTGAGCTCCGTCCTGGAGTGCTCGTCGATGACGCCGGCGCCCTTGTTGGCGTAGGCCCACAGGAGGTTCTTCTTCGCCACGTTGTCGTACCCGAACGTGACGAGGTCGTTGTAACCGTCCCACGTCCAGTCCCCGCTGCTCAGGGCTTGCTGACCGGCGAACGTCGCGGTCGCGCCGCCGTTGATCCCGGCCGTGAAGGAACCGTTGCCCACCCCGGCGTACATCGACAGGATGCCGTTGGAGTCCGTGGACCAGATGTCCTTGAAGCCGTCGCCGTTGAGGTCGCCCGGAGCGTCACGGAGGGCGCCGCCGCGGTTGGCGTAGTACTTGTAGACGGCCGTGTCCGAGCGGTTGCCCGCAGCGTCCACGCTCTGCACGTTCAGCACGTGCGGGCCGTAGCTCGGCGGCGTGATCTTGACGGCCTTGCCGGGCGGGGTGGACTGCTGCTCCGGTTCGGTGTCGGACCAGTAGATGAACTCCGCCACATCGCCGACGCCGTTGGTGTCGAAGGTGAAGGCGCCCGGCGTACGGGCCTTGCCGGTGTTCGCCGGCCAGCCGCTCTCACCGCTCGGGAAGTCGGTGGAGGAGATACCGGGCTTCTTGCTGGGCCGGTCGCGGTCCACGGTGAAGGAGCAGTCCGAGGTCCAGGCCGAGGAGGCGCCTTCCTGGTCCTTGGCGCGCACCTTCCACGTGTAGTTGCCGCTGGGCAGGCCGGAGTCGGGCACGGCCCAGGTCGCGAAGCGTCCTTGGAGGGCCGGGACGGACTGGCTCGCGGTCGGGGTGCTCTGCCCCGCCTTGAAGATCTGGAACTCGGCGGTCAGGTTGCCGGCGTCCGGGTCCTCGACCGTTGCGAACAGCGAGATACCCGTGTTGCCGATGCTGCCGCCCGAGCAGGCGGTGCGCGGGCTGGTGCCCAGGGACGAGGGCGTCCTGGGAGGGTTGTTGTACTCGGTCTCCAGCGTCAGCGTCTTGGGGTCGAACCGCTTCCAGCCGTACGTGTCCGACTCGTTGCCGGCGTACAGACCGATGGTGACGCCGGACCAGCTGCCTGCCGCGGCCTGTCGGGCCAGCCCCGTGGCATCGAATTCCAGGTTCCCGGCCGCGCAGTCGGAGCTCCAGCCCTTGGACTCGTTCACCGAGTTGATCTTGGAGATCTGGCCGGGCTGGTTGTTCCAGCTCGTCTTGGACGAGATCGCGCCGACGTGCCACAGCTCCACGGGACGCGCCTGGCAGGACCAGGACCAGGTGTTGCGGACCCGCAGGGTCGACTTGCTGACCTGAGCGCCCTTGATGTTGGACGTGTCGATCTGGAAGAAGGAGCGGGAGAGCCCGTTCGTCTCGGCCTCGTAGCCGACGCGGACGTCGTCCTTGCTGTTCCAGTACGAGTTGTTCGGGTACTTCTTGTAGACCCGGGTCCAGTTCTGCCGCTCGCCCCACGCCCAGGACGGGTCGATGAAGACGGGGTACTTCGTCTGAGCCCCGGTCAGCAGCGCCTGGTCGGGCTTGATCTCCAGGCTGCCGTTGGCCACCGTCGTCGGCATGTGCGCGTCCTTGGCGCCCGCCGGAGGGATGAACGCGTCGGAGGGCGCGGAGGCCCCTCCCGTACCGGCGGCAGCAGCGCCGGCAGCAGCAGTACCGGCGGCGGCCGATTTGGACATCGACTTCGCCGTCGACATCTTCGAGACCCCAGCCGCCTGCCCACCTGCCGGGGCGGCTGTCGTGGAGTCCCACATCAGGGGGGACGGGCTGGTGAAGACCGTCTGCCCGGCGGGATTGACCGCGCTGATCGCGCCCGTTCCGGCGTCCGCGGACACGTTGAGTCCCACCGTGTCGACCTTGAACTTCAGCGACGCGAGCTCCGGGTTGGCGGCCGCGGCGGCCGTCTTGACCACCAGCAGCTCGCTGAAGCCCTCGACCTCGGCCTTCACCTGGAGGTCCACGTCCGGCAGCACGTTCGCGTACGTCGCCACGTTCGCCGCCAGCGTCGGCTTCGGCAGCGCCTTCGGCCAGGACAGCGACAGCGTGCGCCCGTCCTTCACGCCCGTCAGCAGCGGTCCGGTCCCACCGCCGGAGAACGCCACGGACACCGTGGCGGCCTTGGAGACCACGCGCCCGTCTGCGGCGAACACCAGCGTCGGATCCGTCGCCACCCACACACCGCCACGCAGCACCCGCACGGGAGTGCCGTAGCGCTTGACCGACCACTTGCCGGCCGGCGTCGCCCACGTGTCCGACGACTCGGTCCTCGCGGACACCAGCTCGTACGGCCGGCCGGTCTCCTTGGCCTTGGCGAGCGCGAAGTCCTCGGCGCTCATCGACCCGTCGGCGACCGGATCGGCCGCGGCGGCCGCCGTCCCCGCAGAGGCGAGCGTGCCCAGTCCTGCTGCCGCCATTCCGCTCACCAAAACCAGCGAAATGAAACGCGAAACCCCCCGCCCGCCCGGGTAACCGGAACGGGCCTTTCTTATTCTCACGCAAACTCCAACGTTCAGGCTATTGACGTTTCACCCTAGTGGCCGTGCGGCGCATGCGCACCCCCGTTCAGCAGGCCATTTATGCCGCTCGTGGGCCCGGTGTCCGGTTTGATCCGCATCGCTGGAATTCCGGATATCCGCCCCATCGGACTTTCGCTTCGCCAACCGATTACCCCTTCTTCTGCCGGAAGAGCAGGGCCTTGACGAGCCAGGGCTGGAAGGGGGGAGACGTACGGGGACGACGTGCCAGTCGTCCACGCCCCACACCAGCCGCCAGTACCGCGCCTGCCCGGCTTCGAGCTGCCGAGCCGTCCATTGCCGCAGCTCGGCCTCGGCGGGGCGGCCCAACGCCTCGGCGAAGTGAGCCACGACGGCGTCGACGACGGGGTCGGCGTGCGCGGCGTCGACGTCGGCGAGCAGGAGTTCGCCGTCCAGGACGCGGCGGATGGTGGGCAGCCCCTCGGCCAGTACGTCGATCAGCGCGCCGGGCTACTGCAGCAGCACGATTCCCAGCGGTCGTTCGCCCGCCGGGAGGCGGCGTGTCGTACCGGTCGGCAGGTCCACGACGGTGATCCCGTTCCCGCCTACGTCACGGGTGAAGCCGCCCGTGACGTAGGCGGTGCGGCCGTCCGCAGTGACCGCGACGTCCTCGTGCGGCCCCTTCAGCGGGACCGTGCGCTCCGCCCCCTTGGGGGAGCGGACCGTCAGCGAGGCCGCCGCCCCGTCCTGCGCCGCGCCGACCACGAGCAGCGTGCCGTCGGCGGCGAGGGCGGCCCCGTGCTGGTGGACGTCCGCGGTCATCGGCTCGACGGTGACCCGGCCCGTACCGGGGTCGAGCACCGCCAGCTTCTCGCCCTCGAACGGCAGCAACAGCCGCCCGTCGGAGGGCCGCACCACCGCGTAGTGCGGTTTCAGCCAGGAGCCGAGGCCCTGTTCCCCGTACGGAGCGACCACCAGCCGCCGTGCTGCGAGGGTGTCGACGCGCACCGCTGTCACGTCGTAGGAGTCGTGCCCGGTCGCGTACACCTCGCTGCCGTCCGCCGCGACGTCCACGTCGAAGGGGCGGCGGCCGACGGGCACGGTGGCGGTCACCGTACGGGTCGCCGTGTCGATCACCTCCAACACCCCCGGACCGCCGGGCACGTTGACCCCACGTACAGTCGCCGCCCGTCGGGCGCGACCGTCAGCTCCGCCGCGCCGACCGTGCCTTCGCCCACCGCACCGACCAGCAGCGAACGGACCAGCGGCCGGAAGCCGCTCGCACCTTCCCCCGGATCGGAGGATGGCCATGGCCGCACCTTGGTTGGGCCCATTGGGTCTAACGGGCCCAACCAGGTGTGAACTGGCGCGGTTACAGATGGGCCAGGTGCTCGAGCACAGGGCCGCCCAGCTCGGCGTAGAAGTCGACGCGGTCCTGGGCCTGGAGGACCTGGGCGCAGACAGTCAGCAGTCCGGTGCGGGCCTCGGGCCGGTCCAGGACGGGGGGCCAGCTAGGCCCGGATGCGGGCGCCTGCCTCGGGGGTCAGGAGCGCGTACACGTACAGGGTGGCCGCGTCGTAGCCGTACGGGGCACGGCCCCACCCCTCCCAGTCCAGGATGTGCGGGCCGCGGGTGACGTTGCCGTAGTGGAGGTCGCCGTGGGCGGTGGTCCAGGTGACGTCCTCGACCTGGTGGCCGGTGAACTCAGGGATGACGCGGCGCAGGTACTCCTCCCGTACGGCCTCGCGGTCCGACGGCGGCGGGACGTCGGCAAGGCGTCCAGGGCGCCCCCCATCTCCTTCCACCACGTCTCGGGAAGGCCCGGGTCCTCATCGAGGACAGGGCGCGGGGAGACGATCGGGT
This sequence comes from Streptomyces sp. R33, assembly GCF_041200175.1. NCBI lineage: Bacteria > Bacillati > Actinomycetota > Actinomycetes > Kitasatosporales > Streptomycetaceae > Streptomyces > Streptomyces sp. R33. Next base: position 329,518 of record NZ_CP165727.1, on the reverse strand, counting down.
CGGGGGCGAAGCCGTACAGCTCTGCCCGGTAGGCGTAGCCGTCGGTGGTCCAGTACCGGATGCGGAACAGGTCGGGGCGCGGCACCGAGGCAGGGAGGGTGCGGGAGGTGGACGGGCCGTTCCACAGCGTGCCGCCCTTGGTGCCGGCCTCGGCGCAGACCACGCGGAGCCAGTGCGGGCCGGCGGCGCCCGACAGGGTCCGGCGCCGGTACCCCCACACCCGGCGGCCGGTGGCGCGCAGGCCGAACTGGTCGGGGGCGTGCTGCTGGGCGGCCAGCATCCGGTCGATGGTGGCGGGGGCGGAAGCAAAGCGACGTGGTATCAAGGCGGCGATGCCGGCTGCATCGAGTACCCCAGCCACCGGCACTGAGCGCGGGAATCGGCCTGTCTACCCCTCATCGGCCTCCTGGGCGGCGGCTTCGTTGGCGCGGTCGATCTCGACCATGTGCTCCTCCGCCCAGGTCCGCAGCCCCTCAAGCGCGGCTTCCAGGGACAGCCCGAGTCCGGTGAGTCGGTAGAAGACCCGCGGCGGCACGGTGGGTTCGACCCTGCGCGCCACCAGCCCGTCGCGGGTCAGGCTTCGCAGCGTCACGGACAGCATCTTCTGCGACACGCCGGGCATCCGGCGCCTCAGCTCCGCGAAGCGCACCTCGTCCGGTGCGGCATCGGCGAGCGTCTTGACGGCCATGGACGTCCACTTCGTGCCGATGCGGTCCAGCAACTGCCTCGTCGGGCAATGGGGATCGAACAGATCGCCGCGTACCCCGTGACCGGGGGACCGGGCTCCTCGGGTGGTCACCTGCGGCTCACCACCTTCCCTGAAAGTGCCGTCTAGGAAGCGGACGGTCAGTTACCTATCGTTCTGTGGTAACCAATGGTAACCATCAGGGAGGAGCCGTCATGCCCGTCACCACCGCACCCCACCTGTGCCGCATCGCGACGAACGGCGTCCAACTCAATGTCGCAATCGCCGGGGACGGACCTGCGGTTCTCCTGCTGCACGGCTTCCCGCACACCTGGCAACTCTGGAGCGGCATCATGGGCCGACTGGCCGGGCAGTACCGGGTCATCGCCCCGGACCTTCGAGGCTTCGGTGCCAGTGCACGCGCCGTCGAGGGTTACGACGCAGGCACCCTCGCTGCCGACGCCGAAGGGCTGCTCGACGTGCTCGGCGAGCCCTCGGCAGCGGTGGTCGGCATCGACGCGGGCACCGCCCCCGCCGTCCTGCTCGCGCTGCGCCGGCCCGGCCTCGTCCGGCGCCTTGTCGTGATGGAGGCACTGCTCGGCCGCCTGCCCGGAGCAGAGCACGTCGTCGCGGGCGGTGCCCCGTGGTGGTTCGGCTTCCACGCCGTCCCCGGCCTCGCCGAGACCGTCCTGGCCGGCAACGAGGCCCCTTACATCGACTGGTTCCTCGACTCGGGGACGCACGGGCGAGGAGTACCCGACGACATCCGTGCCGCCTTCGTCCATGCGTACAGCGGGAGTGAGGCCCTGCGCTGCGCGTTCTCCTATTACCGGGCCCTGCCCACCAGCGCGCTGCAGATCCAGGACGCAGTCGCGACGGCTCGGCTGACCATGCCCACCATGGCCGTCGGCTCTCACCCCGTCGGCCGCGGGCTCGAACGCCAACTCCGTCCCATCGCCGATGACCTGGTCGGATACCACCTTCAGGACTGCGGCCACATCATCCCCCTGGACCGCCCCGACGCGTTGTTCGCGCTCCTTGCTCCCTTCCTCTCCGCCGATCTGCCGAAGTGACCGGAGCGGTGCCGAGGCGCGGCCGACCGCCCCCGCTACGTCCTACTTCTCCTCCGGCTCCCAGGCGCGGAGCAGGTCGAGCAGCCCTGCGTCTCCGTCAACGTGCAAGGAGTCGGCCTGGATCCGGTCGTACAGGTAGAGGACCAGCTCACTGGCCGTGCCGTGGACGGAGGCGCCGGCTGCGTCCGAGTCTTCGCCGGTCGCGGTGGTGGGCGCGGGGATGCGGGTGATGCGTGCGCCGTCGCCGTCGACGGCGAGGCGCCAGGAGCGGCCCTCGGCGGCGTGGAAGTCGAAGGCCGTGGGCTTGTGCGGCCAGGCACTCGGCGTTGCGCAGACGGTGAACAGGAACTCCTCCACACCGTCGAGTGCCAGCTCGACCGGCAGCGGCTGCGGGGAGCCCCCGGCGAGCTGGGCGTCGTAAGTGTGCACCGCGGTCTCCTGGACCCGGTGCCGGGCGGTGCCGCCGGCGGTCTGCGGCGACTGCGACGCGGGCCACCACGTCCAGCAACCGCTCTCCGGTCCCGCCGCGCGCAGGGCGCCCAGCAGAAGCTGCGTCGAGGCGTCCAGCCAGGCCACCAGGGCCTCACGCTCCTGCGGCACTTCCAGCGCGGCGCGGGCGGCGACGGCCTCGGCCGGGGGAGCGTCGGCAGACCCCGCGCCGACGATGGCGGCCCAGAAGCGGTCTCCCCCACCCAGGTGCTTCACCAGATCGAACAGCGTCCACCCGGGGCAGGTCGGCACCTGCGCGTCGAGACCGGGCGCGGCGGCGACCACGGCGCGGAAGGCTGTCGACCGTTCATCGATCAGTCGCAACAGGTCAGGGAACTCAAGATTCTTTTCCACGCCGGATGTCTATCACCGCGCTCCGGTGATCGGACAGCGATTTTCACAGTCGCCGCCCCTTGGCCAGCGTCCTCGCCTCCCACCGCTCGGGTGACAAACTGCGCACTGCTGCGAGGACGCTGGTGGTGGCGGTACGCCAGGCGTCGTGCCCGTGGGTGCTCTGGCCTCGCCGTGCGGCCGGGCACCTCGGCGACGTGACGTCCACCCGGGTGCGCGCGGTCATGCTGCCGCTCGATGTGATGGACGCGGAGGTCACGATGGCGGGGGAGGACCGGTCGCGCCTGGAGTTCAGGTGACTCCCGTTCGACCAGCACTCCTCAAGTTCGGAACAACTACAGCCGCTTACTGAGGTTTTCAGGGTGGGGTCGGTGGTGGGAGGGTCAGTTCGGTGGCGGTGAGGCAGCCGTCGATCAGGTGGGGCCGGAGTTGGATCCTGCGTAACTCGCGGCGGAGTTTGCGGTCGAGGTCATCGGGTGTGCCGAAGACGGTGTTGGCCATCGCTCTGCGCACGAGTGACCAGACTGCCTCGACGGGGTTCAGGTCTGGTGCATACGGCGGCAGCCGTACGGTGGTGAGCCAGTCGTGCTCGGCCTCATACCGCTTCAGCCCGGCAGCCAGATGGGTGTTGAGATTGTCCCAAATCACCAGGATGGGGCCGCCGAGCTGGATATGGGCCCTCACCAGCAGGTCGCGGTAGTCCTGCCAGGAGAAGCTTTTGTGGGCGCCCTTGAGCGGGAGATGGTTGCGAGGCCGGTGGATGAGACGGCTGTTCTCACCGGGTTTGTAGCAGCACAGGGCGGCGACCGAGGTCCGGCGGCGGGACCTGCCGCGGACGCGGATGACGGGTGTGTGTCCGCGCGGCTCGACGAGGACGGCCTGCCCGCGTACGTGGCCGCCCCGGAGCGCGCCGCCCGCGAGGTGCGGGCGACCGGCGGCGTCATGGAGAATCCGGCCTCGTCCTCGAAGACGATCCAGCCGCCACACGCCGCCGCGAGCCTTTTTACCCGCGGCCACACCTCCTTCTTCCACAGCTCTACGGCGTGCTCATCACGCTCGAGTGCTCTGCGGGCGGGGCCTGCCAGGACCAGCCATGACCTTTCAGCAGCCGCCACACCGTGGCCACCGACAGGCTCAGCTTCAGACGACGGCGGATCACCGTCTGAACCCGGGCCAGAGTCCAGCATTCGTCGTCGAAGCCGTGCGCTGCCGGGCTGTGATGCGGGCGCCGGCGAAGCTCGAGGGCGAACGCAGTTGCACGGAGACCGGGTGGGGAGCGGCCTGTGCTGGCCGGGCGCGGCGGAGGAGGTGGCGACTGGCGGTGAGGGTGAGCAGCCGTGTGGGCTGCCGCTGGAATCCGGTGATGTCCAGGAGTACTGCGCGTTGTTGGAAGTCGCGGTGGAGGTCGAGCAGCAGGCGCAGCGCGATGACCTCCATGAAAGGCACACCGGCAAGGTGCAGGTACAGGGGAGCTTGAGTGGCCGCTGCGGTGGTGATGGCTTGTCGCAGGGCCGGGCAGGTGTCCATGTCCAGCTCGCCGGTCACCGTGATGACGGTGCCCGTCGGATTGTGGCTTATGGTGACGAGAATTGCGTCGTTCATGGTTCGCCCCGTTCAGGGGTCGAGCCCATCACGGTCGCCCGCCGATGCGGGCAAGGTGGCCGTTGAGCACGCGGTATAGGCCCGCGAGCAGCCGAGCGAGACCGCCCGTGCCCGTCAACTGGCCACCGAACGGGGGCGCCAGGGCGGCACGGGGTCTCCCACCAGACCAGGCTGGTTGTCCCCACCACTGTCCCAGGCGCCCGGGCCCCAGTCCAGACGACGTGCGGCCGCGGTGCGGCAGCGCTCACGTACCGGGCGGATCGCCGAAGCTCGGAAACGAAGGGGTGCGCTGGTCGTGTGCCCTGCCCGGTGCCATGGTGGGGGTAGCGCTGTGACTATTCGCCGCCGTGTCATTCCCCCGGGGGAGCCCTTCCGGTGCCGGCGGCGCCCAGGTCAAGGGCACGACGGAGCAGGCCGTGGTGAAGATCAAGAACGCCTTCAAGCACCCCGTGCCCGCTGCGTCGACCGCATGGCAGGGCACAGGGAGGTGCCAGTAGGTATGCCGATCAAGAACGGTGCCGCCCAGGCCAAGACGCAGGGGCAGCGTGTGGCCGACAGCCGCGCACGGAGGTCGCGTCGAGGGTCGGGCTCTGCGCCCGGGGAGTGAGTGATCTACGTTCTGGTCGGGCTCCTCGCCGTGCGGATCGGTTTTGGCGGCGACAGCTGCGGCAAGGAGGCCGATCGGTCCGGTGCGGACCATCGGCTAGCAGCCTTTCGGTCGGGTGCTGCTGTCGCGGAGGTTCGAGAAGAATCTTGCACTGTAGAGACCAGACCAGCTGAGAAAACCTGGTCGTCGCAGGTCACGGACAGAGGCACGGACCAGATCGGCGACGGCCGGGCGCTGGGCTGGGAGGCGGGCCGTTCCCGCTCGCGGGCGGTCACAGGTTCGTCGACCTGGCGGAGGTGGACGCCATCTTCTTCGACAAGAGGTATTAACTGGGATCGCGGGGGGCCGAGTGCGGCAAGGTCTACGGTCTTCTTGAGCAGGCCCTCGCCGAGGCCGCCGAGACGGCCAAGGCGGGTATCGCCACGCTCGTGGTGCGCCAGCATGAATAGCTGGTCGGCCATCAAGGCCGAGATCGGCTCAGGCGACGTCCGCGTCTCTGTACGGAGCTGACGCGGCCCCTGGCGCGGAAGGCGTACGTCAGGAGCCGCCGCCGCTGACGCCAGGCGCGACGAAGCGCCGGTGCAGGGGGTAGAACTTCGGCTCGGGGTCGCTCTGCACGCCCAGTTCGCCCTTGAGTACGGGGGCGATCCTGGCCTCGATGAACCGGTTGAAGTGGCCTTCCGACTCCCAGATGTCCATCACGTTGAGGCCGCCATCGACGAACCAGGCGGCGTGCAGCACGCACCCGTCCGGTGCGTCCTCCTCCCAGCGCACCTTCTGGCGCACCGCGTCGTACACGTCGGGTGTGATCTCGGGCCAGGAAAAGGTCATCACGACTGCCATGGAGTGTCCTCTCGACCACCTGGACGCGCCGCGGCCGGACGGCACGCGGCATAGCACTGCGAAGCTAAGCCGCCGGCATCGCCGGTGCACTCCGGGGCGTCCATCCGAGAAGGCCCAGGTGTTCGCGTGCAGAACGGGTCACCCCTCTCGGCCAAGCAGGCCGTCCAGTTCCTCCTGGCGCAGCCGGACGCGCCCCGGTGAGCAGGAACTGTATATATGGTCAGGAAAGGGATGTGCGGGGCGCCTGATGGGTGTCTCCTGTGTCCCGCCGCCCTAGAGGTCGACCTCGGTTGCCCCGTTCTGCAGGAGGTGCTGTGTCCCAGACCGGTCCCGTCATCGATGAGTTGGTGGCTTCCGCACTCGAGGCGCCCGGGGAATTGGTGACCCGGCTCCTGGGCAGCACGGACGTGCGTACGGCGCGGCTCGGTCAGGCTATCCGGGACCTGCACGACGTCCCCCGGGAGCCGCCGGACGCCGATGCCTGCGAGGGGGCGCGTGTGATCGACCCGGTGACCCACGACCCGGCGTGGTGAGTGCCCGCAGGGCATCGTCAGGCGCAGTCAGGGTGCTGGCCGCCGACCTGGACGGCACCCTGCTGGGCGGGAGCCCACACGAGCGACGGCGGCTCTTCGACGCCCTGAACAGGGACCCGGACCTCACGGTCGTCTTCGCGACCGGCCGCGGCCTGCCATCGGTCCGGGCGCTCCTGCGCGACGACCCTCTCCTGCCGCCCCCGCGCTGGATCATCGCCGACGTAGGGTGCACCATCGTCGACGCCCCCCGCATGGCGCACGCCAGAGCCCTGGAGGCACGGCTGCGCGCCGGATGGCCGGGCGCCGGACGGGTCCGGGCGGCGCTGGAGGCGTTCCCGCACCTGGTGTACCAGGAGGAGGTACCCCAGGATGGCCGCTGCTCCTTCCACCTTGCCCCCGAGGCCCTGTCCGACGAGCTGATCCGTGCGGTGGAGGCGCTGGGATGCTCCTGGTCGTACGCCTCGGGCCGGTACTTCGACGTCCTGCCGCCCAGAGCCGGCAAGGGACGTGCGCTGGAGCTCCTCGCCCAGACGCTCGGGTGGCCCCGGCAGGCGATGCTGGTGGCCGGGGACTCCCTCAACGACCTTTCGCTGTTCCGCCTGGGCACGCCCGCCGTTGTGGTCGCCAACGCGGAACCCGCGCTGACCGCGCGGGTCCCCGCCAGTGACCGCGTCCACCACTCGGCCCTCGACGGAGCGGCCGCCGTGCTGCAGGGGATCGAACTCCTGGGCCGGCCTCCTGAGCGCTCGGTGGTGGTCGGCTACCACCGCCCGCCCGTGTGCTGGCGCGACGGAGCATGGCGGCCGCCCCCCAGCCCCAACGGCATCCTGCCGACCCTGCAGGCCGCTCTGGCCGACGAGCACCTGGACGCCGTATGGGCCGCCGCCCACGTCGGCGAAGCACCTGCACCTGCCCCGCCCCGGGCTGACGGCGTCCCGACGCTGTCCCTCCTGCCACTGCCCCCCGACCGGTGGGCCGGCTACTTCCACCGCACGTGCAAGGAGACCCTCTGGCCGGCCCTGATGTCCCAGCCTGAGCTCATCCTGCACCGGCGCGCCCACTGGGCCGACTACGAAGCCGTCAACACCGCCTTCGCCCGTCACATCGCCTCCCTCGCCGAACAGGGTGCGACGGTCTGGCTCCACGACTACAACCTCTGGCTCGTACCCGCCGCTCTCAAGGCCGACCGCCCCGACCTGACCATCGGCCTGTTCCACCACACCCCCTTCCCCCACCCCGACGTCTTCCGCCGCATCCCGGCAGCCGACCAGCTGCGCGACTCACTCGCCCGCCTGGACTGGGCCGGCTTCCACACCCCCGACTGTGCCGACAACTTCCACCGGCTCCTCGCCGGCACCGCGGTGCCCGCCCCGCACATCGGCGTGCACCCCCTCGGCATCGACCGCCCCGCCGTCACCCACCTCGCACGCTCCCGCTCCCGGGCCGGGTCTCGACCGCACCACGAGAACGACGGCATCCAGCTGGTGCTGTCGGTGGAGCGCCTCGACTATGCCAAAGCCCCCGTCCACAAGATCCGCGCACTGGACACCCTCCTCGCCGAAGAGCCCGCACTCCGGCAACAGGTCCGCTACCGCCTGATCTGTCCACCACCCGAGCCCGGCATCCACGCCTACGACACGACCCGCACCGCACTCGAGAACGCCATCACCTGCATCAACCAGCGGTGGAGCACTGCCGGCTGGCAGCCCCGTCGAGTACGTCCCCCACACCCTCGACTTCACCGAGGTCGTCGACCACTACCTCGAGGCCGACGTCTTCTGGGTGACCTCACTCGCCGACGGAATGAACCTCACCGCCCAGGAGTACATCACCGCACACCACGCCGCCCACCGCCCGGGCGTCCTGATCCTCTCCCGCCACGCGGGAGTCGCCCGACACCTGGGCACCGCGGCCGTACTGACCGACCCACTGCTTCCGCATGACCTGGTGGACAGCCTGCGAACCGCGCTGGCCATGCCGGTGGACGAACGCGCTACCCATATCGCCCGTCTGGCGGCCCTGCTGGACACCCCGGACCCCGCCGACTGGGCGCGCACGGTCATCTCCGCCATCCGCGCCAGCGCTGCCCCGCAGACGGGGGCGCGCTGAAGGGGACCCTCGGACTTCGTCCGCTCGAGGGACTCCCACCGGTAAGCGCGACAAATGACCGGCCGGTCCCTTTGTGGGTGGCAGTCCCGACTGCCACCACGCCAACGGGTTGGGATGACGATGGGGCCGCCGGCGTCAAGGAGCCCGAGGGCAGCTCCCGCTCGCCCGCCGCCAACCACGCCGCTGCGTCGGAGTCGTTGGCATGCACTGCCTGGATGTGGCTGAAAACAGCCAGTACCGAGTGGGGGCGACCGCGGTGAGCGGCGCCCCGCCCGACCGTCGGGAGACTGCGACTCTGCCGCAGACGGGTCGGATGGCCGCTGCCGTCCATCAGGCGGTCGCCGACGGCACCGCCCGTACGAAGGCCGAAGGCCGAAGGCAGCGGTCGGTGGGCCGACCGACCTGCTGCGCCGAGCGACCCCGGAGGGCTTGGTCCGAGACGCGATCGGCCGCTGAGCCGGTGCAGCCGGGAGGGCGCAGCCCTACGGTGCGCTCGTGCCCGACAGGCTCCCGGCCCGCCTCGGGCCCCCTCAGCTGGCCCGCGGCGCACGGGTGAGGCCGTCCAGGCGGTGCTTTCGTGCCGGACCGCTCCCTCTTGGACGCGGTCCTGGTGCGCCCGAGCTGGTGGCGGAGATCAGCGCCGGCCAGGCTGTTGGCCGGGGCGGTCTTGCCGGTACCGCCGGCGGGAGCCGAGCGCAGGGCGGCACGAGACCGCTGTCGGGGGATGCCCCCCATTCCTTTCCGAGGATCGCAGCGTTGCCGGATGGCGTCACGGCGGCGTTCGAGTGCTCGGCGATGGGGTGAGCCGTCCGCAGCCACGCGCGTGCCGTACCGGAGCAACCCTGTTGCCTGCGCGAGCGTGGTGCCATGGTGATGTGGATCCGCACGTATGACGAGGCCCGAGGCCTGTGGCAGTACTTCGAGGGTGATGAGGAGGGGTGGGTTCTACGGCAAGTGGACTTGCGAGCCGAGGACGGCGCCCCGGTGACCGCCGCCTCCCTGGCGGAGGTTCTACGGTTTCAGGAGCGTGCGGACATCGCGACGATGAGCCGCTACGAGCAGCGGTACGGCCTCGTCGCCGAGGGCAGGCTCACGGGATGGGAGGACGCGCCGCGCGCCGGCGCGATCTCGGCCGAGGAGTTCGAGAGGGTATGGCTGGACGCCCGGCGGACCCTGGGTACCACCGCGCCGCCCCCGGACATGGAGAGGTAACGGCCGCTCCCGCTCCCGCTCCCGCTCCCGCTCCCGCTCCCGCTCCCGCTCCCGCTCCCGCTCCCGCTCCCGCTCCCGCTCCCGCTCCCGCTCCCGCTCCCGCTCCCGCTCCCGCTCCCGCTCCCGCTCCCGCTCCCGCTCCCGCTCCCGCTCCCGCTCCCGCTCCCGCGCTCGCCTGGCCGAGGCCGGCCGGAAGGCGCCCGACTTCTACTGCGACGCCATGGCCCAGATGCGCATGGACCCGTGGTCGCGGGGCCGGGTAACCCTGCTCGGACACGCTGACGCTGCGGAGTGGTTGGCCCGCGCCTGCGATGACTGGGAGATGCAGGCCACGACCGGTTTCGTGGGATGCGTCTCCTCATGTCTGGACGAGCACCTTGGCACGGACCCCGATCGCGTCGCGCTCGCGCGTCACCCCTCGGAGCGGCCCTGCAGCGACTGCTCGCATGGGCCCCGGCCCTCCCGAAGGACGTCGTGAACTCATTCGGAACGGGCAGTGGTTGCGAGGGTTTCCGCGTGGACCTGCCCATTGACCCCCTGCGGGCCTGTGGTCGCGCCTTCACCAGCCTTCTTCGTGGAGGCTCCCGCCCGGACACGACAGCGGGGCGTGCTGATCTCGCTCGGGCAGGGGTTCCCGCCTGGTTGAGGTTGCGTATGGGGAGGAGTCGGAACGACGCTCGGCCGTACATTGCTATGGGAGCCATCCTCATATGCGAGCGTGCCTGACCTGCTGCTACGCGGAGGGCTGGGCCAGGTCCGGGTGTCGGCGGCGCCAGTTCGCGTAGACCGGGCTGGCGGCGCAGCTGTCCAGGTAACCGGCCGCCGCCGTGCGGAGGATGGCGTCGCCGTGGGGTGTCAGTGGGCCTTCGCGATGCCAGGCCAGCACGTGGCGGTACCAGAGCGGGTTTCCCGCGAGGGGGCGGACGGCGACGCCGGGGGTTTCCGCGAAGGTGGCTTGGCAGAGACTGACGGCCAGTCCCGCGCGGACCAGTTCGATCAGCTGGCGCCCCTCGGCCTCGTGTGGGGCGGACGGGCGCCGGCCGGTCAGCGCGCACACGGAGGACCAGTACTCGCGGGTGCGGTCGCCGTCCGGCCGGGGCATCGCCCAGTCGTGATCAGCGAGTTCGGTCAGGGACACGGCCTCCTGGCCGGCCAGCGGGTGCGTCGCGGGCAGCAGGGCGAAGACGGGTTCGGTGACCAGGGGGGTGAGGACCACCCCCTCGCGCGAGGGCAGGAGTTGCTCCGGGTGGTCGCCGAGCACCGCCGCCTCCAGGCGGCCGGCGGCGAGGTCGTCCAGGAGGGTGACGGGGGAGTAGTGGCACCGGGACGTGACTTCGGCCTCGGGCAGCAACCTCCCTATGGCCAGGACGAGGTGGCCGATGAGGGGAGCACCGACCGATCCGACGCGGACCCGGTCCGGGGAGGCCAGGTGGCGGGCTGCGCGGGCGGTGTCGGCGAGGAGGGAGTCGATGCCCGGCAGGACGGCGTGGGCCCGGGCCAGCACCAGCTCGCCGAAGGCCGTGGGTGTTGCTCCGGCCCGGCGCCGGTCGAAGAGGACACCGCCGAGCATCGACTCGATGCGGCGCAACTGCGTGCTGAGGCCGGGCTGGGTCATGGACAGCGCGGCGGCCGCCCGGGTGAGGCTGCCGGCCTCGGCGATCGCGCACACCACCCGCAGGTGCCGTACTTCCAGTTCCATGCCGCGCATGTTATGGAGCGACGACAGCTTTCGGACAGGAGCCGGATCCCATCAATCTTATGTGAAATGTCACACGTTATTTACTGGAGGTTGTGTGTCCACGAGACCCGGATCCAGACCCAACCACCGCCCGACGGCCACGCGCGGGCTGTCGGCCGCCCTGGCCGCCGCACTGCTGCTGCTCCTGCTGGTGGCGCCGACCGCCGACGCCGCTGACAGCCCGTCGGCCTGTGCCCTGCGCGGTACCACCGGCTGGACGGACGAGGGGCACGACACGGACTACTCGGTGTTCCGGCGTCCCGTCGGCACGGTCAAGGTCGGCATGCTTTTCGTGGACTTCCCGGACGCACCGGCCACCGAGGCTCCAAGCGAGGACTCCGCGCAGATCACGGCCGGGGCGGACTGGCTCTGGTACGCCTCGTACGGCAGGACCTGGCTCGCGATCGACCAGCACCAGCGGTGGGTTCGCATGCCTCGTGCCTCCACCGACTACGGCTTCGCGCGGGGCCTGACCCACGAGACGCACGAGGCGTACGTCAAGGACGCGGTGGCGGCCGCCGATCCGTACGTGGACTTCTCCGGCTACGACATGGTGTACGTCGTGCCGACGCGCCACGCGGCGGCGATCTCCTTCACACCCACGTACGTGTACGAGTCGGGCACGGCGGGTGTGGTGGCCGACGGCCGCCGGGTCAAGTGGGCGGTGACCTTCGGCCAGGACATGTGGCACTGGGGTGCCAAGCTGGTCGCCCACGAGACCGCGCACACCTTCGGGTTGCCCGACTTGTACGCCTTCGCGACGGGCAACGACGCCCACCGCTTCGTCGGAGGCTGGGACGTGATGGGCCTGATCGGCGGCCGGGGGCCGCAATTCTTCGCCTGGCACTCCTGGAAGCTCGGCTGGACCGGGGACGGTCAGGTCGTGTGCCGGGCCACGAAGGGCAGCGACACCGTGTACCTCACGGCGGTCGAGTACGGCAGCGGCACCAAGCTGGCGGTGATCCGCACCGGCCCCACGACCGCGTACGTCGTCGAGTCCAGGCGCGGGATCCAGGCGGACGCGGGCTCCTGCTCGACCGGCGCCCTGGTCTACCGGGTCGACGCCTCCGTGCAGACCGGCCAGGGGCCGGTCAGGGTGATGGACGCCAAGCCGGCCGCCGCACCCGCGGGCTGCTGCCGTCCGCTGGACGACGCCCTGTTCTGGGCCGGCGAGTCGTTCACCGATGCGGCGGCCGGAGTGCGGATCGACGTGCTCGCCGCCGACGGGTACGGCGAGACCGTACGCATCGCGAAGTCGTAGGAGCGGCACGGACGCGGCAGTGCCCCCGGCTCCATGCCATGGAGCCGGGGGACTGCGCGGGGTGGGGTCAGGTGCCGCTCTTCGCCGGGTCCTTGAGCCCGATCGTGGCGTAGTCGAGCTGGCCGCCGAAGGACGTGTGGCCGAAGGCGCCGGCGATGTTGGTGCCGAGTAGTAGCGGCATGCGCTCGATGACGGCGGGCGCCGTCGGGGCCTTGGCGAGGATCTCCCCGTCCAACTGTCGCCACGCCGTGTTGGCCTGCGCGGCGTCGGTCATGCCGGCGATCTCGTCCATCCGCTTCATCGTCGCCTCGTCGCGGAAGAGCGAGTGATTGCCGGAGTTCCCCTTCTCCTTGATGTAGCGGCCGTCGAAGAGGAAGGGCAGGAAGGTGGAGCCGGAGGGGTAGTCGGGGCACCAGCCGGTGTAGACGAGGTCGGTGCGGCTTTTGGTGTCACCGATGGTGTCGTAGAAGGCCGACGGGTCGACGGTGTCGATGTTGACCTTGATCCCCGCCCGGCCCAGGGACTGCTGGATCGCCTCGGCAGCCCCCTTGTCCCCGTTGGAGACGGTGATGGTGGTCGTGAGCCCGTCCGGTTTGCCCGCCTCCTTCAGGAGCTGTTTCGCCTTCTCGACGTCACCCGTGGCCGGGATCCCCAGTGTGTCGGGCTGCTTGCCGCCGAAGAGCGAGCCGGGCATGAGTGCGGTGGCCGGGTCGTTGAGGGCCGGGCCGCCCGAGGCGGTCAGCACCGCTTCGCGGTCCAGGGCGTACAGCACGGCCTGCCGGACCTTGAGGTTGTCGAAGGGGGCGCGGCCCGTGTGCATCTGCACCATCTCGGTGCAGTTGGTGGACTCCGCCAGCAGGCGCGCCTTGACGTCGGCCTTGGTGAGCACTTTGGGGGTGCTCTCGGGGCGCAGCTTGCCCCAGGAGACTGCAGAGGAGTCCACCCCCTCGGAGGCGATGAGCCGGTCGTCGATCTGATTGGCCCTCAGCCCCATCACCACGACGAGCTTGTCCGGGTATGCCTTGCGCACCATGTCCGTGGCCGGGTCCCAGTGGGGGTTGCGGACCAGCACCAGCCGCTTGTCCCGGTCGTACGACTCGATCTTGTAGGGGCCCGAGGAGAACGGGCGGCTGTCGTATTGGGGGCCCTTGTCCTGGGCCCTGGGCACCGGGGCGAAGGTGGGCAGGACGGTGGCGTTGGGGAATTCCGCGAAGGGTTTGCGGAGTTCGAAGACGATCGTGTGGTCGTCGGGGGTCTTGACGGAGTCGAGGTGCTGCCCCTGGGCGGGGCCCCGGTAGCCCTCGGCGCCGGCCAGGTAGCGGGCGGCGTAGTCCGGGCCGCCGGGCAGGTCGGGGGAGAAGGACCGCTCGACGTTGTACTTGACGTCCTGTGCGGTGATCGGGGTGCCGTCCTCGTACGTGAGACCCCTCTTGAGCTTGAAGGTCCACGTCCTGGCACCGTTGGAGGAGACGCCGAGGTCCTCGGCGAGGTCGGGGACCAGCTCTCCGCCCTTCGCGCCCGGTTCCGCCTTGTACGTAACCAGCGTGCGGTAGAGGAGCCGGGTGCCGAAGTCCATGTCGCCGATCACCCAGTTGCGGGCCGGGTCGAGGTGGGTGAAGTCCTGGTTGGACAGGACGGTCAGCGTGCCGCCCTTCTGCGCAGTGCCGCCGACTATGGCCCCCGCGTTGGCGAGTGCGGGGTTCTTCTGGTCCTTGTCCTGCTGACTGCTGCCGGAATGGGTGCCGCTGGAACAGCCGGCCATGCCGAGTGTGACGGTCGCCGCCAGGGCGGTGGCGACGGCGTGGAGAGTGCGCTTGTTCATCAGTGGTCACTCCGTGAACAGTCGGGCAGCCCGAGGAGGCTGGAATGTGACCGATAACATAGTTATGTGAAATGGCACCCACAATTGTCGCGCCTCCATAACGTGGAGTCATGGATAAGTGGGGGCTCCACAGCCGCTGTTGGCCGCGCCATGCTGTCGTGCAATGTCACACGTCATTGTGCCCAGGTGGCCGTGAAGGGGACCCATGAACTCTGCGTACGCGACCATCGACCATGACTTCACCGTCCCCCTGGACCACGCGGCCCCGCACGGTCCGACCCTCCAGATCTTCGCCCGTGAGGTCACAGACGTGCGCCAAGCAGGTCGGCAACTACCCTGGCTGCTCTATCTGCAGGGCGGACCCGGCGGCAAGTCGCCCAGGCCGTCGGCCGGTTCACCCGGATGGCTGCCCGAGGCCCTCAAGACCCACCGGGTCCTCTTCCTCGATCAGCGCGGCACGGGCCGTTCCACCCCCGTTACCGCCCGGGCCGCCTCCCGCTTCGATTCACCGGCCCGGCTGGCCCACCATCTCGGCCACTTCCGCGCCGACTCGATCGTCGCGGACGCCGAAATGATCCGCCGACAGCTGTGCGGGGACGAGCCCTGGGAGACCCTCGGCCAGAGCTACGGCGGCTTCATCACTCTCACCTATCTCTCCAAGGCGCCCGAAGGGCTGCGGGCGTGCTACGTGACCGGCGGCCTGCCAGGCCTCTCGGCCGCCGCCGAAGACGTCTACGCCCGCACCTACCCCCGGGTGCGGGACCGCGTCCTTGGCTTCTACGCCCGCTACCCCGACGACGCAGCCCGGCTGCGCGAGATCGCCCGCCTCCTCGCTGCCACCGATGTGCGCCTGCCCGACGGAGACCGGCTCACCCCCCGCCGCCTGCGCACGCTCGGCCTCGCCCTCGGCATGAGCGACGGGTTCGAGCGGATCCACTGGCTCCTCGAGGAATCCCTTGACCGCGAAGCGAAGCTGACCGACACGTTCCTGCACCAGGTGATGACACTGACCGGCTTCACCGACAACCCGCTCTTCGCCGTCATGCAGGAGACCCTGTACGGCCAGGGCGCGGGGCCGACGGGCTGGGCGGCGTCCAGGGCTTTGGCGGCCTTCCCCGAGTTCGCCGAGGACGCCGACCCCTTCCTGCTCACCGGAGAAATGATCTACCCCTGGATGTTCCGAGAGGTCAAAGGCCTGCGCCCCTTCGCCGACGCCGCCGATCTGCTCGCCCAACGCCCCGACTGGCCACCGCTGTACGACCCTCGCCGCCTCGCCGCCAACCGGGTCCCACTCGCCGCACTCGTCTACCACGACGACATGTACGTGGACGCCGGGCTCTCCCTGTGCACCGCGCGCGAGGTCGGCGCCACCCGGGTATGGGTCACCAACGAATGGGAGCACGACGGCGTCACCGCCTCCGGCGGCCGTGTGCTGTCCCGCCTGATGGACCTGGCCGCGGGTCGAGCGTAGGACCCTCGCAGCCCCTTCCCACCCGCCCGCGCAACCCCTCAGCCTGCCACCGACGGGAGAGACATGACCAACCCGCTCCACCGCATGCGGCCACTCCCCGCGGCCGTCGCC